>JBDKTJ010000131.1:0-39103 GCA_039698075.1 Thermoguttaceae bacterium | reverse complement strand
AATGCTGCGCTTCACGGTTTTGCAATAGACGATCGCTCGATGGACCTGAATCCTGCTCAGTATGACGCGGTCAACACGCTGTCGGGACCGCTTTTGGTGTTGGCCGGCGCCGGCACCGGCAAAACGCGCGTCGTGACCTACCGCATCGCCGAGTTGATCCGCAATCGGATCCGGGCCGATCGCATCTTGGCCGTCACGTTCACCAACAAGGCCGCCAACGAAATGCAGCAACGGACGGCGGCGTTGCTCGGCAAGCGGCTGAAAGTCCGGCCGGAAATGTCCACGTTCCATTCGCTTTGCGTGCGGATCTTGCGTCGCCACATCCGACAGCTCGGCTATCCGTCGGCGTTCGCCATCTACGATCGCGGCGACCAGGAAGGCGTGGCTCGGTCCGTGTTGCGCGAAATCAAGGTGGGCGACGCGTTGCTGCGGCCCGGCGACTTGCTCTATCTGATCGGACGCTGGAAAACGGCCGGCGTTCGACCGGAGCAGGCCGCCGCGATGGCGCAGACCGACAAGGAGCATCTTGGAGCCGCGGCCTATCGCCGATATCAAAACGCATTGAAGACCGCCGGATCGCTCGATTTCGACGACCTGTTGCTCTGCGCCGAGGACCTGCTGACCGAGCATCCGAAGGTGCGCCGGGCCGAGGCCGATCGGTTCGATCATCTGCTGGTCGACGAATATCAAGACACCAACGGAAGCCAATACCGGATCGTCAAGGCGCTGGCCGGCGATCATCGCAATCTGTGCGTGGTGGGCGACGACGACCAGTCGATCTACGGGTGGCGCGGCGCCGAGGTGGTCCACATTCTGCGGTTCAAGAACGACTGGCCCGACGCCAAACTGGTCCGGCTCGAAGTCAATTACCGCTCGACCCGCGAAATTTTGGAATGGTCCAACCGCCTGATCGCATTCAACAAACTTCGGCACGGCAAAACGCTTCGGGCCACGTGCAGCGGCGAGCCGCCCCACATTCGTCAACTGAAAGACGAAGTCGAGGAGGCGCAGTTCGTCGTGGCCGACATCGCCGGACGCATCGCGCGCAACAAACGCCGCCCGAAAGATTTCGCCATCCTGTGTCGGACGAACGAGCAGCCACGGTCGTTTGAAATGGAGCTGCGCCGGGCGAAAATTCCTTACGTGTTGATGGGCGGCATGTCGTTCTACGACCGCAAGGAAATCCGCGACGTGCTGGCCTATCTGAAACTGCTGACCAACCCGGCCGACGAAGTCTCGCTGCTGCGAATCATCAACGTGCCGGCTCGCGGCATCGGACAAACCACCGTGAAAACGTTGCTCGACGCCGCGATTCATGCGGGCAAGCCGATGGGGACGATGTTGTCGAAAGTTCACCAAGTGCCGGGCCTCACGGCGCCCGCCGTGCAAGCCGTCGAGCGATTCCACACGATGATCGAACGGTTTCGCCGACAGATGAAAGAGCACTCGCCGGTCGAGGTGGTCAAAACGTTGATCCGCGACGTCTCCTACAAAGATGAATTGACGCGGCTCTATCCGCAAGCCGACGAACAAGAAGCCCGCTGGGCGTCGGTCGAGGAAGTGGTCAACGCCGTGGCCGGCTACTCGCAGCGAGCCACCGACCCGACCTTGGCCGGCTTTTTGCAGGACGTCGCGTTGACGGGCAACGAGGCCGAGGACGATAAGGAATCGAAGTTGGAGCGGAACGCGGTGGCGCTGATGACGCTGCACGCCGCCAAAGGGCTGGAGTTTCCCGAGGTCTACATGGTGGGCATGGAAGAGGGCACGCTGCCGCACCATCGGTCCCTGGCCGACGCCGGCGACTCGGTCGACGAAGAACGCCGCTTGTGTTACGTCGGCGTCACTCGGGCGCAGCGGCGTCTGACGCTCACGATGGCGTTGGAACGCCGGAAATGGGGCAAACCACGGCCCACGCATCCCAGCCGATTCTTGTACGAACTGACCGGACGAGCCGACAATCCGAACTATCAGGCGGTCCAACGCGGTCAGAAGCCGCAGCGACGACGCTGACCGCCGTGGGTCAACGTTGCGACTCGGCGATCTTGGCGGCCAACAGGTCGAGCTGGCCTTTCAGATCGGTCAGCAGCAGTTGCGGACCGGCGCCGCCGGCGAAATGCGAATAGAACGCGCTGGACGAAGGGCTTTGCGTCACGCTCAACAGATTCGTCGTGGTTTGCAAGTCGTTCAGTTGCAGGTCGACGTGGTCGAGTTTCTGCGCCGCCGCGCGATTGTCGCGCCATAGCCGGTCGATTTGCAGCACCAGTCCGATCAGCAGCGCGACCTGCCCGACCATCGCCGCCGGCAGCCCGATCGTCCAAAGCTCCGGACGGCCCGCGACCATCGACCAGCCCAGCAACACGCCGCCGCCGACGAACCCCATCGCGCCGAACGACAACGCGATCGAAGCCAGCGCGCCGAGCGCCGTCCCGCGACCGGTCGCCGTGCGTTCGGTTTGCTTCGGTCGTTTTTTCACGATTTCCGGCTGCGGCAAATGCCACGCGGCGGGCCCGTTGTGGCCGACGTCGAACCGCACCAACTCGCGTTGATACGCCTCGGCCGACGGCTGACGCTCCGTTTCGTCCGGCTGCAACACCCGCTCGATGTGACGCAACTGCTCGCCCAGTTCCCAACCGTCGTAGGTGGTGGTCTGCTCGATGGGCAAGGCCGACTCGGTGCGCATATCCTCGCCGCAACGAGGGCAGCAAAGCCGCTGCTGCTCGTCCGACGGAAGCGCAGGCACATCCTGTCGACAGTGTTTGCACCACATGGTGTTCTTAGAATCGGCCGCCAAGCTGGTAAACTATACCGATTTCGTAGAATCTTCTGGCTAAAACACGCCGAAGATGCGAAAATACACAAAATAGGCGACTTAGACTCAAGCGATCAGCACGCTGAAGCCGGCTTGTGCAAAATGACGGTCAATCGTCGCGGCATCCCGCAAGCCATACTCCTCCATCACCACAAACGAGATGCAATCGGTCAACGACCAATCTTTGTCCAAACGGCGAGCATACAGATCGATCCCCCGGTCAAAAATATCTTTGCTGGGAGGGATAATGGCGACTCGAGCATCCGTTTGCAAATCTTTCAGCAAGGACAAAAAGAAGGGACGATTCGCGGCCAAAGACATGGCATTCGCCAATTCCGCGAGGACCCACGCGGTGGTGACCGAAGTTCCCGCAAAACTTGACGTCCAGCGACATGCCGCCGAGTGAAATTGATCGCGTGAATTCACCAAAGCCAAGTAATAGGATGTATCGGTGAAAACAGCGTTCATTTCCGCGAAGTTCCGTAGAGATAGTGATCGTGGCGCTCGGCCAAATCGCTCGGCAACTCAACGGCCCGACCGGCATGTTTCAGCAATTTCTGGCCCAGCGTTTCTCCATGGGCATCCCGAACCGGCTCTTCGAGCGTCACCGAAGGCTCAATCTTGACGACGAGCCCTTCCGGCAAAACCACAGCGTCATCCACCACGACAACGCCTTTTTCCACATGGCCACGATAAACCATATCAACCCTTTCGGCCCAAGCAGACGGTTTCGAGACCAGCCCTCACACAAGTCCCCTGCATATTGTACCATGCCACGACACCTGGTAAAGTGCGGAACTGAGGCAATTAAACCAACTTCCTGCTATGACAACGGTGATTTCGAGTCTCCATCTTGGTCCGGTTCCGATCGGTTTTCCGGTCGTGCAAGCGCCGTTGAGCGGCTACAGCGATTGGCCGATGCGCGTGATCGCCCGGCGTTTGGGCGCCGCGTACACGGTCTGCGAAGTGATGCTCGATCGGTTCATCGTCAACGTGACCAAAGGCCGGAAGGCGAAGCGTTTTTTGCGTGTCACCGACGAGGAGCATCCGTGCGGCGCGCAGTTGATGGGCGCCGTGCCCGAGGAGTTTCCGCCGGCCGCGTTGAAACTCGTCGAGGCCGGATTCGACGTGATCGACTTGAACTTCGCCTGCCCGGTCCGAAAGGTGCTGGGCCGATGCCGCGGCGGTTTTTTGTTGAGCGATCCAGCGACCGCGCTGGCCATCGTGGCTCGCGTGCGCGATGCGCTGCCGCCGCGGACGCCGCTGACGGTCAAAATGCGCCGCGGCATGGACGACTCCGCCGAAAGCCGCGATCGGTTCTTTGAAATTTTCGACGGCATGTTTCGACTCGGAGCGGTCGCCGTCACGGTCCACGGCCGAACCGTTCGGCAACGTTATGAGGGCACGAGTTCCCGCGAGTTTTTGCGCGAGGTGAAACAACACGCCGGCCCGCGCGTCGTGCTGGGCAGCGGCGATCTGTTCACGGCCCAAGACTGTTTTGATTTGATGCGAGAAACGGGCGTCGACGGCGTCGCCGTGGCGCGCGGCGCGATCGGCAATCCTTGGATTTTCGAGCAAGCCCGGGCGCTGGCCGCCGGCGTCGTGCTTCCGCCGCCCAGTTTGCATCGCCAGCGCGAAGTGATTGCCGAGCACTATCGGATGGCCGACGAGTTGTATGGGCCCGCGCGCGCTTGCCGAGTCATGCGAAAGTTCGGCATCAAATACGCCCGGCTGCACCCGCAGCCACAGCAAGTGCGCGACGCCTTCGTGGCCGTCCACCAACCGAACCAATGGCAATCGGTCCTGGATCGCTGGTACGCCGAAGACCTGCCCGGCGTGCAACCGACCGGCCCCGGCGACAGTTTTTACGCCTCAAATACGTAAGACGCTCAGCAGTCTGTCCTACAACGATGCGTTCCGCAAAATGCCTTCGCGTCGGGCTCGCCATAGCGGCGTATGACGAAACCGACGGCGAAACGACTCGTCGTCCAACGACGTCACGAGCTTCAGATCGACGGGATTCATTCCTTCGCCCGGCTGAAAGGCCGACTCTCGACTGACCGGCGTCTGACGATTCCAAGGACACGCCTCCTGACAGGCGTCGCAACCAAAAAGCCGCCCGGTGCAGGCCCGATGAAGTTCCGGCTCGATCGGACCGCGCAGCTCGACCGTTAAATAGCTGACGCACTTTCGGGCGTCGAGTCGTCGCGGCGCGACCAACGCTCCGCCGGGACAGGCGTCCAGACATCGCCGACACGATCCGCAACGATCCTCGACCGGCCGATCGAACGCCAACGGCTCCGTGGTGAGCAGCCCGGCCAAGAAAACCCAACTGCCGAACGTCTCGTTGACCAACATTGCGTTTTTGCCGATCCAACCGAGTCCGGCCTGCTGGGCGAAATGCCGCTCCAACAACGGCGCGGTGTCGACCACCACGCGAACTCCGGCCTCCGGCTTGCATCGACGATGAAAATCGGCCAACCGATGCAATCGGCTGCGAATCAACTCGTGATAGTCGTCGCCCCAGGCGTAACGCGACACCCGCGACTGGCCCGGCCCGGGCGCGACCGGCTCGACGGTCCGATAGTTCACGCCCAACATCAAAACGCTGCGCACGCCGTCCAACACCAAATCCAACCGGCGGTATGCATCCAACCGATCGGCAAAATAGGACATCCGGCCGGCAAATCCCTCGGCCAGCCAGTTTTCCAATCGTTCCAGCGACGAACCAACCACGGCCGGCGCCGCCCCGACCAGATCGAACCCCAACCGGTGCGACTCTTCTTTCAGTGCGTTGGTCCACTCGATGGCGTTCATGGGGACTTTTCCACAACCGGGGGCTGGTTTACAATACATTTTATAGTCTGTAGGAGATTTCGCCCATGCGATATCGGTTCGCCATCGTGTTGCTCCTGGCCGCTCTTGGCGGATGCGGTGCTGAATTGTCGCAACAAGACCTCGGCCGTGTGGTGTTCGAGGTGCCGACGGTCGCTGGGTCCGAAAAGCCTTACATGCCACCTCCTTCGAGTGGTGTCAAATTCACCACCGAGGAGGATCAGGACGCGAGAAAATAGCGTGAAATTGTGGGCAGGGGCGAAAATCGGTCTGGACAGAATGGTGGAAAACGCTAATCTGTCGGCCCCATGAGGCGGATCATCTTCGCGGCAACTCTGATCGCTCTGACGATGGCCGGCTGCAAGGATGCGGTTCCGGTGGCCGATCCCTTCGTCGGCCGGACCACCATCCCTCCGCCGCCGACGGGCGCGGCAGCCGGTCGCACACCGGACTTGAACTACCAGCCGCCCCCGTTGTCGCCGCCGTCGATGCCCGCCAGCAGCGCGACCGTGCCGCCGACGATTCAGATGCCAAACGCCGCAATGGCGCCGTCGCCCGTCGTCGGCCCGACGCCAGCATCGCCGTACCCCTCGAACTCTCCGACGCCGTCCGGCACAAACACGACGCCCGGCGCGACGCCGAACTACTATGCGCCGCGTCCGTCGTCGACTCAGCCGCGTTCGGCGCCGTCGATACCGGCTCCGAGCACCGGCACCGCGACTTCGCCCGGCGGCGCCAGCCCGTATTTACCGCCCAGCAGCAATTTCAACAACAACAGCTTGAATAACCGCGGGGCGTCCTGGCCAGGGACGACGACGGCGCCGGTCACGAACGTCTCGACCACGCCGAACGGCACGATGTTGGACAACCGCTCACCGCATCCGATCGACGACGCCACAGCGCAGACCGCCCGAGGCGGCCAAGTGCCAATCGTCCGAACGCTTCAACCGCGTCAACGAGCGGAGGCATCGGACCAGCCGGTCGACATTTTGGATTTGCCGAAGTCGCCCTGACTTCCGGGATCGCCCAGCCCCCGGCTCTTTTGTCATTCGGCGCAACCGCGTGCTTCTAAAGTCGACAACATACTGTAAGTATTTTAATATCAATTGGTTACGTCAATATGTAATCATATATGATATTATTTTCCTTGAAAAACCGAAATTATTCGATATATTTAATGGTGAAGACATAGTTTTCTAAAACTACAGCGCTGGGTTCACCACGGAGACACGGAGAACACTGAGACAGAAGGGCAAAAGGGATAAGAACTTAGGAACATGGCGGCCGGCAAGAGCCCATTCTTTTCTGCTTCTCGGTGTTCTCCGTGTCTCCGTGGTGAGTTTCCTACGTGCCTGATCTAGCGCGGTAGTACTAAGTGATAACATTGTGGACAACATGAGCAGTTCGATTTTTCGAGGAAATCATGGCAACGACAGTTCGCCCACCATCTGCACAAGCGGCCCAAATGCAACGTCGACGCAAGGCCCTTCGGATAAGCTACCAGTCGCTTGCAAAACGCAGCGGCGTTTCGCTGCCAACCGTTCAGAGAATCCTCTGCAACGGCGGGCGGCACACCACCTTTGCAAACCTGGAGGCTGTGGCAGCGGCGCTGGGAATGAGCTTCGAGCTCCGAACCGCCTGCGGCGAACAGGATTTTGCAGAGCAACAAGCACGGACCAAAGCCGAAGCCATCGCGCGGATGGTCCAGGGGACGTCTGCACTGGAGTCGCAAGCCGTCGATCACGACACCTATCGGCAGATGGTCAAGCAGACCGTGCATGAACTGATGGCAGGTCCGAGACGAAAGCTATGGAACCCAATCTAGGCCGTTGGCGAGCAATTCCCGGCGAAACGCCCATCGATCCGTCGCACCTCAAAGACCGCAGCATCACCACGCGACTTGAGCTTTGCCAGGCTGAAGCGATGAATATTAGAAAGGCTTACGTCAAGTACTTGGCCGCCGCGCCAAGCAAAAAGCTTGCACCGTTCGATTATTCATGGCTGCTGCGTCTTCACAAAGAGATGTACGGTGACGTGTGGACATGGGCGGGACAGCTACGGCGAGAAGACCTGAATCTTGGCGTCGCTTGGTCTCAGGTTTCCAATCAGACGCTGGTATTGATCGAGGATCTTCATTGCTGGGGCGAATCCGGCATGTCGCTGCTTGAACAGGCCGCCCGGCTTCATTATCGCGCGGTTTGGATCCATCCATTCAGAAATGGGAACGGCCGTTGGGCACGTTTGCTGGCCAATATCTGGTTGAAACGCCACGAGTCGCGGCTCGTCCTCTGGCCAGAAGAGACCGTCGCCCAAGAGAGCATGGTGCGACGTGACTACCTGAAGGCTCTCAAAACTGCTGACGGTGGTGATTTCGGCCCACTGTTGGCGTTGCACGCCAAACACCTGGAGCAATGAACCACATTCAAAAATCGGGCCACCACCCAAAGTAGTGCCGCCCCCAAGCCTCGATCAGAAAACTTGGGCTCCTCCTGATCCGCGGTCGCAACCCGGTCTGCCATTGACCTTCGACGGCCTTTTCCTTTATTCTGCCTGCCCTTATGACTCTCGTTGGGCGCTCAGGGATGAGTCCGCGCGCGTGGCGCAACGCCAGGACGGCGATCGTGGTCGTGATGGCGTTGACGGTCGGCGGCTGCGCGTCGGGCACGATCTCACTGCGACCGATCCCCAAAAGCCCGCTGGCCGAAGAGTTCGATCTAACCTCGTACAGCGGTCCCAAAGCCAGCAGCCGAACACTCCAGTTGTTGCGAGTCTACAACCTCGGCAACGGCCAGCAAGGCGACAACCGCCCACTGTTGGCAAAACTTCAAGCGTTGAACGACCGCGAGCCGTCGGCCGACATTGTCTACGCCATGTCCGAGCTGGCCTTCCTGGGCGGCAAACGCGCCGAGCCCTACGACAGCCGGGCCGCGATGGATCTTTATGGCGCGGCGGTGCTGCACGCCTACGACTATCTGTTCGATCCGCGATTCACCGGCACGCGCACTCCCTACGACCCGAACTACCGCGGCGCGTGCGACCTGTACAACACCGCCCTGGAGTCGGCGCTGCGGATCGTCTGCGCCAAGAAAGAACTCGTGCCCAACACGACCAAGACCATTCACACGGCCTCGGGCGAATGGGACATCCGCTGCACGCTCGCCAACACGCAATGGCGGCCCGACGATTTCAGACAATTCAAGTTCGTCTCGGACTATGAAGTCAAAGGGCTGAAAAATCTGTATCAGACGCACGGGCTGGGCGTGCCGCTGATCGCCGTTCGACGCGAGCCCTCGGACGGCGCGTCGGCGGCGCAAATGGCGGCGGCAAAGTATTACCCGCCGAAACTGAGCTTCCCGGTCACCGCCTTCTTGCGTCCGCTGTCGAAAATCGATCCGGCGACCGGCCAGTTGGTCACGCGGAACCAATGCCTGTTGGAGCTATGCGATCCGCTGACCGACGACCAAACGCTCGTGGCCGGCCAACGCGTGCCGCTGGAAAGCGATTTGACCACGCCGCTGGCCTATTTTCTGTCCCGGCCGGAGGTCGATCTGGCCAATCTGGCCGCGACGGCGGGCCTGCTGAAGCCCGAGCTGTTTCTCGAAAAACTCCGGCCCGGCGGACACGAACCCATCATGGGCCTTTACATGATTCAACCTTACGAGCCCGGCAAAATTCCGGTGCTCATGGTTCACGGGCTGTGGTCGACGCCGATGACCTGGGTCGAGATGTTCAACGATCTGCGCAGCCAGCCGGAGATTCGCAATCGCTATCAGTTTTGGTTTTATCTGTATCCGACGGGCCAGCCGTTTTGGCAAAGCGCCGCGCAGTTGCGACGCGACTTGGTCCAGGTCCGACAAACGCTCGACCCCCGCCACGAAGAACCGTCGCTCGACCAAATGGTGCTGATCGGCCACAGCATGGGCGGGCTGGTTTCTCGACTCCAAACCGTCCAAAGCGGCGAGACTTTTTGGCGCATGGTCAGCCGCGAACCGATCGAACAAATCAAGGCCTCGCCCGACGTTTCGCAAAAACTTCACGAGACGTTCTTTTTCCAGCCGAACCCGTCGATCCGCCGCGTCGTGACGATCGCCACGCCAAGCCACGGCAGCAAGTTCTCCAACCAAACGACGCAGTGGCTCCTCAGCAAGCTGATCCATCTGCCGCAAACGCTCATCCAAACCCAACAAAAACTGTACCGCGACAATCCCGGGGCGTTCGTCGGCCAATCGCTGCTGCTGGTCGACACGAGCATCGACTCACTGGCCCCGAACATGCCGGTGTTCTCGGCCATGCAAAATTGCCGACGCCCGCCGTGGGTGAAATATCACAACATCATCGGCGTGCTGCCCCAGCCGTCGGCATTCTCAAAATGGTCCGAGCCGGGCGACGGCGTCGTGTCTTACGCCAGCGCGCACGTGGACGACGCGGTAAGCGAAATCACCGTTCCGGCCAACCACGTGACGGTCCACACCCATCCGGCGGCCGTGCTTGAAGTGCGACGCATTCTGCTGGAACATCTCGCCGAATTGGACGCCCCAAGCGTGGCAAGGCTGGGGTCGCCAGAGCCCATTCACTAGTGTAGTGCGTCAGGAAGATGGGACCATGATGGGTGCCATGCTTGCTAAGCGAGCGTAGCGAGACAGCAAGCATGTTTGCGTTCCATCATGCCCACAACAAGCGTGGGCATGGCACCCATTTTTTCTGAATGATCCAGAAGAAGGGCATTCATTTCTGAATCACTACACTAGCCCCTCGTTGTGGCTGTTTTCACAAGAACCCCACAAACCCCGCCAAGAGAGGGGCATTAAGTGACGGCAAGCAAGAACAACCTGGTGGTCCACCGGGCGTCTTCCTTCCATAGTGGCACAACCGCCAAACGGCAATTATAATAGCCGAGGGGACGGCGGCAATTTCGGCGATGTGCAAAAACCTGGAGAATTACTGTGGCCAACAGCGAAGACGAAAACTTTGACTTTGGCGATCTCAATTTGCCCAACGACGATCTGCCGCCTCTCGATCAGCCACTCGACGAGACCGACCTGCCGCCGGCCGCCGACCTGCCTGCGGTTGAAGCCCCGTTGGACGAGATTCTCGCGTCTGAAACGCCTGTGGCCGAGCAGCCATCGGACGCCAAGTCCGAACCGAGCGAACCAGCGGCGGCCGAGTCTGTCGAGCCGTTGTCGAAAGAGCCGCGCGATCTGTCCAGCGTATGGGAATACGGTGGCCTCGGATTGGGGGTGGTCGTGCTGTTGGCGATCGGCTGGCTGCATCTTGTGTATTTTTCCACGGCGATCTACGTCATTTCGGTCGGATTAGTTGGCTACGGTATCTGGAAAGGACGCCGCACGAATAGCATCTTCACCGTGTTTCTGGCCTGCGCCTTGCTGGCCGTATTGACGGCGGTCTATTGCCTTTGGCTCGAACTGGGCCGCTATCAGTTTGAGGTGAAGGCCAAGAACGCCCGACGAGCCGCCGTGTCGCAAACGTTCGACGTTTCGCGGCTGGTTTGAGGCGTCGCAAAAGCTCTGTTGCACAATTCCGGGCCAAACGTTATCTTTCCGCCCCCGGAATGTTCGTCGGAACTCGCACCATGGAGGGTGTGATGGCCCATGCGCCTCAGAGCGTTTTGATTGTCGATCGGTCGTCGGAAACCTGCGAAGTGCTTCAAACCGTTTTGGAGCGTCGCGGCGTTCACACATTGTCCGCCGCCCGAACTGAGACCGGCCTGCAATTGGCCCGACAACATCACCCCGACCTGATCGTGCTCGATCTGGACACGTTCGACGCGCCGGAACAAGTCGTCGATCAAGTCGCCGATCTGTCACACCAAGCTCGTTATCAACCGCGAATGGTCCTTTTAGGCAGTCTGCGAGGCTGGCAAGGCCGGCGGCCCGAGGGCGAATTCGTGTCGAAGCCCTACCATTACGGGCCTTTGATTCGTAGAATCGAGGAATTGCTGGGCCATTACCAGGAGACACCGGGCCGTGCCGACGTTGTTCGTGATTCGCGGGACCGACCAGGGCAGCCGCTTTGAGCTGACCGAACCGAACATCCGTGTCGGACGGGACGCCTCGAACACGCTTCAGCTTCACGACAACGAAGTCTCGCGGCATCACGCCGAAATCCGCCGCGTCGAAAACGACTACACGATTTCCGATCTGAACAGCTCGAACGGCACGTTCGTCAACGGCCAGCGCGTCCGCCAGCACGACCTGCAAAGCGGCGACCAGCTTCAACTGGGCAGCACGTTGATGCTTTACACCGGCCCGGCCGAGGAATCGCGTGAAGACCTGGCTCGCATCGTCCACATCGGTCAGCCAAGCGACGGCTCGCGCATCGTCCATTCGGTCAGCCAGGCGGAAGGCAGCCAGATCTTCGATTTCGGCCAGACCTCTTCGCCGCGCAATTCGTGGCTGGCTCGGGCCCGAAGCAACTTGCAGGTGATGTATCGCACCGCGCTGGCGGTCAGCCACACGTTGGAGATCGACCAACTGTTGCAGCGGATCATGGAGCTGATTTTCGAGTGGGTCGAAGCCGACCGCGGCTGCATCATGTTGATGGACGCCGCCACGAAGACTCTGAAACCCAAGGTCTGGCGCACCCGCCAAGACGTCAAGACCGATCAGCGCATCACGATCAGCCAGACGATTTTGGACTACGTGGTCGGCCGCAACGAAGGCGTATTGACCAGCGACGCCGGGCAAGACGATCGTTGGAACCCGACCGGCAGCATCGTGCAGATGGGCGTCCGCGAAGCCATTTGCGTGCCGATGCAAGGCCGGTACGACGTCGTCGGCGTGATCTACATCGACACGTCCACGCCGGCCCAGCAGGTGGTCGCGCAAGGCGGCGCCACGAAGTTCACCGAAGACCACCTGAAGCTGATGATCGCCATCGGCCACCAGGCCGCGCTGGCCGTCGAGGACACCCGCTACTATTCGGCCATGGTTCAGGCCGAGCGATTGGCCGCCATCGGACAGACGATCGCCACGCTGTCGCACCACATCAAGAACATTTTGCAGGGCATCCGCGGCGGCAGCTATCTGATCGACATGGGCCTGAAGGAACACGACGAGGACGTCACCCGCAAAGGCTGGTCGATCGTCGAACGCAATCAGAACCGCATCTCCGCGTTGGTGTTGGACATGCTCACGTTCAGCAAGGAACGCGAGCCCGATCTGGCCCTGGCCGACCTGAACGACGTGGTGGCCGACGTGGTCGAGCTGACCCGGGCCCGAGCCGCCGAAATGTCGGTCGACGTGGTTTGGCAGCCCGGCCAACCGATGCCGAAGCTGGTGTTCGACTCCGAGGGCATCCACCGCGCGGTGCTGAACATCGCGACCAACGCGGTGGACGCCGTCACCGATCGCCCGACGCCCGGCCGCGTGGAAGTCTCCACCCAATACGCCGAATCGGAAGGCCTGGCCAGGATTATCGTTGCCGACAACGGCCCCGGCATTCCGCCCGACCAAATGGAGCACCTATTCAGCCCGTTCGTCTCCACGAAGAAAAGTCGCGGCACGGGCCTGGGGCTTCCGGTGAGTCAAAAAATCCTACAAGAACACGGTGGCCGTATCCTGGTCGAAAGCAAACCCGACCAGGGATGCCGGTTCCTTTTGGAGCTGCCCGCCACGCTGACCCAAGAGCCCCCCGATCCCGCCGCATCGCAAACCATTGCGAACGAGCCGGAGTAATGCGCGTTCCAACTTGAGAATGCGCGGATGCTCTTCCGCGAAGGCGGTTGGTCGTTTCCCTCGGACGTTCCAACCGCTTGCGATTTCACAAGAAACTTAGCAAAACGACATAACTTGCCAAGCTGTTGCGAAATCGCAAGCGGCTCCATGGCAACAATAGGAAACCTGGCGGCACAACCGCGCGACCGCTTATCGGATCGACAGGCCCGCGAACGGATTGGTCCGCTTCTCGTGGCCCACGGTCGTCGATTCGCCGTGCCCCGGCAACAGTATCGTTTCGTCGGGCAGCGTGAACAGCTTCGAGCGGATGCCGAAAATCAGTGCTCGCTGATCGCCGACCGGACAGTCGCTGCGTCCGACGCTGCCGGCGAAAATCACGTCGCCGACGAACACCACCGGCGGCTCCTGGCCTTCCCACAGGTAAACCACGTGGCCGACCGAGTGGCCCGGAATCGTGCGCACCTGCCACTCAAAACCCGCCGCCTCGTAGGTGTCGCCGTCGTTGACCAGCACGTCGGCCATCGGGCTGACCAACGGCGTGCCGAAACCGGCCGACAAATTGAGCCACGGATCGGTCAGTTTGGGGGCATCGCCAGTGCCGATCACCAACGGGCAATCCGGCCACCGTTTTTTCAAGGCCGCGTTGCCGCCGATGTGGTCGCTGTGGCCATGCGTATTCAAAATCGCGGCCGGCGTAAGATTTTGCAGTTCCAAATGGCGAATAATATTGTCAGGCTCCAAGCCGGGATCAATCACCACGCAATCGGAGTGGTCTCGCAATTTGGCAATATAGGAATTCTGCTCAAACGGGTGAGACAGAATCGTTGTGAGTTGTAGATCAGGCTGCTTCACAAAACTGGACTCCCCACGAGGACATCGACTGGGTAAGATATAACGGTTGTAGCTGAACGACTTGCAAGGGCGATCGAAGCGATTAGGCAAGACGCCCCTTCGAAACCAAACATTGTAATTGTCATCGTCGGAATTTGCGATAAGGTCGAAGAAGGGTCGGCGCGGAAAACGGATTTTTTTCAACCATTTTCCACAGAGAGGCCGATTTTTTCACCTGTTTTGTCCAATCGGGTGTCGACTGTGCCGAATAAGGTAATTTGGCATGGAGACCAACAAGTCCCGGTGAACCAACCAAGGATACGCTAGGACCTCGAGTTTCACGGAAGAACACGTTTCGGCGCCGTCGGGGCTACCCGCCCGGGAACCTTGCACGCCACCCACAGTTTCGGCGCCTCACAAGGAGGGGATTTTCATGATTCTTAGAATGCGTCGATTGCGACGTTGGCTGTCGTCGCTGGCGGCTTGCGCCGTTTTTGCGTCGATCGTGGCGACTCAATATGCATTGGCCGCCAAGCCGGGTTCCTTGTTGCACCGATCCAATACAAAACAAGACGCCGCCGCGCCGGCTTATTCGTCGCCGTCGTCCGACACTTCCGCGTCACCGGCTGCCGCATCAAACGCCGTGGCCTCCCGACCCGCCTATCAATTGGCCGAGCGATCCGAAGCGGCCCAAGCGGCTTCCGCCGCGCCTCGGCTGGCTCCCGGTCAGGCTGGCGAGCACCCCTTGATGCCCGTCTTGCGTTGGGCCTACTCGGGCATCGGCAACGTCGAAAAAATCCAGGACTATTCGGCCACCGTGGCCAAACGCGAACGCATCGCCGGCAAAGTCGGCGAATATGAGTACATGTTCGTCAAGCTGCGTCAGCATCCGTTCAGCGTCTACATGTACTTCCTCGGCCCGCCCGCCATCAAGGGCCAAGAAGTGCTCTACGTCGAAGGCCAAAACGACAACAACATGTGGGCGCACACCGTCGGCGTGAAAAACACGCTGTTCGGCACCGTCTCGATCAAACCCGACGGACCGGTCGCCATGCGAGGCCAGCGTTATCCGCTGACCGAACTGGGCATCTTGAACCTGACCCGACGTCTGGTCGAGGTCGGCGAGCAAGACGTGAACTTCGGCGAGTGCGACGTGAAGTTCTACGAAGGCGCGAAAATCAACAACCGCGTGTGCACCTGCATCGAAGTCGTCCACCCGGTGCCTCGGCGAAACTTCCGCTACCACTTGGCCCGCATCTTCGTCGACAAGGAATTGAACCTGCCGATCCGCTACGAATCGTATGATTGGCCGAAGGAAAAAGGCGGCGCTCCCGAGTTGCTCGAGGAGTACACCTACCTGAACCTGAAACTGAACAACGGGTTCACCAACGCCGATTTCGACACGAAGAACCCGAACTCTAAGTTCCGTTGATGCGGCCAGACCACAAGGAAACCGACGCGGCCCCGCGTGGCTCGGACGACGCGAGGCCGCGGCGTTCCAGAACGTTCCGCTGGATCGGCGGCGCGATCCTTCTGGCCGCCGTCGCGGTCGTGTTGGTGGCCATGTCTCTCGAAAACCGCTTGATTTTCCATCCCGTGGTCTATCCGGAGGGCAATTGGAATCCGCCCGGGCTGCGGTTTGAGGACGCATGGTTTCGCTCGGCCGACGGCACGCGACTGCACGGTTGGTACGTGCCCAAGAAGAACGCGAGGGCCGCCGTGTTGTTTTGCCACGGCAACGGCGGCAATCTGACCCATCGGCTCGACACCGTCCAAATGCTCAACCGCCGGGCTGGCGCGTCCGTGTTGATCTTCGACTACCGCGGCTACGGCCGCAGCGAAGGCACGCCCAGTGCCGCAGGCGCGTTGGCCGACGCAAGGGCTGCGAGGGCTTGGCTGGCCGGACGTGAAAAGATCGCCCCGCGCGACGTCGTCGTCATGGGCGAATCGCTCGGCGGGGCCGTGGCCGTCGACTTGGCGGCCCGCGACGGCGCCCGCGCCCTGGTGCTCGAAAGCACGTTCAGCTCGCTGCCCGACGTGGCCGCGTTCCATTATCCTTGGCTGCCGGTCCGATGGTTTTTGCGAACCCGCCTGGACTCGGCGTCGCTCATCCACGACTTCCACGGCCCGCTGCTGCAAGCCCACGGCGACATGGACACGATCGTGCCGCTGCCGATCGGACGGCGGCTGTTCGAGGCCGCCAACCAGCCGAAGCAGTTCATGCTGATGCCCGGCCACGACCACAACGATCTGATGCCGGCCGATTATTTCGACACGCTGCGAGAGTTTTTTGAAAGCCTCCCGCAGCCGTTCGACAATCGTCCGCTCGGCCAAAACGACGCCGGATGACGCCGCCGCCTATCGTTGCTTTCGTTTCAATTCGGCGTCGTGTTCCTTCAAGAATGCCTGAATCTCGTTGGCGAAACCCAACAGCCGCTCCCATTGTTCGACGTACAGCGTCACGGGCATTCGCTGCAAACCATAGAGACTCACGGCGCCCTTCTGGCTCACCTTGCAATAAAGCGTGCCGCGTCGGGTGGTCTCCTGATCGGCCAACAGCTTCGCGGCCTCATCGACCGAAAGCTCGCCCGCGGCCACTTTGGCCAAGACTTCTTCCTTCGTCATGCTCAGACTCCTCAGTACGCGTTCGATCGTAAAGATATCGGAATCGCAACCGCCCGCGGCGTCATCGTAGCGAAAATGCCCAGTCCGCAAAAGGGTGTTTTTCGCAAGAATGTCAAACGACCGCCTCACGACCTCGGGCTCGCCCGGTCCACCCAAAACGCGCCACCGGTCCCGCTCCTGCCCAATAGACCGGCCAACCACGCGGCAAAACAAGAAAAAACCGAAGATTCCACCCGATCGGGTTGGCGTGTGGTAGGCTATTTTATCGTCTGATACAATGGAATTTCGTCATGGATACGGCTTATCGACTATTCGCCGCCCGCTACATTCGCCGACAGGTCAAACAACTGACCGGCCAGTGGCAGGGCATTCGCCAGGCCGAGGACATCGAGTTCGTCCATCGAGCCCGAGTCGCCGCCCGACGACTTCGAGCCGCCCTGCGATTGTTCCATGACTGCTTCCCTCGTCGAAAGGTCCGGCGATGGCAAAAGGCCCTCCGCCGAATCACCGCCCGGTTGGGCCAAGCCCGCGATCGGGACGTGCAAATCGAATTCCTCTGCGGGGCCCTATCGTCGCTGGCCGAGAAGGAGTGCTTTCCGGCTGTTTCCCGCATCCTGGTTCAACTCGAACGCCGGCGCGAACGATTGCAGCGTCACGTGGTTCGGGCGGTGGATCAAATCCAATCGTCCGGCGTGGTCCCATCGATGCGCCGCGCGACGAAGCGGATTTTGCAAGCGACGCCGACGCCGGCCGACGCCGCGTTCGACGCGACGGGCCAACCCCGGCGACGAATCCTCCGCCAGCTCGACGCCATGCTTCAGCATCAACACAGTCTGGCCGATCCGAACGACCGAGCCGGCCATCACGTGCTGCGCATCGCCATGAAGCGGCTCCGCTACACGCTCGAAATCGTCCGTCCGCTCTATTGCGGCCAGTTGGACGAATCGCTCGAAGGCGCCAAGCAACTTCAAACGCTGTTGGGCGAGGTCCACGATTGCGATGTTTGGAGCGACCAACTCACTCGGTTCGCCGCGTCGGAGCGCAAGCGGATGTCGGCCCTGTTCGGCCGCCTCGATCGCATGTCGCGATTGCAGCCGGGCATCGACTACCTTCGGGCCGACCGACAACGCCGCCGCGATGCGGTCTTCGGTCAGTTGATCGAAATCTGCGACCACTTGAACCAGCGTCAAGTCTGGCCGCGCTTGGCCAGTCTGGTCGTGGCCGGTCAGCCGAGGATGCCCAACGACGCGGATTCGCCGCCAACGCCGTCGAACGCCCCCTTGCCCTAAGCGAAAAAAAACGCCATGGCCCCCGGTCCTGAAAAGCCGCCAGCCGCCGTGCCCGCCAAAATCGTCGCCGCCATCGACGTCGGCGCGAATGCGTTGCGCATGGTCATCGCCGAGGTGTTTTCCGACGGCCGGATCGAAGTGCTGGAACGTCTGCAACGCGCGGTCCGACTTGGGCAAGACACTTTCTGCCGCGGTCGTTTGGGCGGTGAAAGCATGAGGGCGGCCATCCGCGTGTTGCGCGATTATCGCCAACTGCTCGATTTGTACAAAGTCGAAAAGCTCCGGGCCGTGGCCACCAGCGCCGTCCGCGAGGCCTCGAACGGCGACATGTTTTTGGACCGCGTTTTCATGGCCGTCCGGATGAATGTCGAGGTGATCGACACGTCCGAAGAAAGCCGGCTCACGGTCTCCGCGGTTCGTCAAGCGGTGGGCGACGCCCTGGGCGTCAATCAACGTCAAACGCTCATCGCCGACGTCGGCGGCGGCAGCACCCTGTTGACGCTGCTGGAAAACGGCGAAATCGTCACCTCGCAAAGTTTCCGTCTGGGCTCGATCCGGCTCCGCGAAGTGTTCGCCACCACCGAGGAATCGCCGCAGCGGTCGGCCGAACTGCTTCGGCAACACATCTCGAACGCCTTGGCCACGCTGCAAAGTTTTCCGCTGGCCGACGTGGACGCCTTCGTGGCCGTCGGCGGCGACGCCCGATTCGCCGCCCATCAAGTCGGTCGCCCCACCGAGTCCGCCGACCTGACCGTCATCAACCCGAACGAGTTCGACCGGCTGGTCGATCGTTGCGAGCAATACACGGCCGAGGAGCTTTCAAGGGCTTTCGGTCTGCCGTTCGCCGAGGCCGAGACGCTCAATCCCGCCCTGTTGGTCTACCAAAATCTGCTGCACCGGACGCAAGCCCCGCAGGTGATCGTTTCGCACGTGTCGATGCGCGACGGGCTGTTGTTGGACCTGGCCCGCGAAGTGACCGGCAAGGAAGACGCGTCGCTGCTGGCCGGCGTGATTCATTCGGCCACCACGATCGCCGAAAAATACCGCGTCGATCTGGACCACTCCACGAACGTGGCCGATCTGGCGGTCCGACTGTTCGATCTGTTCCAAGCCGACCACGGTCTGACGGCGCGGCATCGGTTGTTGCTGCGCATCGCGTGTCTGCTGCACGAGGTCGGCGGATTCGTCAGCAGCCGGGCCCATCACAAACACAGCGAATACCTGATCGCCAATTCCGAGATTTTCGGGCTGAACCGGACCGAAATCGCGATGGTGGCCGAAATCGCCCGCTACCATCGGCGCAGCGTTCCCCGCGCGTCGCATTTGCCCTACATGGCCCTGGCCCGCGAGTCGCGCGTCGTGGTAAGCAAGCTGGCGGCGCTGCTGCGCGTGGCCGACGCGATGATCCGCGGCCACCGTCGCCAGGCGTCCGACATCCAATTCCAGCGTCGCGGGGACGACCTGCTCATCCACATGCCCGGCGGTTACGACGTGCTCCTGGAGCAGCGCGTGCTGAAGACCAAGGGCGATCTGTTTGAAGACATTTTTGGCGTGAAAATCCGACTGGACGAAACCTGATCCCGCGATGCCCAAAGACCCGCTGAAATCGCCCGAGCTATACATCAACCGCGAGCTGAGCTGGCTGGAGTTCAACCATCGCGTGTTGCAGGAAGGGCTTTGCGCGGAGTTGCCGCTTTTGGAGCGACTGAAGTTCCTGGCCATCGTCGCCGCAAACCTCGACGAATTTTTCTTGGTCCGCGTGGCGGGGTTGATGCGGCGTCGGGCGGCAAAAAGCCGGCGTCGCGATCCGTCGGGCATGACGCCCGCCGAGCAGCTTTCGGCCATCAGTCGCCGCGCCCACGAAATGGTCGACCAACACGCCGCGGCCGTCCGATGCGTGTTCGACGAGCTGGCCGCCCATGGATTGTCCGTGCTTCGGCCGTCGCAATGGTCCCCGGTGCAGCGGCGATTTTTGCAGACGCATTTTGTGCGGGAAATTCAGCCGATCCTCACTCCGCTGGCGATCGAAGAGCTTTCTCCGCGTCCGCTTTTGCCCAACCAGCAGTTGCACATTGCGGCGATGTTGACGGTTTCTAACTCTAGCGAGTCGCAACCGTCGCCTTCGCCCGCCAAGGAAGAGCAGGCCGAACCACCGACGACCGAGCGGCTGGTGATCGTGCCCGTGCCGAGCCAGTTGCCGCGTTGGGTGTCGTTGCCGACCGAGCAAGGCGTGCAATGGGCCGCGTTGGAGGACGTGATCGCCGAAAATCTTTCGGCCATGTATCCCGGCGGCGCGCTCCGCACGTGGTCCGCTTTTCGCATCACGCGCGACGCCGACGTGGTGCTGCAAGACGACGAGGAAGTGGACGACCTGCTGCACGCGATGGAAGAGGTCGTGTTGGCCAGGCGACGCCGCAACGCGGTGCGATTGTGTCTTTCGGCCCGGCCCGACGCGGGGCTGCGCGCGTGGCTGGCCGACTGGCTGAAGCTCGGCGACGACGACGTCTATGAGACCGACGCCCCGCTGGAAGCTTCGTCGCTGATGGAGATTGTCAGTCGGCCGGGTTTCGACGAACTGAAGATCGACGATTGGCCGCCGCAAACCCCTCGCGATCTGATCGGCGTCGACGATCTTTGGCAGGCGATCCAGAGCCGCGACGTCCTGTTGATGCATCCCTACGAAAGTTTCGACCCGGTGGTCAAGCTGGTCGAGCAGGCGGCCGACGACCCGCACGTGCTGGCCATCAAGCAGACGCTCTATCGCACCAGCGGCGACTCGCCGATCGTTCGGGCGCTCGGCCGCGCGGCGCAACACGGCAAGGAAGTGATCGCGCTGGTGGAATTGAAGGCGCGCTTCGACGAATGGCGAAACGTCCATTGGGCCCGGCGGCTCGAAGATTCCGGCGTTCACGTGATCTACGGCGTCGCGGGCTTCAAAACCCACGCCAAGGCCCTGCTGATCGTTCGCCGCCACGAACAGCACATTCAGCGTTTCGTCCACCTGGCCACGGGCAATTACAACGACCGCACCGCCCGGCAGTATTGCGACATCGGGCTGCTGACCGCCGACCGCGAGATTGCGGCCGACGTGGCGGCGTTTTTCAACCTGTTGACCGGCTATTCCGAGTCGGTCGGCTGGACGAAGCTGGCCGTCGCGCCGATCGGGCTGCGGCAAAAATTCATCGATCTGATCGACCGCGAGGTCCGAGCTTCGACGTCCGATTGCCCGGGCCTGATTATGGCCAAAATCAACTCGCTTGAAGATCCGGAGATCTGCCGGTCGCTTTATCGCGCGAGCCGGGCGGGCGTAAAGGTGCTTTTGAACGTCCGAGGCATTTGCTGTTTGCGGCCCAACGTGCCGGGCTTCTCCGACCACATCGAAGTCCGTTCGATCGTCGACCGGTTTTTGGAGCACGCCAGGGTGTTCTATTTCCGCAACGGCGGACACGACGAGGTGTATCTGAGCAGCGCCGACTGGATGCGTCGCAATCTGAGCAAGCGGCTGGAGTTGATGTTCCCGATCGTCGATCCCAAACATCGGCGACGGCTGATCGAAGCGTTGGAGTTGTACTTCGCCGACAACACGAACTCCTGGCTTCTGCAGCGTGACGGGGACTATGCGAAAATCGCCCGCCGAGGCCCCCGCGTCCGAGCCCAGCAGACGCTTTACCGCAAAACGGTCGACGCGGTTCGCCAGGCCGACAACGCCGCGCCGCGATTTCGCCCCCTGACCCGTCCGACGACGTAATTTTCGGTTTCCGACCCTCTTTTGGAATTTTTCGGAACCGCATCCCTCCGACGGTGTTGAATTACGTTGGAGATTCTTATCCCAACGAAAACACGTCTTGCTAGTTTTCGGTGGTTTGGAGATAAATCCGTTTTGGTAGGCAACGGTGAATCGTCGCGGCTGTCGGTCTGTCCCACTGAGGGGCAAGCAGCCCCTCCGGATGTCGTTGCACACTTTTTTTGGAACGAGGGAGACGCACGATGAGATTGGTAAGCACATTGTTGGCGTTGTTGGTTTCGTTGACCGTGGTCGGCAACCTTTCGGCCGCGGACGAAAAACAGAAACCCGAAGGACGTCGAGCCGCCCAACGATCCGCGGACCCGGTGGACGCGATGCTTCACGGCATCACGCTGACCGACGAGCAAAAGGCGAAGGTCGACGAGCTGAAAGTGGAGTATGGGCCGAAACTGATCGAGGCCCGTCAAAAGGTGTCCGCCGGTCTGACCGACGAGCAGAAGAAGGCCCGCAATGAGGCCGCCAAGGCCGCCCGCGATGCCGGCAAGACGCCACAAGAGACTCGCAAAGACATCGAAGCGTCGCTCAATCTGACCGACGACCAAAAGGCCCAAATGGCCGAGGCCCAAAAGGAGTTCGCATCTCTGCGCAAGGAAGTCCAAAAGAAGGCGATGGCGATTCTGACGCCCGAGCAGCAAGAGCAACTGAAGGCCGCCCGTCACGGACATCGCCACGGCCAAAAGGCGGAAAACCGCTAACCGATGATCGTTGACCTTACCCCCTCTCCTCTTGGAAGACGGTCGAGGTGAAGGCTCACAGCGGAAGGTGAAACGCGGAGCATTCCAAGGACACCGCTCGCCCTCCGTCCTCTCAACTAGCCCTCGCCTCTGCCCCTCGCCCAAAAGGAGAGGGGCTTTTTTGTTGGCGCTATGACTGCGGCCATTGCCACTCGCGCACCTCGGGCAGGTCCTCGCCGTGCTCGACGATGTACTGTTTGTGCTCGATCAGCTTGTCACGGATCGCCTGTTTCACGTAGGCCGCCTTCGGTCCCAACCCGGGCACCCGGTCGATCACGTCGCCGGCCAGATGAAAACGGTCCAGATCGTTAATCACCGCCATGTCGAACGGGGTGGTGGTCGTCCCTTCCTCTTTATAGCCGCGCACGTGCAGATTTTTGTGATTGGTCCTTCGATAGGTCAGCCGATGAATCAGCCACGGATAGCCGTGATAGGCGAAAATGATCGGGCGGTCGACCGTGAATAGGGCGTCGAAATCGGCGTCGGCCAACCCGTGCGGATGTTCGCTCGGCGGCTGCAATCGCATCAGATCGACCACGTTGACGACGCGCACCTTCAACTCGGGCAATTGTCGCCGCAGTAAATCGACGGCGGCCAGCGTCTCCAACGTCGGCACGTCGCCGCAGCAGGCCATCACCACGTCGGGCGAACCGCCCCGGTCGTTGCTGGCCCACTCCCAAATGCCCAGCCCCGCCGTGCAATGGCGAACCGCGTCGTCCATCGCCAGCCATTGATGCTCCGGCTGCTTGCCCGCCACGATCACGTTCACATAGTTGCGGCTTCGCAAACAATGGTCCGTCACGCTCAGCAGCGTGTTGGCGTCGGGCGGCAGATAAACGCGAATCACTTCGGCCTTCTTGTTGACCACGTGGTCGATGAACCCGGGGTCTTGATGGCTGAACCCGTTGTGATCCTGCCGCCAGACGTGCGAGGTCAGCAAGTAGTTCAACGACGCGATCGGGCGCCGCCACGACACGCGGCGAATGGTTTTGAGCCACTTGGCGTGCTGATTGAACATCGAATCGACGATGTGGATGAACGCCTCGTAGCACGAGAAAAACCCGTGCCGCCCGGTCAGCAGATACCCTTCGAGCCAGCCCTGGCACTGATGCTCGCTGAGCATTTCCATCACGCGGCCCTCGGGCGCCACGTGGTCGTCGCCGGGCAAAATCTCGCCGGTGAACTGCCGATCGGTCACGTCGAACACCGCCGTCCAACGGTTTGACGCCGTTTCGTCGGGACTGAACACGCGAAAGTTGCGGCTCTCGGCGTTCATCCGAATCACGTCGCGGATGAAATTGCCCTGCACCCGAGTGGCCTCGGCCTTCACGGCCCCGGGCTTCGGGAGGTCCACGGCATACGTGCGAAAATCGGGCATCCGAAGCTCTTTCAACACCAGGCCGCCGTTGGTGTTCGGGTTGGCGCTCATGCGACGGTCGCCGCGCGGCGCCAAACCGGCCAGATCCGGCCGCAACTTGCCCTGGCCGTCGAAAAGTTCCTCCGGTCGGTAGCTTTTCATCCACTGTTCCAGCAGCTTGATGTGCTCCGGACGATCCATCTCGCCCATCGGCACCTGATGCGCACGGAACGTGCCCTCGACCGGACGGCCGTCGACCTGTTTCGGACCGGTCCAGCCCTTCGGCGAGCGAAACACGATCATCGGCCACCGCGGCCGCTTTTGGAATCCGTTGGCTCTGGCGTCCGCTTGGACTTGTTTGATGTCGGAAATTACGCGATCGAGCGTCGCCGCCATCAACTGGTGCATGGCCTCGGGCCGGTCGCCTTCGACGAAATAGGGCGTGTACCCGTAACCGCGAAACAGTTCGTCCAACTCCTCGTGGCTGATGCGCGCCAGCACCGTCGGCCCGGCGATTTTGTAGCCGTTCAAATGCAAAATGGGCAGCACCGCGCCGTCGCTGGCCGGATTCAAAAACTTGTTCGAGTGCCAACTGGTGGCCAGCGGCCCGGTCTCCGCCTCGCCGTCGCCGACGACGCACACGGCCAGCAAATCGGGATTGTCGAACACCGCGCCGTAGGCATGCGAAAGCGAGTAGCCCAATTCGCCGCCCTCGTGGATCGAGCCGGGCGTCTCGGGCGCCGCGTGGCTCGGGATGCCGCCGGGAAACGAAAACTGCTTGAAAAGCCGCTTCATCCCCTGCTCGTCCTGCGAGACTTCCGGGTAAAGCTCGCTGTACGTGCCCTCCAAATACGTGTTGGCCACGATGCCCGGCGCGCCGTGACCGGGCCCGGTGATGTACAACGCATTCAAATCATACTGCTTGATCGCGCGATTCAGATGGACGTAGATAAAATTCAATCCCGGCGTGGTGCCCCAGTGGCCCAACAACCGCGGCTTGATGTGCTCGCGCCGCAACGGCTCCTTCAGCAGCGGGTTGTCATACAAATAAATCTGCCCGACCGAAAGATAATTGGCCGCCCGCCAATAGGCGTCCATCCGATCGAGAAGTTCCGGAGAAAGCGGTCGATCCATCGCATCATCTCCTGCAAAAAAATGCGCCTCCCCTCTCCTTTTGGGAGAGGGGCCGGGGGTAAGGGCTGGTCAGTGGTCAGTGGTCAGTGGTCAGTGGTCAGTGGTCAGTGGTCAGTGGTCAGTGGTCAGTGGTCAGTGGTCAGTGGTCAGTGGTCAGTGGTCAGGCCCTCACCCTAACCCTCTCCCAAAGGGAGAGGGGACTTTCGGAAAAAACTCTCGCCTAAATCCCCAAATCCCTAAATCCCTAAATCCCCACAAAGAATCTTATACGTGTGTCTCGCAATCATCACTTCTTCATCCGTCTTCATGACGCGAACCACAACCTTCGACTGCTCGTCGCTGATCACGTCCGCGTTGGATTGATTTCGTTTCTGATCAAGTCGAATGCCCAAAAACTCCATATTTTCGCAGATTCGACGCCGGATTTCCTGCGAACCGGCGCCGACGCCGGCCGTGAACACCAGCGTGTCCAGGCCGCCCAACACGGCCGCCATCGAGGCCAGATATTTTCGGGCTTGATAGCAATACAACTCGATCGCCTGCGCGGCATAAGGATCCGTCGCCTGCAATTGCAGCAGGTCGCGCATGTCGGAAGTGGTGCCGGAGACGCCGATCAACCCGGCCCGCTCGTTCACCAGATAATCGACGGTCGCGGCGCTTCGACCCTTTTCGCGCAACAGATAGACCAACACCCCGGGATCGAGGTCGCCGGACCGCGTGCCCATGACCAATCCGCCGGCGGGCGTCAGGCCCATGGTCGTTTCGCAACCGACGCCGTCCCGAACCGCCGCCATGCTCGCGCCGTTGCCCAAGTGCGCGATCACGAGCCGCCCGTGAGCTGCTGCTGGACCGGCCGTTTCCTCCAACTTTTGCAGGACGTATTCATACGATAGCCCGTGAAACCCGTAACGCCGCACGCCTTCGTGCCAAAGACTGCGCGGAAGCGGATAACGCTGCGCCACCTCGGGCATGTGGCGATGAAACGCCGTGTCGAAACACAACGCCTGCGGAAGCGTCGGATAGTGACGCTGAACCGCCCGGACCACGCTCAACTCATGCGGCAAATGCTCCGGGGCCAAACGGATCAACCGTTGCAGCGCCGCCACGACCTCCGGCGACACACAGACCGGCTGCACGTAGTCGGGCCCGCCGTGCACCACCCGATGGCCCACGGCGTCGAGCTTTCGCTCGGGCAGCCGCTCCTCAAGCCAGGGCAGCAGCACCTGAATCGCCGTCTCGTGGTCGGGCAGTTCGTGTTGCTCCTCGACCAGCGTTCGTCCGTCGGCGTCGCGGCCGTAAAGCCGACCGCCGTGCAGGCCGATCCGCTCCACGCCGCCCGAAAACAACAACTGCTCCAACGCCGGCCCGATCCGATACACGGCTGTCTTGATGCTCGACGAACCGCTGTTGATCGTCAACACGCAACACGAGGGTCTTTCGATCGTGTCCATTTGGGACTCCGTCCGCAGAAACGGGAGACCGACTCGCCCAACGATGCGACAACGTCCGGCGGAACCGGGGGGGCCCATTCCGCACGGTTGTCAGGCTCGATCTTGGCAAGATACCGGACGCTTGTCAATATCCCAAGCGACAAGACGGTCGCGCAGAATCGCAAACCGTCCGCAAGAAAGTCCCCTCTCCCTTTGGAAAAGGGTTATGGTGAGGGCCTGCCGGCCACCACGGTGCCCCCCCGCGTCACACTTTGGCCACGGAGGAGGCTTCGTTCAGCACTTCGGCTCGCACCTCGGCCGGCGCAACCGACTCGGCGTCGCAACGCGAGGCCGCTTCGCCCAACACCTGCTCGATCACGTCGCCCGACGTCTTGGCCGCCAGCGCCGCCAGATAGTCCCGGAGCCACTGCACGGTTTCGTCGATGGCGTCGGCCTGCAACAGGATCAATTCGCCCGACTGGGCCGAAGCCAACGCCGCCTCGGCCGCCTTCGTGGCACCGTCGATCTCGACGATCTCCTTGGTGCGCGAAGCCGATTCGAGCCCCTTGCGGAACAGCCCGACGATTTCTCCCCGGTCCCGACCCCGACGATAGTGATCCTCGTAAAGCACGACGCGATCGAAGGCCGCGCCCAACAGTTTGCCCTGGCGAATGATGTCGCAATCGCGGCGATCGCCGGCCGTCGAATAGACGCACGTCCGTCGCTGGTGCGGGAAGTTTTGCAGCGCATCAATCACCGCGGCCAGCGAATGGGCGTTGTGGCCGTAATCCACCACGACCGTCGTCCCTTCGATTTCCAGCACGTTGAACCGGCCGGGCACCTTGTCGACGTCCGCGGCGATCGATTCGGCCCGGGTGCGGATCAAATCCAACGGAATGCCCAAAACCCACGCCGCGGCAACCGACGCCAGCGAGTTCTCGACCTGGAACGAAACCTGTCCGTTGCGGGTCAGCGGCAGCCGGTCGAGCCCCATCAAGATTTCCTCGCGCTCGCCGTCGGCCAGAATGATCTTTCCATCGCGGACGAACGCGGCCCGGCCGCCCACGCTTCGATGCCGCGACAGCACCGGATGCTGCCCATCGACCGCGAAGAAAATCACCTCGCCCGGACAGTGGGCCGCCATCGCAGCCACCAACGGATCGGCGGCGTTGAGCACCGCATGGCCGCTCGGAGTGAGGGCCTCGACGATGCACCGCTTTACCTTGGCCAAATCCTCGGGCGTGTGGATGTCGGACAGTCCCAGATGGTCGCCCTCGCCGATGTTCGTCACCACGGCGACGTCGCAGAAATCGAACGCAAGGCCCTCGCGAAGGATTCCGCCGCGCGCCGTCTCGAAAACCGCCATGTCGACGCTCGGATTCATCAACACGCTCCGAGCGCTTTGCGGACCGCTGCAATCGCCGCTGTCGATGCGACGGTCGTTCACGAAGATGCCGTCCGTGCAGGTCATGCCGACCGACTTGCCGGTGCCTCGAAGAATGTGTGAGATGAACCGCGTCGTCGTAGTCTTTCCGTTCACGCCGGTGACGGTCACGATCGGAATCCGGCCCGTCTCGCCATCCGGGAACAGCATGTCCACGATCGCCTCGCCCACCGGACGCGAAACGCCCACCGACGGCTCCAAATGCATCCGAAGCCCGGGCGCGGCGTTCACCTCGACGATCACACCGCCCTGCTCGGCCAGCGGACGAGAAATGTCTTGCGCGACCACGTCCACGCCGGCAATGTCCAGCCCGACCACCTTCGCGGCGTCCACCGCACAAGCCGCCACGGCCGGATGCACCCGCTCGGTCACGTCGATCGCCGTGCCGCCCGTGCTCAAGTTCGCGTTGCGGCGGATCAACACCCGCTGATTGACCGGCGGCGTCGAATCGGGCGTAAACCCTTGCTCGGCCAACACGGCCAAGGCGATCGCGTCCAGCTTGATTTTGCTCAACACCGTGGCGTGATGATCGCCGCGGCGCGGATCGGCGTTGGTCAACTCGATCAGTTGCGTCACCGTGTGAACGCCGTCGCCGATCACATGGGCCGGCTCGCGACGCGCCGCCGCGACGACCCGATCGCCCACGATCAACAGTCGATAATCGTGCCCCGGGGCAAACCGCTCGACCAAAACCCCGTCGCCCTCTTTGTCGGCGGCTTCAAACGCCTTGACGACCTGCTCGCGGGTCGAAAGATTCGTGGCCACGCCGCGTCCCTGGTTGCCGTCCTGCGGCTTTACGACCACCGGCACGCCGATGTCCAATGCGGCCGCCCAGGCGTCCTCGGCGTCGTGAACCGGACGCCCCTCGGGAGTCGCCACGCCCACGGCCCGAAGCAACATCCGCGTCATTTCCTTGTCTTGAGCGACCGCCTCGGCGATGGCGCTGGTCCGATCAGTCTCGGCCGCCTGAATGCGACGCTGTTTTCGACCTTGGCCGAATAAAACCAGGCTTTCTTGATTTAATCGGCGGTAGGGAATGTTGCGGGCCTGAGCCACCTGAACGATCGCTTTGGTGCTGGGGCCCAGACAGACTTGCTGACACAACTTGCGAAGTCGCGCGATTTCGCCCGGCACGTCAAACGGAAGATCATTGACCGCCGCCATGCAGAGCCGATGCCCCACGGCCAGCGCCTCGCGGCCCACGGCTTCGTCCAGATATTCAATAATGACTTTGTAGACGCCCGTCTCGGAAGTTTCTCGGGCCTTGCCGAACCCAACTTCCGTGCCGGCAAGCGTTTGCAGCTCTAGAACGACGTGTTCGAGGATGTGCCCCAGATAGGTGCCCGTCCGAAGACGTTGAAAGAAACCGCCTCGCACGCCGACGCTGCACCGGTGCTCAATCATCGTGGGCATCCACGCGATCAACCGATCGCTGAAACCCGGCAGCTCCGTGGAAGGCTTGTCCAACGCACCAAGGTCCACCCACGCCTCTAGGACTGGAAAATTCGCCCAAATATTTGGCCCCCGAAGCGCCAACACCTTACGGAATTCCATAGCAATCTCTCGTTGTATGACTTGCCAAAGGAGGCTGAAGCAGTCGTCGATCGAGCCTTCCTATAAACGATCTACGCTGCAAACAGTCAAATGGTTGTATCGGCAGGGTTTGAACTACCCGATAACAACGGAAACTCTGATCCAGAGCGTATCTCCTCTGCTCGGCCCCCTACGATTTCCCACGCCGGCACTTCCTGCGGTCAAAGACCTCCGCGAGAACCGGGCGGAGCACCGAAGAAAGCCGTCTAGCACAAACAGCCTTATTTACCACGTCACCACAACTTGCGCATCTACGCGCCGACGCCAACCTCTGAATCCATTTTTCCGCTAGTCCATCGGTGGCCATCTGTTGGGAACGTCCCAGGATAGATGTCTTTGGGTGAGCTAAAAACGCTCAGTCCTTCCCAAAGCCATCGTTTTATTTAATCTTCCCAATCGTAAAAAATCAACAGGCCAGCGAAATTTTACCAAGAATCACTCGTCTTTGTGCCTTAACATATAAGTGAGAAGACGAGAAAGAAGATAAGACCCCCCATGTTCTCAGATAAGCGTTCTAATCAAGCATAGCCTAACACCCTTTTGAGCGTTTTACGCACAAAAACCCCTCTAACGATTGGTTCGATCCAGGCAAGTCCCTGGTTACAATGAACGGTTTTGTCGGCCACTGTAAGGAAATATTACGTAGAACCCATGACCGTGGGTCGAACTACTTATTATCCGTCGATTGAAAACACCCCCCACATTAACCCCCGCAATCTTTTCTCCCTCCCTAAACATCGGCTCCAGCCCGCTCGGCGAGGTCTGACGTGAACGCTGCAAATGACAATTGGAACCAGATTCCCGCCGAGTGGCGAGATCGAGCCGAGGCTCTGTTTTCGGCTGACGAAACGCCGATCTGCTGGCTTGAGTTCGATTTGGACAACCGCTTGCACTATGTCGAGGGGTTGCTGGTCCTGACCGACCGGCGGCTGATCGACGTCGGCTCGGAACCGGCGCAAACCCGCTCCTGGCCGCTTGCCTCGATGAGGAGCATGCGGGCCAAAGAGCAGGCCGGCATCGGATCGCTCGAATTGCTTGGGCCCGACCGGCTGCTGAGCCATTGGCGCTATACGATCGGCCGCGCCCCGGCCGCTCACCAACTGGCGGCGCACCTGGAGCGACTTCGCCAAGGCAAACGCGAAGGCGAAGAACCCAGCGAGCAGCCAACCACCGTTTGTCCAAGTTGCGGCGCGATCCTGGCCGCCGACCAGAAGACTTGCCCCGATTGCGGATCGCTCAAGGACAAGCCGACGCTCGGTTCGTTGTATCGTCTGGCGAGTTTTGCCAACAAGCACAGGGGCATGGTGCTGCTCGGGTTTCTCTTGATGGTCAGCAGCAGCGCGATCGGATTGGTGCCCACCTACCTGACCGCCCCGTTGATCGACCACGTTTTGATTCCGGCCTCTCAGAAGAACCCTGGAAACATCACGTTCTACTGGGTCTGGCTGTTTTTGGCGGGATTCGTCGGCGCTTCGATCTTGGCGTGGCTTCTCACTTGGGGTCGAACTTACGTGATGGCCTGGGTGAGCGAACGCATCGCCGCCGATCTGCGCGACCGGATCTACAGCCACATGCAAAGTCTGTCGCTCGAGTTTTTCGGCGGCAAACGCACCGGCGACCTGATCGCGCGGGTCAGCACCGACACCGATCGAATCTGCTATTTCCTTTCGGTCTACGTGCTCGACTTCACCAACGACATTTTGACCTTGTTGATCATCGCGGGCGTGTTGCTGCATCTGGACGCGCAACTGGCCTTGGCCACGCTGCTGCCAATGCCGGTCATCGCGTTTCTGGTCCATCGCGTGCGCAACCGATTGCGTCGCGGGTTCGCCCTCGGCACCCGAGCTTGGGGCGAGATGACCAGCGTGCTGGCCGACACCATTCCCGGCATCCGCGTCGTCAAAGCGTTCGCCCAGGAGCAACGCGAAGTCGAACGATTCCATGTGGCCAACGACCGGGTGTTTCGGGCCAACTGCCGCGTGAACGCCTTGTGGTCGTTTTTCGAGCCGGTCGTCAGTCTGCTCACAGCGTTGGGCCTGGCCATCGTCTGGGGCTACGGCTCCTGGCGCGTGTTTCAGCATGATCTGACGGTCGGTTTCCTGAGCGTGTTCGTCGGCTACATCAGTCGGTTTTACGGCCGGATGGATTCGATGAGCCGCATGGTGGCCGCCGTTCAGCGGGCCGGCGCCAGCGCCAATCGAATCTTCGCCATCCTCGATCGCGTGCCGAGCGTGGCCGAACCGGTCCGCCCGCTCCATCCCGGTCGCCTGCGCGGCGAAGTTGAGTTCCGCGACGTCGGGTTTCACTACGGCGCCCGCCCGGTCTTGCGCGACGTGAACCTGACGATCCGCCCCGGCGAAATGATCGGTCTGGTCGGTCCAAGCGGCTCGGGCAAAAGTACGATCGTCAATCTCGCGTGCCGTTTTTACGACGTCAGCCAGGGCGCAATCCTCGCCGACGGCGTCGACATCCGCTCGTTTCCGCTGGACGAATTCCGACGCCACATCGGCATCGTGTTGCAGGAGCCGTTTTTGTTCTTCGGCACGATCGCCGAGAACATCGCCTACGGACGTCCCGACGCGACCCGGGCCGAAATCGTCTCGGCGGCCCGCGCGGCCCGCGCCCACGAATTCATCCTCCGCTTGCCCGACGGCTACGACTCGCTGGTCGGCGAGCGCGGCCAATTCCTGTCCGGCGGCGAGCGCCAGCGGATCAGCATCGCCCGGGCCTTGTTGATCGACCCTCGCATCCTAATCCTCGACGAAGCCACGTCATCGGTCGACACGGAGACCGAGCGTGAAATCCAGTTGGCCCTGGAAAATCTGATTCACGGCCGCACGACGATCGCCATCGCCCACCGTCTGAGCACGCTTCGCCGCGCCGATCGGCTCGTCGTAGTCGAACGCGGTCGAATCACCGAGGTCGGCCCTCACGATGAGCTGCTGGCCAAAAAAGGCACGTACGCCCGATTGCATCGAGCCCAATTCGAGATGAATCGCGGGTGACGCCGACGAGAGCGAAGAAACAAAAAACCGCTTACGATTTCGCAACCCCCACGAAAAAAGAACGATCGACGGATAGCGCCATGACCACCGACACGAAAACACCCGATTCCTTCGCGCTGGAACGCGACGTTTGGGGCCAACTGATTCTGACGCTTCCCGACGGTCGTCGTTTGGAGGGCGTCGAAGTGGCTCGCGCGTTCCCCATCTCGGCGCCGGAGGCGTTCGTGTCGATTGTCGACGCCGAGGGGCACGAGACGCTCTGCATCGAAGACCCGAGCGTCTTGCCGGCGGAGCTGTGGAAAACGTTGCTGGAGGAATTAAACCGTCGCGAGTTCGTGCCGTACGTCGAGCAAATTCTTTCGGTGTCGGCCGAAGCGGACCCGTCCCAGTGGCACATCGTAACCGACCGCGGCACGACCACCTTCTTGATGGAAGACAGCGACAACGACGTTCGCCGATTAGGTCCGAACCAGATTTTGCTGGTCGACACGCACGGCATCCGCTACCTGATCGCCGACACGCGCCGTCTCGACGCAACCAGCCGTCGCATCTTGGACCGATATCTGTAATACGCGTTCCAACTTGAAAATATGAGGATGCTCTTCCGCGAAGGCGGTTGGTCGTTTCCCTCGGAACGTTCCAACCGCTTGCGATTTCACAAGACTTTTGGGCAAAACGACCAACGAGAATGGCGGAGGGCACAAAGCACCCTCCGCCATTCGTTCGTTTCACAATCTTTTTCTACCGTTTACTTTCGCTTGCGCCAAGCGTAAGCGACCAGTCCGAGCAGACCGCCCAGCAACATCACGGCTGTGGCCGGTTCCGGAACCGCCGCAACGGTGAACTGCGTCACGCCGCCGTTGACCGTCGTGCCCGCGACGAACTCAGCCGACGAAGCCACAGTGGCCACGTCAACCGACAACCCCGCATTGTACTCGGCCAACGTGTAGTAGTTCACGCCGTTGTAGGCATGCGTGCCCGCGCCGTCGCCCAACACGAAGAAGTTGTACGACGCGCCGGAAATCATGCTGGTGAAATCGGTCGCACCGTCCTCATAGAATCCGCCGAGGAAGCTGTCGCCCGCCGCCAAGCTCGACAGGCCAAAGTACACGTCGACCACATTGTCCGAAGTCAGGGCCGAGGTGATCGGCGAAACATTCGCCGTGACGTTTTGGCTATGGGTCACACCGGTCAAACGCAACACGTCGTTGCTGCTGTTGGCCGTACCGCTGCTATAGGTCGGAGCCGCCGCGGTCAACTCGAACGAGAAGTCCGTGCCCGCGCTCGGGTCAATGTTCGAGGCGGTCAAGATTCCCGGGCTGTTGCCAGGACCGACCGAGCCGGCGCCGCTGATCGTGGTGACCGAGCCCGTACCACCCAGAGTGGCGCCAGCCGCAAGGATGACGCCGCTGCTTCGGTCGATCGAGCCGTTAACAACCAGTTTGCCAGCGTTGACCGTGGTCGCGCCCCAGTAGGTGTTGGTGAGGCCCGCACCAAGGGTCAGCGTGCCTTCGCCAACCTTGGTCACGCAGCCGGCGGCCGTCCCGTACGCCAGGGCGTTTAAAACAGTGATGTTATAACCGTTACTGTCAAAGATCACGCCACCAGTCGTCGTACCGCCCGCGCTACTCCCATAGAGTTTCACGCTGTCGAGCAAGCCGACGGCTCCGCCGGCCATTCCGATGTACGCGTTTGCGTTCCGTGCTTGAAACGTGCCACCGTAGAAGTAGAGCTGGGAGGTAATGCCGCTGCCACTTTTTTCATACACCGCGTTGGTGGAAAGAGTTCCGCCGGACCGGATGGTGGCGGTCGCGCTGCCAGTCGAGGTGGCGCCACCCTGCATATTCATCCTGAGGGTGTTCACCGCGACCAGCCCCCCGTCATTGACGTTGAGCGCCGCCTTGGTGTTTCCGCTGTACTGCATGACGAGCACGTTGGCAGCAGTGCTGGTGTTGAGGTACGTCCCGCCACCACTCACGGTCATCGTGCCGTTTCCCGTCGTGGTTCCGAGCTGATCGTAAGTGGAGCCTGCCACCTCAAAGGTTCCGCCGGTGATGTTAAAGGCGCCGGCCTTGACGAGGAGGCCTGCACCGGCGGTGGTGTTTGCGTAGGTGGTATGCCCCTGGTCCGCGGAATAGGTTAGCGCACGGGAGCCCGAGGTGTAACTGACGGCGAGGGTGGCCGCGTCTGTGTACGTGCCGTCGACTGGGGCGGCGACTCCACCAGCCCAGTTACCGGTCGTGCCCCAAACGCCGTCCCCCGTTGCACCGGTCCAGGTGTACACGTCGCCCAAAGCGGTTCCGCCGTGAAGTCCTAAGACCATCACGGACAGAGCAAGCAGTGAGCCAATGGTTCTCACACGAAATCTCATGTCATGACCCTCCCAAAAGAGAAAAAACAAGAAACACCTACACAGAAAAATCCGCTACGAGATTCTCTCGCCGCCTCCTTTTTTTGGTTCATGGTTCTCATTGATCCCGTCGATATCGCCCGGGCTTGAAAATGTCGAAGTCAGTCTGTCAGATTCAACACGACAGGTTCGTTTTTGTCTGGCCGCACGTCGATTGTAATTCCGCTGGTTTCGTCAGAAAAATATTTTGACGGAATCAATTCTTTGCCCATGATCACGAAGCCGGTTGCTTCGTCGCGTTCCGCTTTGACGGCGGGGTTTTGGCCCTCAAAACAGGAAATGGAAACGCTGTTCTTTCCAACGACAGCGCCATCGCCTTTGCCTCGCATCGCCATACGAAACGTCCCATCGGGTTGGATAACGCCCTCGGAGCAGTCGCCGCATTCAGGTTGAAACGTAACGATTCCAAACGTCAGCGGTTTTCCACGGTAGCTTACGCTGCCGCTTATCGGCATCATTTTGGGGCCTTGTTTTCCACAGCCGGACATGCCCGCCGCCATCATGGCTAGCACGAGCGACCCAATCAGCGTTTTACAGATAAAGTGACGTCGGTAGTATGTCATAAGTGATCCATGGTTTATGAATAGTGTGAGAAGCCGCAAACGGCTTTTTTCTTCAAACTCCAATTTCCGGGTGCGCTTACGGCACGGAGACCATTTCGCCGCGATTGATACTCGCTAAGTATTTATATAGCGACAAATTCATATCGTCGGTTAGAAAAGTGACGCTGCCGTCGCCCAACAGGAAGTTCGCCCCGCCCGGATGAAAACTGCTGAAAGGAACCCAATTGTTCACGGCGTAACCATTTTTAGAATTAATTGACCTATTCCCCACCACCTTTGACGCAAACAGCGAGAGATTATCGGGCTCTTGTTTACGTCCAGTCGAAGTATAACTATTACCACTTGGATAATAGCCACCGGCGATCCAAGTACGAACCAACCCTGGCTCTTTGGCGGTTTGGGAGTTGTCAAAAGCCGAACACTCGCCCATGGCGAGCGTATTGCTGAGTCCATCCTTCACTTCGGTCAGACGCCGCCAACCGTAGGGGACGAACATTCCGTTTCTCGTCCAAGCGCCGGATGTGGATGAAATCGTCCCATTACTAGGCGTACTATAGATGACGCCGCTGACGCCTTGGTAAAGCGTCAGCGCACCGTCGCTCCTCAATGGCAGGCCATTCGCGAGGACCTCCTCCGCCGTATAAGAGGATTTATAGGGCCAGGAGGGACAAATGTAACAGGGGACAACTGTCGATCTCAGGGGATCCTCTGAGCACTTCTTGTACGCCGGCGACTTGTAGTTCAGGTCCTCCAGGCTATCGTAAAGAGGCTGTTGTTCCAGGTAAGGCAGCATTTGCGTGAATAAGGCATGCCTCCATCTGCCCGCGGGAATGATCGTCGCCGGAAAAACACCGTCCCATGTGGCGGCGTAATTGTGCAGGGCCACTCCCATTTGCTTGAGGTTGTTGGTGCACTGCGCTTTTCTGGCCGACTCGCGCGCCACCTGCACCGCTGGCAGCAACAAAGCGATCAAGATGCCAATGATCGTAATGACCACCAAAAGTTCCACCAGGGTGAAACCGCGTGCTTTTCGAGGCATAAGAAAACTCCTTGTGTTTGCGAGCCGGATCAAACCCGGCTTACACGTTATTTGCGATCAACTTTCCATGGCGATTTCGTAGAAAGACAAAGACTTCGTTGTCCGTCGCATCGCAATCTCGACGAAACAACTAACGCACCTTTCTCCAAACACACGTTGAAACAATCCTCGCACGCTCTTCCCAATTCCTGCAAAAAACCGGACGCGATCGGCGAATGTGTTCCGGCATTCGCCGACCGACCACCCGGATTATCTGACTCTACTCACTGGGGAGCTGTTTTCGGATGAGGGCATAACTGCTGCCGTACAATGGTTGTCACTTTTCCCTCTTCGTGAAGCGACACTTTAACCGATACTGGAATTCAGAATCGATTCTCCTGATGAATGATAAAAGACAAGAACACCAAACCGTCAGCCATTACGGTCGTTCCCCTGACCGCAGACTCCACCTATCAGTATCACTGGATACCCTCAGTATCGCAAGCTGCTTTTGCGTAAATCAACGATCACTTTGCGACAGTGTGCAGGGAGGCCCCTTCACGACAGTCATGAATCCACGGGACTTTTAAGTTGCCGTCACCGGAGACTCAAGCGTCGACCAGCTCCTTTTCAGCGGCTTCCACGTTGACACTTTTGCCGCAAGTCGAGATACTGCGGCAACCAGTCTGGTTATGGGGATTGTATGAATTAGGAGCCCCCAAATGGCTGAAACCAAACGCATTGCACTGTTGCTTGGACAAGATGTGGGCTACTGCCGCGGCGTGCTGCGCGGCGTACACTCCTACGCAGTCCAAAAGAAAACGTGGGTTTTTCACGACGCGGCATCGGACATACGGGTTCTTGGGCCGTTGCGGGAATGGCGGCCTCATGGGATCATCGCCCATTTGTTCGATCCTGAGTTTGCGAGAGAGATTTTGGCCTTGCGGAAACCGTTGGTGAACACGACCAACACCCTGGAAGACCTGGACGTACCGGTGGTGGAGGTCGATCATCGGCGAGTGGGACGGCTGGCGGCCGAGCATTTTATCGAGCGTGGATTCAAGCATTTCGGCTATTTCGGCAGCGCCTGGACGGGCTTTTCCAAGAGCCGCGAATGCAGTTTTCGCGAAGCCCTGGCCGAGGCGGGTTTCGAGCTGTCTTCCTGCCATGCCGAGTATCTGCCGCGACCGCCGGTGGATTCGAGTTGGAAGAAAGGCGATCGTCAAGTTCACGATTGGTTGTTGGCGATGCCGAAACCGGCGGCCGTCTTGGCCTCGAACGACGTTCCGGCGCGGGCGTTGGCCGAGATGTGTCGGCAATTGGGCATTTGCGTCCCGCACGACGTTGCCCTGCTGGGTGTGGACAACGATGAGCTTGAGTGTCTGTTGTCCTATCCGCCGCTGTCAAGCGTCGTGAATCCGGCGGAACAAATCGGTTATCGCGCCGCCAAGCTGCTCGACCGACTGATGTCGGGGCGGCGTCCACCGTCCAAAGCGATCCTTGTGCCCCCGACGCATGTGGTGGCCCGGCAGTCCACGGACATTATTGCCGTGGCCGATCCCGACGTATCGGCGGCGGTGGCATTTATCCGCGACCACGCCGTCGAGAATATCGGCGTGCCCGATATTATTAAAAATCTGGCGATCTCGCGACGTGGACTGGAACGCCGCTTTTGCCAAATGCTTGGCCGATCGATGCTTCAGGAGATCCAGCGTGTTCGCGTGGAGCGCGCCAAGCACCTGCTGCTCGAGACCAATTTGCTCATGCCCGCCATCGCCCGGTGCTCGGGATTTTCTACACCGCAGCGTTTGGCCGCGGTTTTTCGGAGTGTGACCGGGCAGTCGCCCCTGGCCTATCGCCGCGGCGCTCCGTCGCATCGGTAACGGTTGTGCGTGTCGCAAAACGACCCGCTGTTTACGCAAACGCGTCTTGTGACTCTCCCGAGCCGCCAGTCTAATGGGATTTACGGGACTCTCCGCCTTATGGTTTGTTCCAATGAACTGAAGCACGACATGCGGGAGCTTCTATGATGGCAACCTTTCCACTTTTTGCCACCGTGGAGTTCGGTGCTGGCAACTTGCTGGCTTTGGACACCGTCGACAAAGTCATCGTCGTCATCTAGGAGTCCGGTGGAGTACGCTGACGACTATTGTGGGTGTGTTTTATTCCTATCGTTTTCATCCGTGGCGCAAGCAAAAATAGCCCGCCTCCAGAAACATACGACAATGAGCAAAAACGATTCGTTGGCGCTAGGGTTGGATTTTGGCACCGCTTCGGTCCGCGCCTTGTTGGTGGATTTGAAGGGCAACGAGTTGGGATCGTCGGTCGTTAAGTATCGCCATGGCCAGATCACTCAGATGTTGCCCGACGGCAAGGAGCCGTTGCCGCCGGACTTCGCGTTGCAGCATCCCGGCGATTGGATCGAAAGCTCCGCTCGCGCCGTCCGCCGCGTGCTAACCCAATCGGGGATTGATGGTCGGCGGGTGATCGGCATCGGCGTGGATTTCACCAGTTGCACCATGCTTCC
>JBDKTJ010000130.1:0-2275 GCA_039698075.1 Thermoguttaceae bacterium | reverse complement strand
AAAGTCCATGCTCCAACGGTCGTTCAACGTCACGGCCGGTTGGCGTTCCTGCCGTGCCCGGCTGCTACGGTGACGCCGAGGCCTTTTCGCCCGCATCGTAAGCCCCTCTTCGCAGTACAATCGGTAGCCGTTGACGCTGCTGCCGTCTATCGGAAAGCGGCCAACACAGCGATCGGCTGGCGAAGTTGCAATCTCCGAACCCAATTCGGCCGGATTCTGAAAAAAGCGGGGCTGAAAGCATGGCCCCGACTATTCCACGCCATGCGGGCGTCCCGAGAAACAGAACTGGCGGCGGAATACCCCGTTCATGTGGTAACGGCATGGCTTGGAAACACTCCCAGAATCGCCATGAAACACTACCTGATGACGACGGAAAGCGACTTCAACAAAGCTGCGGGAGGCGGCGCAAAATCCGGCGCAAATTGGTCAACATTGACGGCGCACAATCCGGCGCAGCCAATATCCGCCACCCCCTGCCGATCGCCCCAAGAAACACATAAAGCCCTGAAAGATAAGGGCTTATGTCACGCAATGGCCAACACTGGCGAGTATCAGCAAGAATCATTAGCGGAGAGGACAGGATTCGAACCTGCGGACCAGTTTCCCGGTCACCGATTTAGCAAACCGGCGCTTTCGACCACTCAGCCACCTCTCCAGAGGCAAACCAGATATCTATTTTAGCCCAAAAAAACCTTCTCGAAAAGAGCGCCAGAAAAAAACGTTTGCGGAAATCCATCCTCGTCGACATTTGAATCCCGTAGGTTGGCCTATCTCGGTTTGATGCTTCGGGGGGGCTGAAGCAATGCGGTCGATTCAATGTCTCACGTTGCACTTCGGCAACGCGCGGCAAAGCCGTTCGTGGCTTGCATGGAGCGTTTCCCTTTTGCAGTTCGTCAGACTTTCGGTCCCAACACCGAAGTCAGATGGGAAATGGTCGCGGCGACCGCGCTCTGCAATTTTCCGCCGGAGGCGCGAAGAATTCGGCACTCGGCCAGGGACGGAGTCAACGCCCGTCGTGCGACGGACGCCCGAAGCCGATCGAAGGCGTCATCGCAAAGATCGAACATCCGGCCGTGGATCAGCACGGCGGCGGGATTGAAAATGTTTACGGCGCCCGCCACGCCGATGGCCAGATAGTCGAGCGTTTGATTCAACTCAGCGTCTACCTGCAACGTTCCGCGTCGAACCATTTCGACGACCTGATCGATGTTCACCGTCTGGCCAATTCGCTGCGAGACCCGCTCGGCCAAGGTGGCGTCGGAGGCGACGGTTTCCAGACAGCCGACGTTGCCGCAACCGCACGGCCGGCCATGCGGCTCGACGGTGAGGTGGCCGATCTCGCCGGCCAAACCGCGGTAGCCCGCCAAAAGCTGGCCGCCGATCATCACCGCCATGCCCAATCCACCGGCCGCGTCGATCAGCACAAGGTCGTCCAGTCCGCGAGCTGGCCCGAACGCCCGTTGGCCGAGACACAACGCGTCGGTCTCGTGCAACAGAACCACGGGAATGTTCAAGCGACGCTGCAAATCGGCGGCCGGCCTCTGCCCGTCCAATAAATGCAGATTGGCGGACAACAGCACCCGTTGACGCCGCCGATCGATCAGGCCGGGAATGCACAGTCCCAGGGCCAGCGTCGCGGCGTTTTCCGCCGAGGCCAACTGACGAACGTGGTCGACGAGCGTCTGCAAGAGCTGGGCATAATCGTCGGGCGTGGGAAACCGGACCACGCGGTCCTCACGCAACGTGCCGTCCAGGCCCGCCGCCGCGAGGCTGCATTGTTTGAGGTCGACGACAGCGGCCACGATGCAAACGCCTTTGCCGGCGAGCCGCAGCAGCTTGGCCGGCCGCCCCGCCGAGCCGCTCTGAGGCTCGACCTCCTCCAACAGCCGGGCTTGAATCAGCGATTGGACCAATTTGGAGACGGTCGGAGGACTGATGCCGGTGTGACGCACCAGCGCGGCGCGAGAAAGCGGCCCTTTGGCCTGCACCGCCTCAATCAGTCGGCGCTCGTTCATCCGCCGCAAGAGATTCGGCACCACCGACGGCGACGCCGCTTGCCAGATTTTTTGGACCGCCGTTGCATCAGGACGCTTCATGCTCACCGAATTGTACCGAAATTAGCCGCCGACGGCAAGCAACCGGACGCAGTGTGCGTGACCAGCGTTCTGGGCTGCGTTAAGTCGTGGCGTAGCGGGCATTTGGCCAGACTTGACGCCATTGGCCGTTTCTGTCCAGTGAATCCAGGGCCGCCACAGCCGTGGCGTTGGGCCGATCC
>JBDKTJ010000129.1:0-65997 GCA_039698075.1 Thermoguttaceae bacterium | reverse complement strand
AAACGGGTGCCCGATGGCGGGTTCGGCGAGCCAACCGCATGGCAAATTTGTGTTCTCTCCTTTATAGCAACCTATGGAACGCCTACTGGGCCGTCAGCTAGCCCAACAATCCGTTACTGCACCCCCCCCGCTTGTTACGCTTGCAAATCCGCTTGCAGGTGGTATAATTTTGCTGATTGATTAAACGAGGGGCGTTTCAACGTCCCAAATTTCCGCTGCTTCCCAGGAAATTGCAACTTCAGGGTCTTCGGGCCCTCAAGACCGTCAGAAGCAGCAGCCAGACCGCGTTTCCAGGAAGGGAACGTCGGCCGTGTGCTGTTCTGACATCAACCCCGTTGCAAGGGTCCTGGGAACGGCTGCGGTTCGGCGTTCCCTTTTTTTGTCTGGACAGAACATGGCAAAATCTGAAAAAGCCGATTTGATTGGCGAGTACGTGCAACTGCGCGACCGACTGTCCGACCTCTATCGAGAAGTCACCGTGGTCGACCAACGACTGGTCGAGTTGGAATACCTTTTGCCGGAAGAATATGTGTATCCCGGCGATCTTCCGGAAAGTTGGACCCGAAGCCGCCGTCGTAAACCGACGCGACGTTAGGGTGAAATGCGGACCGGTCCACGCCACCGCGAGACGCGATTGGCCGCAAGCGACGGCCGTGGGCTCGCATCGACTTTTCGGAAAAAACATCGCCAGTTACGCCGACGGCGGCGGATTTTCGTCCAACCGGTAGCGATGGATTTTCCGATCGAGGGTCGACCGTTCGATGCCCAGGATCGCGGCCGTCTTGCTCTTGTTCCAGCCGGTGTGGTTGAGCGTGTCGAAGATGTGCCGCCGTTCCATGTCCTCCAGCGAAACCGGCGCAAACTTCGCAGACGACTGCACCGACATTTCGGTGTCGCCGGCCGTGGCCAGTTTGGTCAGCAACAAGTCTCCGACGTCGATCTCCTGACCGCGGCATAGCACCACGGCCCGCTCGACCACGTTCTTCAACTCGCGCACGTTGCCGGGCCAGAGATACTTCAAAAGCTGTTCTTTCGCGGCCGGCGTAAAGCCCTTGATCTTCCGCCCGGTCTCGGCGTTGAACTTGTCGAGAAAGAAATCGGCCAGCAGCGGAATGTCTTCTTGTCGTTTTCGCAGGCCCGGCACGATGATTTCCAGCACGCGAAGCCGAAAGAAAAGGTCGCGGCGAAACCGGCCCTCGGCCACGTCGCGTTCCAGATCCCGGTTCGTGGCGGCGATCACCCGAACGTCGACCTTCACGGGCTTGCTTCCGCCGACGCGCTCGAACGGATGGCCTTCGAGCACGCGCAGGAACTTGGCTTGAATGCCGGGGCTCATCTCGCCGATTTCATCGAGCATGAGCGTGCCCTTATGAGCGGCCTCGAACTTGCCGATCTTTCGTTCGGTGGCGCCGGTGAACGCGCCGCGTTCATGGCCGAACAGCTCGCTGGCCAACAACTCGGCCGACAGCGCGGCGCAATTCAGACACACAAACACGTTCTCGCGCCGAGGGCTGTTGTAATGGACGGCTCGGGCGACCAACTCCTTGCCGACGCCGCTTTCGCCGCGGATCAACACGGTGGCGTTGGTGGCCGCCGCCCTGGCGATTTCCTCCGTCACGCGACGAATCGCCTCGCTGCGGCCGACGATCTCGCTGCGAATGCCAAGCCGTTCGCGCAGCTCGACGTTTTCCGTGCGAACGCGCGTCAGGTTGTCGGCCAGCTCTTGACGCCGGCGCAGATTTTCAACCGCCACGGCCACGGTGTCGGCCACGGCGAGCGTGAACTCCAGGTCGTCCGGACTGGGCGAGGTCGAACCATCCGTCGAATAGAGATGCAACAGGCCGATCACCTGGCCGCCGCGTCGAATGGGTGCGCAGATCACTCCGGTGGCCAGGATTTCGCCGCGGCTATCGCGGGCGCCGAGCGTGCTGTCGCCCATGACGTTGCGGGCCAGCACCGCCTCGCCCTCGCGCATCACCGTGGACGCCAAAAAGTCGGACACGCGAACGTATCGGTGCGAGGAACTGCTGCGCGAGGCGATCAGCTCGAGATTCTTTCCGTTCGGCTCGCCCTGAAAATGAGCCGGAAGCAACAGCAAACCGCCGGCGTCGGCCTGCGTGCCCTCGGCGAGCCCCGTCAACGCCAAGTCGGCCATCGCAATCAAATCGGGCGCCTTGGCCAACTCGAACGCCAGTCGGCAAAGTCTGGCCGCCGCGCGTCCCATCTCCGAAACGCCGACCTCGGATTCCGGTTCATCCTTGCCGGGCGTCAAAAACTTCGTGTGCCCCCGACGATGCGTAATGGTCGTCGGCTCGCCCTCGCTCAAAACGCTCGCCTCGTCTTCGTTGGCCGATTCCTGTTCGGTCGTCGGCGACGCGCGACGCGCCACCGAGTGGTCGTTCGACGCGCTGAACGCCTCAGACAATTTGTGAACGAACACCAACTGCGTGTGCCCGACGCGAATCACGTCGCCCGGCTTCAGCGGCCAATCCCCATGCACGACCTCGCTGCCGACCATCGTGCCGTTGCGGCTTTCCAGATCGCGGAGCGTCCACTGGCCGCTCGACAAAAACACCTCGAGGTGGTTTCGGCTGCATCGTTCGTCCTTGATGACGATCTGGCAAGTCGGCGACCGACCGACCGTCACCGATTGGCCCGGCACTAAGCGAAACACGTCGCTCCATTTCGAGCCTTCACGAATCACCAAGTAAGCCAACTGCGACACGAACCGTCTCCCATCGCTGGTCGAACAGGTTGTTAAACCCCTCGGGCGTCCGATCGACCCGCCCGGTGCCCTTCCAATTGACAAGTAGCCCGCCGCACGACGTCGGGTGTTGCAAAATCGTACAATTCCAACTTAACTCAAGAGCTGTTCGTTCTGCAAGTGTTAAACTCGGGCAAAAACAAGATTCCATAGCTCGATTGGGTGGTTTTCGAGCCGATTTCCTTGCAATTTGCGTCCCGGCAGATTAGTCTATTTAGGTATCCCATTATGGGAGTCCTGTGCAAATTAACAACTTCCCCAAGACGGCCGGGCCGCCGGGGCCAAAACCGCAAGGAAAGCCACGCCCATGCGTACTGTCTCTTGTTTCATTTCGCGGATTCTGATTTTGACGATTCCGTTGACGCTCGTCTGGTTGTTGATGGGCGGCGTCGGCTACGGTCAAACGCTCGTAAGCACCAGCGCGGTCGGCGGCGTGTTGATCGACGCCAAAGGTCTGGTGAGCAATGCGCAGCAGGACGCGATGGGCGAGCTTGCGAAGATGCGCAGCCAATCGCTGGATAAAATTCCGGCCGACCTGAACGCAATGGTCGGAATGCGCAAGATTTCGCTGCGACTGTTGGAAACGACGCTGCAAGACTGCGTCAAAAACAACAAGCCGATTCCCGACTCGATCAAGTATCTGGCCGGTCTGCAAGGCATCCGTTACGTTTTCGTGTATCCGAAAAAGAAGGACATCGTGTTGGTTGGGCCGGGCGAAGGTTGGAAAGTGGACACCAAGGGCTACGTCGTCGGAGCGACCACCGGGCGACCGGTTCTGTTGCTCGATGATTTGGTCACGGCGCTGCGAACGGCCCAAGCCGCGGCCAACGGCGGCATCGCCTGTTCGATCGATCCGACCACCGAAGGTTTGGCCCGATTGAAGCAGGAACTGCCGGCGCTGGCCAGCGCCGGTGATCCGGCGGCCATGGCGCGCGGCATCGAAAGTGCCTTGGGATTGCAGCAAGTCAGCGTCCGCGGCGTGCCCGACACGAGCCATTTCGCCCGCGTGCTGGTGGCTGCCGACTACCGGATGAAGCGAATTGCCATGAACTTCGATCCGTCGCCGGTTCGCGGTTTGCCGAGCTATCTGCAAATGGTCAAGCCCGGCAAAGCGATGGTTTCGCCGCGATTCTGGCTTGAGCCTCGCTATGCCGCGCTGTTGCGCGACGCCGATGGTTTGGCGTTCGAACTGCGCGGTTCGAGCGTCAAAGCCTTGACGGAGGAAGACTTCATCGCCCAAAGCGGCGGCGTTCAGCACACCGGCAAGGCCGGCGTGGCCGCCCAACATTGGACCAATCTGATGACCGATCGCTACGCCGAACTGGCGGTGGCCGATCCGGTTTTCGGTCAACTGCAAAACTGCATGGAGCTGGCCGTCGTCGGCGCCCTGATCGTCAAGGAGCAATTGCCCGAAAAGGCCGGCGGCGACATGGCGTCGCTCGTGAAATCGCCGGACTTGAAGACGGAGGCCTTCAACGCGCCGAAACAAGTCGAGAGCAAAGCCAGCGCGTTGAAACGGGGTCGGGGCTTGGTGCTCAGCGCGTCGGGCGGCGTGGCGATCAACTCGTGGCTCATCGCCGATCAGGTCCGCGTCAGCGACGAGGTTGCGCCCCAGCGAGCAAAAGCCGCCGCCGGCGAGACCGCGTCCTGGTATTGGAACTGAACGTTCAGAACCAGAACGTTTTGGCGATCCACCACAGCAGCAGAACCGCGCCGAGCAGCAAGAGCGGCGCGACAATGAAAACCGTCAGCGGCCAAAGCACCGCCGCAACGTCTTCACGCGACGGCATCGCGCTGGGCCGTTTGCCGTCTCCCTGCGAAGCGTCGAGCACCCCGCTGGCCGAAATCTCTTCGTCGAGCATCGCCAGCGGAAATCCGATAAAATCCGGCCCCAACAGTCCGCCCGATGTCGCCGAACGGTCCGTGGTCGCCCCGATCGGGCTCGAAGGACTTGGCGGCACCGCCGCGAACGCCGACGTGGCCAAATCCCCAGGATCGGGCAAAAACGGTGTCAGTCGCGTGATCACGTCTCTTGCCGAAGGAATCCGCTGCGACGATTCTTTCGCCAACATGTCGGCCATCACGTCGACGAACTCGGAACTCAAGTTCGGGTTCAGTCGTCGCGGGTCCAATGGGCGCAGTTCGCAATGGGCTCGGACCTTGTCGGTCGTCGTTCCGCCCGGAAACGGCACCTTGCCGGTCACGGCATAGTAAAGCGTGCACCCAAGCGAATAGATGTCCCAAGCCGGGGTCGGACTCCAAGGGTCGCGGAGCTGATCGGGCGAAAGATAGTCGGCCGTGCCCACGACTTTTCCATAACGGGGATCGGACTCTCGCGAGCCGCTCAAGGGACCGGCCAGCCCGAGATCGGAAATTTTCACTTCCCACCGTGGCGAGACCAACACGTTGCCCGGCTTGATGTCGCGATGAACCAGCCCCTGCGAATGAGCGTATTCCAATCCTTCGGCCACCTGGCAAATGATCGACGCGGCGGCCGGCATTCCCAGCAGTCCGCCCACTCGGACCAGCTTCCGCAAATCCATGCCCGGCACGTACTCCGTCACCAAATAGTACACGCTCCCATCTTGTCCGGCGTCGAGCGCGGCGACCAATCGTGGATGGTCGAGTCGGGCCAGGGCGCGAATTTCTCGCATGAAGTTGGCCACGGCCTCGGGCGTCGATTTGTCGTGGGGTAAAACCTTCACGGCCACGATCCGGCCGATCTTCTCGTGCTTCGCCTTGAAAACCTGGCCCATGCCCCCTTGGCCGATGGAATCAATAATCTGATACGGGCCCAGATTGAACTTCGTCCGTCCGTTCAGCAGTTGTTTCGCCTGCCAGGCGTTCAACAGCCCGACGTCGACCAAACGGCTGGCCAACTGCCCGTCCGTCGGAGGTGCGTTCGGCCCAGGCTCGTCGCCTTCCGACCATCGCACGCCGGCCCGGGCCTCGTCGAGTTGCTGTTGGTTCAGCAGCCCGCTGGCCAGCGCGCATTGCTCAAACGGCGACGGACTTGGCGTACTCACGGACGGAACCTCCTATCGTGCAAAACAAGCTGCCAACCTGTCCTGCAAATTAAAACCTCTCCGTTTAGATCATATTCGCGTTGCCGCGGAGTGTCTACCAAAAATGCATGGTCTTGGCACAGACTGGCTTTCATGCCCCCCGAATGTTGGAGATTCCACTACTGAAGTAAACCTAATTATGCGATTCTATTGACATTAGCGTGCCTAATGTTACCATACCAAGAGGAGACCGTAGCACCTACGGTAAACAAGGATGGCGTAGGCTGAAATAGGCGGGCGCGCTCCGCTGTGTTTCCGCCATCCATCGCACTTTAAGACCAAGGACCGATCGACCGTGCCAAATGCGAGAGGACTCTACGATCCACAATGGGAACATGACGCCTGCGGAATTGGGGCCGTGGTGAACATCTCCGGCCGCCGCGACCATGCCATTGTCGAGCATGGTAAGCAAGTGCTGCTGAACCTGATGCACCGCGGAGCCGCAGGCGCCGACGAATCGACCGGCGACGGGGCGGGCATCCTTCTCCAAATCCCCCACGGATTTTTTTCGGCCGTGATGAAAGCCGAGGGCGTTTCGCTGCCCGAGCCGAACCAATACGGCGTGGCAATGCTCTTTTTGCCCCAAGAGGAAGCGTTGCGCCGGCGTTGCGAGGAAATTTTCGCCGAACGGGTCGCCGACGGCGGGCTCGATCTGCTGGGTTGGCGCGACGTGCCCACCAACAACAAAACGCTCGGCGAGTTGGCTCGGACGGCCGAGCCGGTCGTTCGGCAGGCGTTTCTCGGCGGCCGCGGACTCGAAGACGAGCCGTTCGAGCGGCGTCTTTACGTCGTGCGCAAGCGGATCGAATGCCGCGTGTCGGACGCGCTCGGCGAGGCGGCCGATGATTTCTACGTGCCGTCGATGTCCTGTCGCACGATCGTCTACAAGGGCATGTTTTTGGCCCCGCAGTTGTTCGACTATTATCCCGACCTGTCCGACACGCGCGTGCAAACGGCGCTCTGCGTGGTGCATCAGCGGTACAGCACCAACACGTTTCCCAGTTGGCGTCTGGCCCAGCCGTTCCGCATGATCGCCCATAACGGCGAAATCAACACGTTGCGGGGCAACGCCAATCGGCTGCAAGGCCGCGAACGCAACATGTCCGCGCCTGTGTTGACCGACGACATGAGCGAGCTGTTTCCGATCCTTCAGCCGGGCGGAAGCGATTCGGCCTGCTTCGACACCGCGATGGAGTTGCTGGTCCGCGCCGGTCGTTCGGCGCCGCACGCCCTGATGATGATGAGTCCCGAGGCGTTCGGCTCGCGCTATTACATTTCGACCGACAAGCGGGCTTTTTACGAGTACCACGCGGCGATCATGGAGCCGTGGGACGGACCGGCGGCGATGGTTTTCAGCGACGGCCGGCTGGTCGGCGGCACGCTGGACCGCAACGGCCTGCGACCTTGCCGCTACGTCGTGACGACCGACGGTTTGGTCGTGTTGGCCAGCGAGGCGGGCGTGATCGAGTTTCCGCCCGAACGCATTCAAAAGAAAGGCCGTCTTCAGCCGGGCCGCATGTTTCTGGTCGACACGGAAGAAGGCCGCATCGTGGTCGACAACGAAATCAAAGGCAAAATCTCCCGCCAAAAACCCTATCGCCGCTGGCTCGATGAAAACCGCATCGAGCTGCGAGGGCTGTTTCAGCCGTCGAAATCGCTGCCCATCAATCCGCAAACGCTCATGCAGCAACTGCGCGTGTTCGGCTACACGCGAGAAGAGTTGCAAACCATTTTGGCCCCGATGGCCCTCAACGGTCAGGAGCCGATCGGTTCGATGGGCACCGACACGCCGCTGGCCGTGTTGTCGGACCGTCCAAAATTGCTGTTCCACTATTTCAAACAACTGTTCGCGCAGGTGACCAATCCGCCGATCGATCCGCTGCGCGAGGGATTGGTGATGTCGTTGATGTCGTTCACCGGTCGCCAGCGCAACCTGCTGGACGAGACGCCGGAACATTGCCGACAACTGAAACTGCCGCATCCGATCCTGACCAACGAGGACGTCGAGCAGCTTCGGGCGGCCGGACGCGACGATTTCAAGGTGGCCACGCTGCCGGCGGTGTTTTTGGCCACGGACGACGACCCGGGCCGAACGCTGGCCAAGGCGCTCGACGAACTGGTCGCCGCGGCCGAGCGGGCCATCGCCGACGGGGCGTCGCTGCTGATCCTCAGCGACCGCGACGTTTCATCGCGCAAGGCTCCGATCCCGTGCCTGTTGGCCACCGCGGCCCTGCATCACGGGCTGTTGCGGCGCCGGTTGCGCAGTCAGGTGGGCATTGTGGTCGAAAGCGGCGAGCCCCGCGAAGTGATGCACTTCTGCCTGCTGTGCGGATACGGCGCCAACGCGATCAATCCGTATCTGGCGTTCGAGGCGATTCAAATGCTCGCTGACAACGGCACGCTGCCTGGCGACACCAGCGGCGGGCAGTTCGACGACCAATACATCACGGCCGTCAAGAAGGGCATTTTGAAGACCATCTCGAAGATGGGCATCTCGACTCTGCGAAGCTACCATGCGGCCCAGCAGTTCGAGGCGGTCGGTCTGAACCGATCCGTGATCGACAAGTATTTCACCGGCACCGCCTCGCGCATCAGCGGTTGCGATCTGTCGGTCATCGCCCGCGAGGCGCTCGCACGGCATCAAGCCGGTTTCGAGCCGCCCGTCCCGGGAGCGTTGCCGTTGGACTTCGGCGGCGAGTATCAATTCCGGCTCGACGGCGAGAAGCATCTTTGGAACCCGGAAACGGTCGTGAAGCTCCAGCACGCCGTCCATCAAAACGACGCGAAATTGTACGAGGAATACGCCGCGGCGATCAATCATCAAACCCGCGACTTGATGACCCTGCGAGGGCTGTTCGAGTTCGTGCCCGGCCAACCGATCCCGCTGGAGGAGGTCGAGCCGGCCGCGGAGATTGTCAAGCGGTTTTACACCGGCGCGATGTCGCACGGCTCGATCAGCAAGGAGGCCCACGAAACGTTGGCCGTCGCGATGAACCGTCTGGGCGGCAGCTCCAACACCGGCGAAGGCGGCGAAGACCCCGCCCGGTACCGCCCGCTGCCCAACGGCGACTCGCTCAATTGCGGCGTGAAACAAGTGGCCAGCGCTCGGTTTGGCGTGACGATCGAATATTTGGCCAACGCGCGGATTTTGCAGATCAAGATGGCCCAAGGCGCGAAGCCGGGCGAGGGCGGCCAATTGCCGGCCCACAAAGTGACCGAGGAAATCGCCAGACTTCGCCATTCGACGCCCGGCGTGTCGTTGATCTCGCCGCCGCCGCATCACGACATCTATTCGATCGAAGACCTGGCCCAGTTGATCTACGACCTGAAGTGCGCGAATCCCGGCGTGCTGGTCTCGGTCAAGCTGGTCTCCGAGGTGGGCGTCGGCACCGTCGCGGCCGGCGTGGCCAAGGGCAATGCCGACGAGGTGCTGATCAGCGGCCACGACGGCGGCACGGGAGCCAGCCCCTTGAGTTCGATCAAACACGCCGGCGCCCCGTGGGAATTAGGCCTGGCCGAAACCCAGCAAACGTTGGTGCTCAACGGCCTGCGCGACCGAATCCTCGTGCAAGTGGACGGTCAGATGAAGACGGGCCGCGACGTGGTGATCGGCACGCTGTTGGGCGCCGAGCGCTTTGGATTCGGCACCGCGGCGTTGGTGTCGTTGGGCTGCCTGCTGATGCGCAAGTGTCATTTGGACGCCTGCCCGGTCGGCATCGCCACGCAAAACCCGGAACTGCGCAAACGATTTACCGGCAAACCCGAATATCTGGTCCGGTTTATGACGTTCGTGGCCGAGGAGACCCGGCGTCTGATGGCCCAGCTTGGGTTCCGAACGATCGACGAAATGGTCGGCCGCGTAGATCGGTTGAACTGCCGCAAAGCGATCGACCACTGGAAGGCCAAGGGGCTCGATTTCTCGGGCATTTTGGCCCCGCCCGACCGGTCGAACGGCTGCTCGTTGCGTTGCGTCCGCCGGCAAAGCGACGTGCACCGCGATCATCTGGATTGGCAGATTCTGAAGTCCGTCGAGTCGGCGATCGAGACCCAAACGCCGACGCGACTGAACATGCCGATCCACAACATCCATCGCACGGTGGGCGCGATTCTCAGCAACCGCATCGTTAAACGCTGGGGCGCGGCCGGTTTGCCCGATAATACGATCGACATCACCCTGACCGGTTCGGCCGGCCAAAGTTTCGGGGCGTTCCTGTCGCCCGGCGTCACGTTGCGATTGATCGGCCAGGCGAACGACTACGTGGGCAAGGGGCTTTCAGGCGGGCGGATCATCGTCCAAACGCCACCCGGCTCGGCGTTCGATCCGAAAGAAAACGTCATCGTCGGCAATACGTTGCTTTACGGCGCCACCAGCGGCGAGGCGTATTTCAACGGGTTGGCCGGCGAGCGGTTCGCGGTCCGCAACAGCGGCGCGGTGGCGGTCGTCGAAGGCGTCGGCGATCACGCCTGCGAATACATGACCGGCGGCACGGTGGTTGTCCTCGGGCGGACCGGACGCAATTTCGCGGCGGGCATGAGCGGTGGCATCGCCTACGTGCTCGACGAACACCAACTGTTCGACACCCTGTGCAATCTCGACATGGTGGATATCGAATCGCTCTATCAGGAACAGGACAAGCAACTGCTCCGCGAACTGTTGCGTCGCCACCAACACTGGACCGGCAGCGCTCAGGCCGAATCGATCTTGGACAACTGGGCCGAAATGTCCGGCAAGTTTGTCAAAGTGATGCCGATCGACTATCGCAAGGCGATCGAACGATTGCGTCAGCATGAAGGCGTGCAAGCCGAGCAAACGCCGGCGACCGAGGAAGTTTTTCGACGATAACCAAACTAAACAAAGCCGCCGCGACCACACGGCGTTCCTTCCATGGCCACATCCACAGGTTTTCTGCAATATCCGCGTGTCGAAGTCGCCCATCGGCCCGTCGAGGATCGCATCCACGATTGGCGCGAAATCGATCAACCGCTGATCGACCAAACGCTGAATCAACAGGCCGCCCGATGTATGGACTGCGGCATCCCGTTTTGCCATTCCCTCGGCTGTCCGCTGGGCAATCGGATTCCCGAGTTCAACGATTTGGTCTATCGCCAGCGTTGGCGCGAGGCGTCGGACAATCTGCACTCGACGAACAATTTTCCGGAAATCACCGGCCGGGTCTGCCCCGCCTTGTGCGAGGCCGCCTGCACGCTGGCCATCAACCAGCAGGCGGTCAACATCAAGCAGATCGAAAATCAAATCGCCGAACGCGCGTTCGCCGGCGGATGGGTTCAGCCGCTGCGACCGAAGGCCAAAACCGGCCGCCGCGTCGCCGTGATCGGTTCCGGTCCCTCGGGCTTGGCCGCCGCCCAACAGTTGGCCCGGCAGGGACACCAGGTCGTCGTCTTCGAGAAGGACGACCGGCTCGGCGGACTGCTCCGTTACGGCATCCCCGATTTCAAGCTGGAAAAACACATCCTCGACCGCCGGCTGAAGCAAATGGTGGCCGAGGGGGCCCGATTCGAGCCGAACGTTCAGGTCGGCGTCGATCTGTCGGTCGCCGAGCTCCGGCATCGATTTGACGCGGTGTTGTTGTGCATGGGCGCCGGTCAGCCGCGCGAGCTTCGCGTGCCGGGCGCCGATCTGGCCGGCGTGCATTACGCCATGGAATTTCTGCCGCTCCAAAACCGCCGCACGGCCGGCGACGTGCCCGGCAACGGCAGTCGAAATCTCCACGCCAAGGACAAACACGTCATTGTGATCGGAGGCGGCGACACCGGCAGCGATTGCGTCGGCACGTCGATCCGCCAAGAGGCCGCCTCCGTGACGCAATTGGAAATCTTGCCGAAGCCGCCCGAGGGCTGCAATCCCGAAACCCCGTGGCCGTTCTGGCCCAAGATCATGCGGACCAGCTCGTCGCACGAGGAAGGCTGCCAACGCCGCTGGAGCGTGTTGACCAAAGCCTTCAGCGGCGTCAACGGCCATGTCACCGAATTGCACGGTTGCGAGGTGGATTGGCTGATGGGGCCCAAGGGCTGGCAAATGCAAGAGCGGTCGGGCACGGACTTCACGTTGCCGGCCGATCTCGTGCTGATCGCGATGGGCTTCGTTCACGTCGTCCATGCCGGACTAGTGACCGAATTGGGCGTGCAACTGGACGGCCGCGGCAACGTCGTGGTCGACAATTGGATGGCCAGCGTGCCGGGCATTTTCGCCGCCGGCGACACGGTCCGCGGCGCGTCGTTGGTGGTCCACGCGATCAACCAAGGCCGGCAAGCCGCCGCCGCGTGCGACCAGTGGTTGCAGACGACGTAACACCGTGAAATCAAGAAAGCGGCGATCGCCACCGCAGCGCGGGAAAGCGGCAATAATCACGATCCATGGTGATCCATTCACAGCCGGCCTCGATCGCCATGGCCGCCAGATACGCGTCAGGCACCAGATTGCCGCGAACGTCGGCGTTCCGGCACAGGGCCGCGAAAATGTTCCAATGCCGCGGGCCGGGTTGAAACGGCACGAACGCGGGACTTTCTCTCAACCGATCGACAAAGTCTAAGGCCTCATCCATCGCCGTCGGCACGGCAAAAACCCGCGGATGCGTCACGATGCGAAGAAACCCGCTCAGCACGGCGTCCGGTACGCCGAACGCGGCGTCGCCGTTGACGACCTCGCCCAGCCACGAAGAAAGTTGGCGGTGTTGCGGCAGATCCTTGCGAAACGCGTAGACCAAGACGTTGACGTCAAGCAGTTGCATCGCGGTCGTCCATGATTTCGAGCAGATCGGCGGCGCTGTTCAAATTGACGCCGGGCCTCACCCCGCCGCGTCCCGAGGAGGGCAGGCGGATCCGACGTCGCTTCGACGAAGACGGCGGACCGGCCAACGATTGCGCCAGCGCATCCTCGACCACGGCGGTCAACGTGCGGCCGCTTTCAATGGCCGCTCGCTTGGCTTTGGCGAGCAGGTCGTCGTTCAAGCGAAGGGTCGTTCTCATACATCAAAGCATACCATGGTGGCGTCAATATGTCAAGCCGCCGCGCAGCAGCACGGTGTCGGCGGGCCAATCCTCGGGCGTGTCGCTGCTGTAGCGGATCCGACGGCCGAACACGTAGCCAGCCTCGACCCGCGCGCTCAAACCGCCTCGCACCTTCCGCTCCACGCCCACGATCAACCGGTAGTCGCTCAACACGACCTGATCGTCCGTCCCGTCCGAACGGCGGATCGCCCAGGCGTCACCTGCAAATTCGCCGGCCACATAGACCCAATCCTGCGATACGTCGGCCGCCGAACCGCCGCCGATGCGCCGTGAGATGCGAGGATGCGGAAACACCAAGTCAAACTTCACGTCCTCGGATGGCGTCCAGATCACCCCGCCGATCGGGAGCACGCCGCAGTCCGGACGGTCGAGATAGGCCGCCCCCAACACGACCTTCACGTTGTCCGTCCAGGTCCACGCCGCCGCCGCGTGGCCGGTCCATCGGAACGCCTTGTCGCTCGACTGCTCGAAATCGCTGTACACGCCGGGCGTAATGGCCAAATCGAGCCCCACGGTCGGCGTGACTTGCGACAGCCACCGGAAGTCAAGATAGCTCGTGTACAAACGCGGCGGCAAATCGACGTTTTTCGGACTCTGCAAATACTGCACGCCGAAGCCGGGCGTCATCACCAGCGGCGATTCTCGCTTGGGACACGGAACTGCAAAAATCGTCTGCAACTCCAGATCGTTGATCCCCAGCCCGTTGCTCTTGCCGGCCGCCAGCCACGTCGCATCGAAAAGGACCTTCTGAAATACGCCGTCGCGCACGTCCGACGGAATCGCCGTGGTCGTTGACGGCGAGGCGGCGATGTCGCTCCCGCCCGGCGACTGCAAAATCTCGGACGACGAGTTCGGATGCGACACCAATTGACCCGCCGGCGACGCGATGGCCGGTTCAACCGCCGGCAATCGAACGACCTCTTGCGCCCGAAGCGGTCTCCCAAGAGTTAGGACAACGGCGAGAAGGAGGAAAGAAGAAAACAATCCACGAAGGACGCGAAGAGCGCGAAGGGATAAAAGAATCTTCGCGGCCTTCGTGCTCTTCGTGGATGTCTTTTCGTTTCCCGGCTCCGGCGGCATGCTTATGTCTGCTTGCGGTCAATACGCCAATCCGGCGCGGAGGTAAACGGTGCTATCCGGCTTGTAGGTCGGCGGTAGGTCGTCTTCGTAGACCAGCTCTCGACTGAACGCGCCGCCCACCTCGAACATGCCGTGCAGCCGTCGGAGCGTGGTGAACTCCAATCCGACCGCAACGCGGATGTCGTTGTAATCAAACGTGGTGTACGTGCCATTCGTGTCGGGATAAAACGGATTGGGCGGCAGGCCGTTTTGTCGTTTGATCGCCCACGTGCCGCCGCCGTATTCGCCCGAGCCGTAGACCCACCATTCCGTCGTGCCCCAGTTGCCCAAACGCCGGGCGATCTTCGGGTCGGGAAACAAGATGTTGAAATACACGTCGGGGTTGGGCGTCCACACAAGTCCTCCGGCAGGCAGGATCTTGACGCGATTTCGATCGAGATACCAAACGCCCAACTTCAGTTTGACGCTCGGCGAAATCTGCACCACGCCCATGCCCTTGCCCATGTAACGGAGGCTGTCCGAAGCGACCCGCTTGAAATCGGAATAGACGCCGATGCGGGCGTCCAACTCGCCGCTGAACCAGTTGTTCAACTTCGGGTTCCACGCTGCGTCAAGGTAGGCGTCATACGTGCGAGCCGGAAGGTCGGCCGGCGCCGGATCGTCCGCCGACAGCGGATACACCGAAAGCGGCCCCTCCCAATAATGAACCGCGAACCCCGGCGTGATCAACAACGGCGTCTCCGGATTCTGAAACAGCGGAAACCCAAACGTCGCGCTCAACTCCACATCGTTGATGCCGAGGCTTTTGTGGTTCTCCGATCCGTTGTGGCCGGCGAACCAATGGTAGTCGAGATCGACATGCTGAACGAACTTCTGCATCGTGGCCGCGCTGAACGTCGGACCGGCCCCTGTCAGATACGGATCGTTCGACAACAGTGGCGATGGCGTGTTGTTGGGCGTCGCATACGGATCCCAAGTCGGAGCGGGCGCGCCCACGGTTGCGCCCGGCGCTGTCGCCGGCGGCGCCACGGTCGTCGCGCCGGGCGGTGTGTAGATCGTTTGCGGCGCCGCGGTCGTCGGCGAGCCAAGCGTCGCATTGGGCGATGCGGCGGAACCGCTCGACGTTGAAGCCGGCGGCAAATAGGGCGAGGCCGTCGACGGTTGGGCGAACGTCGTCGACGGCGCCGTGTTGGCGGGCGTTGCCTGCGGAGCGACCGGGGTGGCAAACTGCACCCGTTGCCCCATGACAGGCAGCGACGACATCCACGCAATGGCGGCCAGCGAGCCGACGATTCGGACGAGTTTCACCGCACGTCCCCTTGCAACCTGGAGAGAAGAGCCCTGCCAAAAACGACGCAATCGCGGCGCGTTAAATACCAGGAGGCTCGGGCCGGGTCAAGGTCGTTTCGCCAATAGTCGTCCGCAGGCCAACCGGACGGCCGACGCAGCCAACTTGACCTTGCCTTCAAGATTCAAGATGGCTAAACTCGTCCGCGATTTGTTGCCACGGCGGTCCGATTCGCCGTAACGTGTTTCAAGATGGCATGTTATGACGTTTTTTCGTCCGTCCGAAGGAGAGAGGCCGGGAAATAAAAAATGCAAAAATGTTTCCCTACTTCTGGGCCATTTTCCTTGCATCGGAAATTGGGGATTTTACAATAGATTGTAGGGTCCCCAGCTTCCCTAACCAGTAAAGTCTGAAGGGTGTATCATGAAACGGATGTTGCTGGGGGCCTTGGTCGGTGTTGCGGTCGTCGTGGCGGCGGTGGTCGCGGCGGAACCGCGCGGAGAGCTTCGTGCTCCAGCGGCGTCGCCGATGGCGGTGGCTGGCGGTTCCGAGTTGTTCGTCGTGCCGACCTCATTGGGCGAAAAAGGGCAACTGCTGACGGTGGTCGATCCACGTCAGCGCGTGTTGGGTGTTTATCACATTGATTCGACGACCGGCAAGATCACGCTGAAGAGCGTTCGCAACATTCAGTGGGACTTGCAGATGATGTATCTAAACAACGAGAATCCTTTGCCTCCGGAGATTCGTTCGTTGTTGGAGCAGAGGTAAGGCAAGCGAGACCCTCATGGCGCAGAAGTATTACAGCACGCAAGAAGCCGCGAAGATCTTCGGCATCAGCGAAGACGATGTCAAACAAATGGTGGAACGCCGCGAACTGCACGGATATCGCGACGGCGCCAATTGGAAGTTCAAAGCGGAAGACATCGATCGGATGGCGGCGGATCGCGCGAAACCGCCCGCGGCGTCCGACGATGCGGCCGGCGGCGACGTGTTGCTGAGTGAAGTGTCGCTGGGACCGGCGGAAGTCGACGCCTCGGGCACGGTCATCGCCATGGAAAACACGGGGCCCGCGGCCAACGACAGCGACATCCAACTGGCCGGCAGCGGCGTTTTGCCGGTGGATCAGTCGATCACGCCCGTCCCGAAGAAGACAAGCGACTCGAAGGCCGGCAAGTTTGAAGAATTGCAACTCACCTTGGACGAAGACCTCACGCTCGAAGACAGCACCGCCACGTTGCGAAGCATGCCGGTGCCGGGCGGAATGATCGACGGCGGATCGGCCATCGATCTGGGCGGCAAGAAGCTCGACGACGACGATCTCGTGTTGGGCGGCAGCGCCGCCGGGAACGGCGACGTCTCGATCGGCGCCGACAGCGGTATTTCGTTGGTCGATCCCGCCGACAGCGGATTGTCCTTGGAGCAACCGCTGGGGCTGGCCAATTCGGAATCGCTTGAATTGGGCGAGGCCGACATGCTCGCGCCCGGCGAATCGCCCACCCAGGTCAAAAAAGATGACGAGTTCCTGCTGACGCCGCTGGAGGAGACGGTCGAGACCAGCGATTCCGAGAGCGGTTCGCAAGTCATCGCGTTGGATTCCGAAGCCGATCTGTCCGCGGCCGGCGCGGACGGCATGGCCTCGATGCTCGACGAAGCCGTCACCTCGCAGCCGTCGCTGGACATGGGCCTCGGCTCGCCGACGGTCGGCGGAGCGATGCTGGGCGCCGCATCGGGCGGGTTGAACGAGGGCGCCGCATTGGTCCCGTCCGCTTCGCTTTCGGCCGAGTCGCCTTACAGCAAGTGGCAGATCGCCGGGTTGGTGGCCTGCGTCGTGCTGCTTCTGCTTTGCGGCATGATGATGTACGATTTGCTGCGGAATATGTGGAGTTGGCAGGGCGCGTACCGCATCAACAGTTCGCTGATGGACACGATTCTCAGCCTGTTTGAACGAAAATAGGAGGCGGACCGCCGCCCCAACGATTCGAAAGGAGTCGAATCTATGAAGGCGTTTTGGAGCTTGCTTGTGGGGCTGCCGATTGCGTTGCTGACGCTGTCCGGCTGCATGGCGACTCAGACGGAACTGAACGTGGCCGAGGCCCAAAATCGCGCGCTGGCCGAGCAAAATCGCGCCCAATTGGCCGAAATCGACAATCTCAAGGCGCACGCCCGAACGCTCGAAAATCGCGTCATCCGCAGCGAGGATCAGGTGGCCAAGCTTCAGGACCGCATCAAGCTCGATCACCAGCAGATGGACGGCTACCAACGCGAGCGCGACCAGTTGTACGACCAATTTCAAGGGCTGGCGTTCGGCCGCGGACGTCTGCCGCCCGAGCTGAGCCGCCAGTTCGCCGAACTCTCTCAGAAATATCCCAGCCTGCAATTCGATCCCGAGACGGGCATCAGCAAGCTCGACACCGACATCCTATTCGACAGCGGCGAGGCCACGCTCAAGCCCGGCGCCGAACGGCTCTTGGACGATTTGGTTCGCGTGATGAAGTCGCCGGCCGCGGGCGACACAAAAATCATGGTCGCCGGCCACACCGACAGCCGGTTGATCGCCGGCCGCGGGGTCCGCGAGCACTATCCGAACAATTTCCATCTGAGCGCCGCCCGCGCGCTGGCCGTGGCCGATCGGATGAAGCAAGCCGGGTTGCCTGAAAAACGCATGGCCGTGGCTGGGTTCGGCTCGTCGCAGCCGATCGCATCGAACGCCACGTCGCCGGATCGGCAAAAAAACCGCCGCGTGGAAATCTTCGTCATGGCCGCCGACGTGCCCGTGGTCGGCTGGAGCGATTCGACCCCGAGCGTGTACGGCTCCGGCGTGAAACGTTGAGTGATTTTTGTTGAGCCTGCCCCGGAACTCGCTTTCAGAATCGGTTCCAAGGGATTTTTTTGGGAGGGTCAGAAAACGAATGTCGGGAGGCCGACCAGCGGAAGGCCGGTAAACAGGAGATTTCTGCCATGTGCTGCCCGACATTGTTTACCTGAGCATCAATAGACACGGTCCATGAATTGCCTTCGCCCACTTCGACGACTCCTTGCGGCGATCGGGTCGTTGCGCGGAGCGGTCGCCCTTTTGGCCCTTAGCATCGCCGCCATGGCCTGGGGCACTTGGGTCGAGCGTCATCGCGGCGCCGACGCGGCGCATGCCGAAGTGTACGGCGTCTGGTGGTTTTTTACGCTGTGGACGCTGCTAGGGTTCAACGTGCTCGGCGCGTTGCTGGCCCGCTTTCCCTGGTCGCGGCGTCAAGCGGGCTTCGTCGTGACGCATCTTGGCGTCTTGATTTTGCTGGTCGGTTGTTTCGTGACGCACCGCTTCGGCGTCGAGGCCCAGTTGCCCGTGTTCGAGGGCCGCGCCGTCCACACGGCCGTGCGCGAGTCGGACCGCTCGGAGCTCGACCTCGGGTTTCAGATTCGCCTGAAACAGTTCCGCCGCAAACTCGACCCGGGCGGCGGCACAGCGTCGCACTATTCGAGCCTGGTCGACGTGTTGGATCGTCAAAAGCCGCCCAGGGTGTTGCTGGCCGACGCGACCATCGCGCTCAACGCGCCGCTCGACGTGGTCGATCCGCGCGGCGGCCGGACGGTTCGGCTGTTTCAGTCCAGTTTTTCAGGACCTTGGAAGCCTGGCGATTCTGGTTTCGATCAACTGACGCGCGACGACCGCAGCCGCAGCCAGATATTTTTGTCGCGGTTGAGCGTCAACTGCGATCCCGGCCGCTGGCTGAAATACATCGGCAGCGTCATGGTCTGCGTCGGCATCGCGATGATTTACTATCTGCGACGTTGGTTTGCCGTCAAAACCATCGCGGCGCTGTTGCTGGTTTTTTTGGGAGCCACCGGCGTCGGACAGGCCGCCGAGCCATCGCGGGACGACGGAATCGCGTGGCAGCGTTTGCCCTCGATGGGCGACGGACGGATCGTCCCCTTGGACACGTTTGCTCGCCGCGCCGTCGAGGCGATCTGCGGCAGTTCGACCCCGACGCTCACGCTTCCCGACGGATCACGGCGAACGTTTTCGGCTTCGGCGTTGTTGTTCGATTGGCTCGCTCGTCCGAAATCGTGGGAGAACGTCGCCGTATTGACGGCCGCCGACCCTGCGTTGCGCCGCGACGTGTTGCAGTTGCCGTTGCACGACTCCGCCGGGCGACCGCTTCTGTACGCTTCCGCCAACGACGTGGAACAATGCGGCGAACTGTCGCGGCTCTGGAGGCGGATGCAAGATCGGGCGAAATCGGAAGGCGAGCGTTTTCGACCCTCTCCTTTGGAGGCGAACATCCAGCGGCTCGTCGATGCGTATGACCGATTCCGACTTTTGACGTTTGCGCCGAATGCGGCCGATCCGCCGCCCGAGCGTTTTGGGATTCGTTTGCATCGTTCGGCCGAGGCGTGGCGCAGGTTGGCCGCCGACGTGCCCACGGCGCGTCGCATCAGCCGCGATCCGGCGGTCCGGCAGGCGATGGTCCAAGCCGGCGCGGCCCTGCAAAAACTGCTCGGCCACGCCCGTGCGGACGACTTTTCGCGTCGGCAAGCAAAGCCGGCGGTTGAGGCTTTTTGTAAGGCCGCCACCCGATTGACCTCGCTTTTGACCAACCCTTCCGATCAGGTTGCCAGCGCACTGGCCGCCAATCTGGAGCGTGAGACGTCGGAAATGCGGATGGCCCTTTACGACCCCGGCTATGCGTTGCGATTGGTTCCGTCGCTCAATGCCGGGGCGCTCGAGGCGAATCGTTCGCCCGACGACGACGCCTCGCCGTGGCTCAGTTTCCAAGCGATGATCGACGGCGACGCGACGCTGATGCACGACTATCCGCAACCGGAGTTGAAGGCCGTCCGCGCGGCCTGGAACAATGCCATCAAACAGGTGGGCGACCTGCCTCGCACGGAGAAGGCCCTCGCCCAATTCGCCGACGCGGTTGAATCGCTCGGACGCGCCGTCGAGCCTGCCCGGCAACGATTGACGATTCACGATCGCGATCCGCAATTGCTCGCCGACACGGCGTATCCGAAGCCGGGCGCGACCGGCCGCGAGCTGTTCTACAACCGGCTCGATCCGTTTCATTGGGCGTGGACCGTCAGTCTGGCGTCGCTGATCGTTTTGCTTCTGGCCGTCGGCCCTTGGCGTCGGACGTTGTTTTGGGCGGGCGTCGGTTTGACGATCATCGCCCAGGGGTTCACCGCGTTGGGACTGGCGTTGCGCGGACTCATTTTGGGCCTGGTCCCGCTGACCGGCATGTTCGAGACCGTGGTCTTTGTGGCTCTTTACGCCGGTTTGCTGGGCGTTTGGTACGCCCTTGAGCCGCTGTGGCGAAAGTCGCCGGGCGGTCGAGGCGTTGCGAAAATGGAACGTGTGTTCGAGCGTCGCGTGTTCGCCGTGGCCGGAGCCGCCGTCAGTTTCATCGCCCTGGCGTTGGCCTGCTATGCACCCGCCACCGTGATGCACCGCAACCTGGGCGCGGTCACGCCGATTCTGCGAGACAATTTTTGGCTGGCCGTCCATGTGGTGACGATCATGATGAGTTACGCGTCGGGCGCGATCGCAATGATTCTCGGCAACGTCGCGCTGGGCTACTACCTGTTCGGCCGTTATGTCCAGCGGCGTCCGCCGGAGCCGTGTCGACGTCTGGCCGAATTCATCTACGCGGCCATCCGCATCACGGTGCTGTTGCTGGCCGCCGGCACGGTGCTCGGCGCGTTTTGGGCGGACAAGGCTTGGGGACGTTTTTGGGCCTGGGATCCCAAAGAAGTTTGGGCCTTGATCTCGCTGCTGACGTATCTTTTGATTCTGCACGCTCGGCACATCGGATGGTCGGGCGATTTCGGCATGGCGTTGGCCGCCGTGCTTGGGGCCGCGGCGATCCTCTGCACGTGGTACGGCGTCAACTTCCTGATGGGCAGCGGCCTGCATTCCTACGGCGCGGGGGCCGGCGGTCAGTGGCAGGTCGGATCGGCCATGGTCCTACAAGCGGTTTTCGCGTTGGCCGCCGCGTGTCGTTATCGAATCGAAACGAGAAGCCCATGAAGTTCACCGCATCGTTGCTGCTGGTCGGTTGGCTGGCGTCGCTCGGCGCATCGCAAGAGTTGGCCCTGCTCCGAAAGATGCCGGCCGAGACGCTGCGCTACACCGGCGGCGCGCGCCCGGACGCCCAAGGCATGGTCGCGTACAATCAAGACGGATTCAAAAGTCCCGAGTTCCAGCGCGGCGCGATGCACTCTTTGATTCTCGCGGTGGTGCGCAACGATCAGCCGGCCGTCGCGTCGGCATGGCGGGCGATTGACGCCACGTTCGCGCACCAACAGGAAGACGGCGGGTTCAGCCGACCCGGCGCTCCGTGCGGCGGTCCGTCGGCCGCGGCGTTTTGGCTCTCGAGCGTCAGCGAGGCGATTCTCGTGTTGCGTGAAAGTCCGCTGGAGCCCGAGTTCCGCGAGCAAATCGCCCAGGTCATTCCGAAAATTCACAAGGCCGCCCGATGGCTGGCGCAGCCTCGCTATCAAAAACGCCTGGCCCGGGAAGACGCCGACACGCCGAATCGACTGCTGTTCGACGCGCTGGCGTTCGGACTCTCCGGCCTTTTGACCGACGACGTCGAGCTGCAACAACTCGGCCGCCGATTCGTGGACCTGGCGATGACGCACTATCGTCCGAGCGACGGCGTCTTTTTGGAGCGCGGCGGATCGGACTCCAGCTATCAAGCCGTCGCGGCCCTGAAATTGCAAGTCTGGACGCTTTATTTTCCCGACAAAAAACTATCGGAGGCGGTCGATCGGGCCGTGCGTTGGGAATGCGACCGTGTCGGACCGGACGGGCAAGTGGACGTGACTGGCAACACGCGGACCGGTCTGGGCCAGGAGCGTTGGATGGGCCACGACAAGTCGGTGAATCTGAGCGAGGTGACGCTCTGTCTGCTATGGCACGCCGCCGCAACCGGCGACCAGTCGTCGCAAGCCGCCGCCCGACGCATTCAACAGCGCCGGCAACACATCGAGCGAAACGAAAGTTCGCCGTAATTGTGACTACTGCGACAGCCGCGAAGCCAGGCAAGTCAGGCATACCACGGCCTGATAGGATATCCAATGTCGTGTTGAAAGAGTCAGACACGGTGCGACTGACCTACCTGGTTTCCTCGCCGGCAGGCAAGCGGTCCTCGGGCAAGAAATACCTTTGTGCGTGTGCGGAAGGTTTACCGTTGACCCTTTGCCCGTCGTCGCCAAGTGTAGGCGGACAGGCTAGCAGCAACGAGTACGAGAAGGACCAGGCTAGAAGGTTCAGGAACGCTGAATACCTGGATGCAGTCATCCCAATAATTGGCGACCCATACGTTGCCCCACCGGTCCACGGCCACGCCATCGGCGCTGCCTCCCGTAGAAAACTTCATCAAAAAGTTGCCATTGCTATCGAACTTCTGGATGCGATGGTTCCATGCCTCCGCAACCCAGATGTTGTCTGACGCGTCGATGGCTATCGATCGAGGGAACGCAAATTGCCCATTGCCGCCACCGTCGGTTCCCAACGTTCTCAGGAACTCGGCATCACTATTGAACTCCTGAATGCGGTCGTTATTCGCATCGGCAACCCAGACGTTGCCCGATGAGTCAGTGGCTAGGCTTCCGAGCCAAGCGAATTGTCCATCCCCGCTGCCACCACGGCTGCTATCGCCAGACTTGGCAAGATATGTTCCGGTGTCGGTAAACTTTTGAATGCGGTTATTCCACCAATCAGCAACCCATATGTTGCCAGCCCCATCCACTGCGACTCCCTCTGCATCGTCGATTTGTCCGTCGCCGCTGCCATAAGTGCCGAACTGGCCGAGATACACTCCGCTACTGCTGAACTTCTGAATACGGTTGTTGCTTGAATCAGCGACCCAAACGTTGTCAAAAGAGTCTATGGCCACGTCTTGGGGTGAGCTGAATTGTCCATTGCCACTGCCTCTACCGCCGATAGTCCTTAAAAAGTTGCCTTGGTTGTCGAACTCTTGAATGCGGTTGTTGTCTTTCTCAACGACCCACACGTTGCCGAGCGAGTCCACCGCCAAGTCCTGAGGGCCATTGAATTGCCCGTTCCCGCTGCCGGTAGTGCCAATAGTTCTCACCAATTGGTAGTCGGCCACTGCTGTTCCGACAAACGACAACAATATCACCACCGCTATTGCCTGCCGTTTCATCTCGCTACCTCCATTCATGTTGTAGGTGAATTGGGCGAAAACCAACACAGAAAGCAAATTTTTCCAACAATATCCACGGCAAACGGGCCCACAGCCAGCGAAGCAAAGAACAGCCAACGCAAGCTGCGAACTATGGGAAAGATAGCGATCAGTCTAGCACCCCCTATGTGTGCTTGTCAATGCCCCGCCGCGAAGCATTACCACATCGAACTGTCTGCGGTTGGCACCTTGGGTGGACCTCTCCCGCGTGCGGATTTGGCGGACTGGGCTGAGCCTACAGCCGCAGCGTTTTTCGAAACTCGGCGCGGTAGACCGGCTCGTTGGCCAAACGGACGCGACGCTCGAAATGGGTGCGATAGGCCATGTCATGTTCGGCCGGCGTTTCGGGCACCGGCAGCGGTCCTTCGAGCGTCGTGCAGGTGGGGATCAATTCCAACGTCGACTGGAAATATTCCTCGACGTCCGTCCAGAAATGCAGCGATCCGCCGGGCCGCAGCGTCCGCTCGACGTCGCGCAGGAACGACTCGCGCAGCACGCGGCGTTTGCGGTGCCGTTTCTTCCACCAGGGATCGGGAAAGTACACGTGAACGGCGGCCAGCGCGTTGTCGGGAATCAGCTCGCTAAAAATCCGCAGCGCGTCGGCCATTGCGATCCGGGCGTTGGGCAGCCCTAGCTTGGCCAGGCTCGCCGCGGTGAACTCGGCATATTTCTTGACGACCTCGATGCCAATGAATTCGACGTCCGGACAGGCCGCCGCCGCGGTGCGCAGGAAAAGACCATTGCCCGAGCCGACCTCGATTTGCAAAGGGGCCGAACGTCCAAAAATCGCCGAGGCGTCCCAAGGACAGGGCAATTGCTCGAACGTCTTCAAATGTTGACTTAGGTCGATCGACGGATTGAGTTTTCGCAGTGCGCGGCGGCCCATGGCATTACGGGAATGAGGGGAAAAATGAAAAACGAACGCACGTTCACTCGGCCAGAGGCTCTTCCTCGTGCGGAGAACTAAAAATCGTCCAACTCAACAGCGGCATCAACGCTACGCCGGCGACGAACCCTCCGACGTGCGCCCACCAGGCCACGCCGGCCGACGCCTCGCCTCGGGTCGATTCGAGCACCTGCACCAAGAACCACGCCCCAAGGACCACCAGCGCCGGAATGTCGACGATCGTAACGAAAAATACGAGAATGACCAACGTGCTGACGCGAGCCCAAGGCCACGTGACGGCATACGCGCCCAACACGGCGGCGATCGCGCCGCTGGCCCCGATGACCGGCACGACGCTCGACGGCGAGGCACGCCAATGCACGGCGCTGGCGATCAGCCCTCCGACCAGATAGAGGACCAAAAAACGCACCGGTCCAAGCCGGTCCTCCACGTTGTTGCCGAACAGGAGCAGAAACCACATATTGCCCAGCAGATGGGCCCAGCCGCCGTGCAGGAACATGCAGGTCAGCAGCGACGCGCCGATCTGCCGCGGCGACGGCGACAATTCGATGGGGCGCTGCATGATCTGATCGCCCCAAAACGGGATATGCACGACCACGTCCATCGGCACCACCAGTGGATACGGCTGCCGAAGCTGCTGAATTCTCGCCGGCACAAATCCGTACCGATAGGCCAATTGTTGCTGCTGCCAATCCGACATTTGGCTTACCCAAAGAAACGCCAGAACGTTGATCGCCACCAGTGCATAGGTGATCAACGGGGCTCGCCGCGTGGGGATGTTGTCGTAAAGTGGAAACATGAAAGGACTTGCCGCTGTTTGGACAGCATAGAAACCGTCTATTTTACCGTTGCGGTCGAGGTTTCGCTACCGCAGGGCCGGTTTGTGACGTTCGGACGACCGCCCCGCCGGCCGATCTACGTATTTTCTACCCTGGCGTGTGGAAATTTCTGACCTACAATATATCTAGCGGGGGACCGACCGCAAAAAAAGGAACGGAACGATGACTCATCTGTGGCACGAGGTCGTGCACTTCGTTGACCGTCTGGGGCCCCAAGGGTGGTCGGTCGTGTTGGCGGCGATGATCGGCGTCGCCTTCCTCTGCCTGCGTGGGTTCGGTTCACGATCGCGGTATTGATTGAAAAAATTCTGGGGCGCGGACGCAAGAACGAGTGCAATTTTTCATGGATTGGTGGAATCTGCAGATACCGGTGCCCGTGGCCCTGGCCATCGTGGCCACGCTGGGCTATCTCGCCAGCCGACGGCGTCGGGTCAACCCGAACGACATGGTCGTCCGTTCGCGGCGCGAACTGAAACGGGCCCAGGCCGTCGCCTCGGAGCTTGAGAAGATCGCCTGGGCCGTCCGGCAAAGTCTGGCTCGGCACCATGACAGCGTCTCGCGGTTCAAGGACCACGTCAGCCGGCTGAGCAGCCAGCAGCAAGAGGCGGCCTGGAAGGAATTGTGCCGCGAGGCCGAGGACATTCTGAAGCCGACGCTGCAACTGGCCACGCAGATCGCCAACGCCTACGATGAGATACGCCAGCAAAGCGCGAACTTGATGACGTTCACCGAAGTGCGCACCGATCCGCTGACGGGCGTCAACAACCGTCGGGGATTGGACGACGCCCTCAATTCGCAATTTGCCCTGAAAACCCGCTACAACGCCACGTTCGCCGTTGCGATGTTCGACATCGACCATTTCAAGCAGGTGAACGATCAGCAAGGCCATCTGCACGGCGACCACGTGTTGCAGGAGTTGGCCCAATTGTTCGACGACTCGATCCGCGAGACCGACATCGTGGCCCGCTACGGCGGCGAGGAATTCGTCATCGTGATGCCGCACACGGACTTGGCCGGCGCTCGCATTTTCGCCGAGCGGCTTCGGGCCAGGGTCCAACAGCAGTTGACGATCACCGTCAGCGGCGGCGTGGCGTCGGTTCGCGACGGCGACACGCAGGAGACGCTCATCGCCCGGGCCGACGCGGCCCTGTACAGCGCGAAGACCGACGGTCGGAATCGGGTCTTTTGCCACACCGGCGAAGACACCGAGATGGTGGCCGCCGAAGAGCAACCGGCCGGCATCGCGTAACCGCCGACGTCTTTTTCAATAGGTCCGCGTCCTCGCAAACATGGCGACGGACGTCGGACGCCGATCCTTGCCCGCCATCAAGGTTCCACGCCACGTTCGGCCCCGGCGACTGCGTGATCTTTCCCGAGGGCCTGCGATGATCCGCAAGCACTACCAGTTCGGCTGACGATCATCGGCGAAGGACGCGGTTGCCGGACCTGCGGACATCGCCATTTCAACGGGTTCCCGCTGCGGCGCCCGATAGCCGTTGGACACGCCGGTCGGAGACAGAACCATTTGCCACACTTGGAGCCGTCTCGCGCGAAATGCCCCGGCGCAACTCAACAAATAGTATTTCCACATCCGATAGAACCGCTCGTCGTATTGGCGTTGAAGGTCCGGCCAATGCGCGTCGAAGTTGTGGAACCAGGCCGTGAGGGTTTTGTCGTAATCGACGCCGAAATTGTGCCAATCCTCCAACACGAATCGCCCCTCCGTCGCGCGGCTGACCTGAGAAGCCGACGGCAACATGGAATTGGGAAAAATGTACTTCTCAATCCACGGGTCCACATGGTGGCTGGATCGGTTTTTCCCGATCGTGTGGAGAAGAAACAGCCCGTCGTCCTTGAGATGAGAACGCACGATGCGAAGAAACGCGTCGTAATTCTTAGCGCCCACGTGCTCGAACATCCCGACCGAAAGAATCCGGTCAAATTCGCCTTCAACCTTGCGGTAGTCCTGCAACCGGATGTCGACGGGCAGGCCGCGACACAGCTCCCGGCCGTATCTCGCCTGTTCCTCCGAGACGGTCACGCCGACGACCCGCACCTGGTATCGTTCGGCGAGAAATCGGGCCGTGCCGCCCCAACCGCATCCGATGTCCAAAACGGTGAGGCCGGGCCTCAGCAGCAACTTTCGGGCGATCAGGTCCAGCTTCGCCTCTTGCGCCTCGTCCAACGTCGCGGCCTGGTCCCAATAGCCGCAACTGTAGATCCAACGTCGGTCCAACATACATTCGAACAGCGCGTTTCCGATGTCGTAATGACGTTTTCCGATCTGAAACGCCCTTGACGCGCGCTGAACGTTGAACAGCTTCGCCTTGATGAAGTCGACCAGCAACGAACCGCACGCCACCTTCGTATCCACGCGCGCGCGAAGAATGCGATAGAAAAACTCGTCGAGCCGTTGGCAGTCCCACCAGCCGTCCATGTACGACTCGCCCAACCCGAGCGATCCGTCTGCCAATACGCGCGGGAAAAACTCGTCATGGCGCACGCGAAGATCCCAGACGCGAGGACCGTCGATTCGGACGTCCGCGGGCGCCAACAGCGACGCCGCCTTGTCACGCAAGCTGGTGTGCGACATCATCATGCCCCCAAAAGAAAAAGCGGGCGAATGATCATTCCAGCGAGTCTGCCCGAACCACTATCGCTCCACAAACACGATTTGTCAATCCGCGTAGTTCACTGAATTCGCATTAAAAATGGTCGCGGCGGATAATTTGGCGTGAATAGACAAACCCGTCCCCTCCATCGACGCATGGATGGGCGCCTTTTTCCCAGCCGTTTTTTCCCGTTTTTAACCGTCCGCTCATCGCTTGCCAACATTGGACTGCTACCCTGGGTGGACGTTTTGCGACGCCACCCCAGTTCGGATTGTTGTCTTTTTGAGGAGTGCGTGATGTCCACCATCGGCGACATAGAAGAGGCGCCGGCCACGGGCCTGCATTGTCCCCGTTGCATGACGGCGAACCCGTCGCCGCGAAAGTTCTGTGCCCAGTGCGGCGCTTCCTTATGGGAAACATGTTTGCGATGCGGCGAGGTTTGCACGACGGGCGAGAGTTTTTGCGGCGGTTGCGGCGTCGAATTGGACGAGGCCGCCGCCGAACGTTTTGAGGCGATCGACGCCGAGCTTCGGGAAGCGGCCGGACATCAGACGGCGGGTCGATACCAAGAGGCGCAGGCCATTTTGGCGCGTATCGCCGCTTACGACCATCCACGACTCCAGGAACGGGCCGAACGGGCGCGGCGGCTCGCTCAGCAATGGACCGTTCAACGTCAGCAAGCGCAGATCGACGCCGAAACGACGTTGCTTGAGGCCCGGCAGTTGTTCGACCAGGCCGACTACGACGCCGCCGCCCAGCGGTTAAACGCCGTGCCCAGTTGCCTTCGCACCGAAGCGATCGCGGCGCTGGCGGCGGAACTGGACCTTCGTCGCGGTCAGGTGTCGGCGCTCGAAGAAGAGATGCAGGCGACGCTCCGCGAAAAACGGCTGCTTGACTTGCCGCAGCAGATCGCCAGCCTGCTGGCTTTGCAGCCGAATCATGCTCGGGCCAAGCGGCTGTCGCAACAGTTGCGCAACCATTTGTTGACGGATGCCAAGAAGCGGCTGGCTCGGCATGACTATCGCGGGGCGTTGCAGCGAATGGACGCGGCCGCTCCGTTGGGCGAGACGCCGGCCTGGGAGTCGCTCCGGCGTCGAACGGCCGAATTGGGTTGCCTGGCATGGGATTTGGCCCATGCGCCGGTCGTCGATCCGGCGCTTTGGGCGGCCGCGGACCGCATGCGGCGGTTGGCCCCCGACGATCCCGAAACGGCAAAACGCCTGGAGCAATTGCGACGCCGAGTCGCCGCCCGGGATCCGCGGCGTTTGGAGCCGATTCGTTGGGCCGGCCCACCCCGCTCGACGCCGCTGGGATTGCCGATCGACTGGTGCGTCGGATGGCGGCGGATCCAATGTTCGGACACGTTCGACGGGACGGTTTTGCGAAACAATCCAGGCCGATTTCAGGTGGCATGCGGATTGGCCTTGGCGGGGCTCGACAAGGCGTCGCTGCGGATCAATCTGCTGGCGGCCCAATCGCCCGGCCTTGCCGATCGGGTCGCGAGCCTTGTGCGATTGAAACATCCTCGCGCCGCTTGGGGAGTCGATCTCGGCACGGCGGCGCTCAAAGCGATTCGCATGACGTGGGACGCCTCAAGCGAACGGCCGTCGGTCGAGTCGGCTGCGGTGTTCGAGTACGCAAAGCCGCTCAGTCAGGCCGCCAACGAACTCGAAGAGGTCCGGCTGGTTTCCGATGCGATCGACGCCTTTCTGCACAGCCAGACGGTGCAGGGGGACGCGGTTTGCGTCGGCCTGCCCGGCCGAATGGCCATGAGCCGATGGATGGACTTGCCGCCGGTGGCGCCCCGGAAGGCCAGGAGTTTGATCGAGTTCGAGACGCGGCTCGAAGTGGATCTTTTGTTGGAACAGTTGCTCTGGGACTGGGGAACGCTGGATGGCCCGGCAAGTCAACGCGGCGATCCGAAATCACCGGCGAAAAACGGGTGCCGCGCGCTGTGGGTCGCCGTGAAACGAGACGCGGCCGAGCGTTATCAAAAAACCTTTCGCCGACTGAAGCTGCGAGTCGACGTGTTGCAGCCGGATTTCATCGCGCTGCACAACTTTCTGACGCACGAGTATCTGTTGGCCGACCCAACGGCCCCACTGGCGGCGTCCCAAGCCGTGGCCGCGTTGGACGTCGGATGCAACGCCACGAACATCGTCGTCAGTTCGCCCCATTCGTTTTGGTTTCACAGTTGCGGAGTGGCCGGCCACAGTTTCACCCGGGCGATGGTCAAGGAGTTCACCTTGAGCGTCGCGCAGGCCGAGTTGAAAAAGCGTTCACCGGAAACGGCGGAAAGTTTCAGCGCGTTGCATGCCGCGATGGCGCCGGTGCTGGAAGACCTGTCGGAAGAAGTACGCAAGTCGCTGGCGGCCTATGCCGCGGCCCAGCCGGACTATCCCGTGTGGCAAATTTTGGGGCTCGGCGGCGGTTTCGCCCTGCACGGTCTGTTTCGCTATTTGCGATGCGGGCAATAAAAACAGCAGGGCCGCGTCACGCCGCATACGAGACGGACGATTCTTCCTCGTCCGCAACCGTCTCATCGTAGACGTCCAAGTCCGCCTGCGACGGATCTTCGTCATCCATGGGGGCGTCGCCCGAGAATCGACCGACCACCAACAGGTTGGGCAACAGAAGCGAATCGAGCATTCCAAAGGCCATCGAGATGGTCAGCGCGCGGCCGAGGCTTTGCAGCCCCTGGTGATTGGCGATCATCAGCGCGCCGAATCCGACCATCGTCGTCAGCGTGTTGACCACGACGGCCACGACCACGGCGTTTCCGGCGCCCTGATATCGGCCGCGCTGGCATCGCATTTCATGGACCAAGTTGATGCCGGTGTCCATGCCGAGTCCGATCGCCAACGGCAGAAGAATCATGTTGGCCGGATTCAACGAAATGCCGAGCAAGCCCATCATTCCGAGCGTTTGCAGCAGCCCGACGCCCATCGGGATGGCGGCCAGCAGCGTATGGCTGAGTCGCCGGAAATCGAGGAACACCAACGGCACGATCGCCAGCAGCGCATACCAGGCCGCCTGCTCGAAACTGTGCTTCATCTGCAACGAGGCCTCATGCACCTGGATCGGGTTGCCGGTGGCGTCCGGATCGACGCTCCGCACGTCGCGGACAAAACGGTCCATCGGCTCGACTTCCCAAATGTTCGCCTTGCTGTAAACTTGAATCAGAAATTTGTTCGACTTGCCAATGAACCGCGAGCGGATGCTTTCGGGCAGATCGGTCAACCGGGGCGGTTCGGGATTCGAACTGGCCTGGAGCATTTGCAGCCGGGTCAGCAAATCGCCGGCCATCGCCTGTTGATACTGGCCGACGCGGCGTTGATACTCGTCGGGCGGAATCCGCTGCAACATTTCGCGGAGTTGCCGCAATCCGCCGACCGCGGCGTCGGCGCCGGGCTGCGAGGCCAACATCGACTCGGCTCCCGTTAGCACTTTCACAAGTTCGGCCGCCGGAGTGACGGGAATTGCCGGCACTTGGCTCGGCAAATTGGCCACCCTCGCGTGAATCCGTTCGACAATCGGGCGTTTTCTCTCCAAATCGCCGGGCAGCTTCGTCGCAACCTCCACGACTCGCTCGACCGACGGCAATTTTAAGAACTTTTCTCTTCGCGCGGCCGCCTCCTCGGGCGTCTTGGCGATCGACAACGCGAACCACGCGCTGCGGTTGGTTTGCGTGAACAGTTTGTGCTCCAACTCGACGCACTCAAGCCCCTTCGGCTGGAGATTCAGCAAGTTGTAGTCATAATACAAGTCGCGCAGCCCGATCGAGAGCACGACCGTCATCGCAGCGACCAACAGAAGCGAAATCTTCGGAAACGCAAACAACGGCCGCAGCCAGAATTTGAGATTCAACGCGGTGGGCAGGTTTTGCCGTTCGCCGTCCTTGTCGGACAGCCGGATCATCGCCGGCAGGATCGTCGTCTCGGCCAGCCAGCAAAGCAAAACGCCTCCGCCGGCGATCAGACCCAACTGGGCGACGCCGGGAAAATCGGTGAGCCCCGAGGCGAAAAACGAGATGGCCGAGGTGCAGGCGCCGGTCAAAATGCCCGGGCCCACCAGACTCGACGTGTGCACCAACGCCTCCGTGGTCGATGTGGTCTGCTCGCGGAGCTGCAAATATCGGGCGATGTAGTAGATGCCATAGTCGATGCCCATGCCGAACAAAATCGATGCGAACGCGATGCTCAACACGTTGACGTAACCGATCGTCAGCGTCACGCACCCGCACGCCCAGATCATGCCGATCACCAGCGCCGTCATTGCCATGATCGCGTGGCGGAAACCGCCGAACGCAACGATCATGACCGCCAGCACGCCGAAAAAGGAGACCAACGTGGCGGCGGACATCGAGTCCTCGCTCGATCGCATTTCGTCGTACTCGATGATCGGCAAACCGGTCAGCCCCAGTTTCGTGCCGGGATGCCGCGTTTGCACGCCGGCGGTGATCTCGCGCAAAACCTTGATCGATTCCTTGTTTTGGGCGAAACTCTGCCGGTCCTCCTCGATCAGTTTCAACAAGACAAACCCCAAGCGGCCGTCGTCCGACATCAAGCGGGTCGATTTGGCTTCGTCGGCCAACGCCTTGGGCGGCGCAATTTCAGGCCACGGCGACTGATAGCCGCCGGACGACCCGAGGGCCGCCGTGAGCCCCTGACTGACCCGCGGCAACTCGGCCTGCATGGCCGCCATGATTTGCCCGCGCTGCGCGTCGGAACCGCCGCCCATGGCCGTGCCCATCCACTGGGCCATGCCGCCCAGATTCAACTGGGACCAATTGCCCTGAAGGATCGGGGTCGCCTGCTGCAAAAATCCGTCGATTTTGAGCAGATCGTCGGTCTTCAGATAGTAAAGTCCCTTGGCCCGCAAGGCTGGGGCATCGGTTTCGTGCATCACCGCGCTGAACATATCCGCGCGGCGGCGAAGCTCGCGGCACAGGTCGTCCAACGCCGGCGCGATCGTCTGGCGATTTTTGCCCTCCACCACCACGACCACGTCTTCCCGCTCGCCAAACTCACGGGTGTACTCGAGCCAGCGATGATGATACTCGCTTTGGGGGCTAATCAGATCGGCGCGACTGGTCCGAAACCCGAGTTGGGTCATCGTCAGCCAGATCGAGCCGGCCATCGCCGCAACCGCGATCAACAGGGTGAGCACCGGAAAACGAGCGACCGCCCGCGTCAACCAGCGCAATGGGTAGGAAATCCACGAAGGGTCTGCCTGCGGCATCCGTTCCGACGGCATAATTTCATCCTGCAAAGAAACGTCCCCCGGCCGTTGTGCGACGTGCAGACAAGGACTCTGCGGGGAAACGCCTTGACGATGGGTGATTTTATCGACAGTCCGACAAAACACCAAGCCCAGTTTTGGCGACAAAAAAACGCCTAAACAACGGCCATGCAATAGGTTGTGACGACAAAACGCCAATCAAGTGTGATAATCGGCGTTCAGGCGGACATATTCGGCCGTGAGGTCGGCGGTCCAGAAGCGACGCTGGGCCGTGCCTTCGCTGAATTGCATCTGAATGAGCGTCTCGCGGTTGTCGCGGATCGAGCGGGAAACCGCCTTGCCGTCGAACTCGACCGGGGCGCCCTTTTCGTAAAGCAACGCGCCGTTGAGCCAAAGCGTGACGCCCTTCGGATCGAACGGCACGCCGGCATAGCCCGCCGCCGAGACAATTCGTCCCCAATTGGGGTCCGCGCCGTGCAGAGCGGTCTTGACCAAGGGGCTATTGGCCACGTTTTTGGCGATTTCCAAAGCCGTCTCGCGGGTTGCGCAGCCGCTGATCTCGATCGTGACCAGGTGGGTCGCCCCTTCGCCGTCGCCGGCGATCGCCTTGGCCAGATCGATGCAGACCTCGTCCAACGCGGCCTGAAACGCCGCCAGATCGTCGCCGGACAGCGGGTCGCCGCCGGCCGCTCCGTTGGCCAGCAACAGCACGGTGTCGTTGGTGCTCATGTGCCCATCGACGCTCATGCAGTTAAAACTTTCGTTGGTCGCCCGGCTCAACGCGGCTTGCGCGTCGGTCGGCTGCAATGCGGCGTCGGTCATGACCAGCGCCAACATCGTGGCCATGTTCGGGCCCATCATCGCGGCGCCTTTGGCCATGCCGGTGATTTGGATCTCGCGGCCGCCGACCGTGATGGTTCGTCCGGCCAACTTGTGGATCGTGTCGGTGGTCAACATGCCGCGTGCCGCGGCGATCAGCGACGTCTCGCTGCGGCCCAGTTTGACCGCCGCCGCCGAAATGCCCTGGGCGATGCGTTCCATCGGCAGAAACGAGCCGATTACGCCGGTCGACAACACCAAGGCCTGGTCGGGTTCGGCCTCGCAGGCTTTGGCGGCCAGTCGAGCCATTTCCTCCGCGTCGCGCAGGCCGCGTTCGCCGGTGCAGGCGTTGGCCACGCCCGAGCAAATCACGACGGCGCGAATTTGACCGCTCGGCGTCCGACTGCGATCGAGCGTCACCGGGGCGGCGCAGACCAGGTTTTGCGTGTACACGCCCGCTCCGCTGGCCGGCGACTCCGACATCACCAACGTCAAATCTTGTTTTCGCGGGTCGCGCTTGATCCGACAATGCACGCCCGCCATCAAAAAGCCTTTGGGAACGCAAACGGCCATCAAATGGGTCTCCACAGCTATTGGCACTCAGGTAAATAATGTCGGACGGTACGTGGTCGAAAGCTCTTGTTTACCGGCCTTCCGTAGGTCGGCCTCCCGACAGACGCAACCCGAACTACAACGCGGTCGTCTCGGGATAGCCGAACATCAAATTGAAGTTTTGCACGGCGGCCCCCGACGCGCCCTTGATCAGGTTGTCGATGCAACTGATCGTCAGCACGCGGCCGCGAACCACGCGGGCCGTAATGTCGCAAAAGTTCGTGCCCATCGCGTCTTTCGTGGCCGGCAAATGGTCGACCACTCGGATGAACGGCTCGTCGGCGTAAAAATCGCGGATCGTCTGCAACACCTTTTCTTCACTGGCCGCAACCAACGGCTGCGAATAGGTCGTCGTCAGGATTCCGCGATCCATCGGAACCAAGTGGGGCGAAAACACCACCTCGACCGGACGACCGGCCGCCACGCCGAGCACCTGATCGATCTCAGGTGTGTGACGATGGCGTCCGACGTTGTAGGCCGAGATGCTTTCGTTGCACTCGGGATAATGGGTCGTCAGTTTCAACGTGCGGCCCGCGCCCGACACGCCGCTCTTCGAGTCGACGATGATGCCCTTCGAATCGATCAGACCTGCCTTCAGCAGCGGCGCGAGCGCCAAAATCGCGGTGGTCGGGAAACAGCCCGGATTGGCCACCAAGCGGGCCGGAGGAATCTGATCGCGGAACAGCTCGGGCAGTCCGTAAGGCACCTTGCCCAACCGCGCGGCGTCGACGTGCTTCTGGCCGTACCATTGCTCGTACACCGTCGGGTCGTTCAGACGATAGTCGGCGCTGAAGTCGACCACGCGGCATCCGGCGTCGAGCAACTGCGGAACCACCGACGCGCTGGCGCCGTGCGGCAAGCAACTGAACACGCACTCGGCCCGGGCGGCTACTTCGGCGGGGCTGAGGTCTTCCAACCGCAGATCCAACCGGCCGGTCAACGACGGGTGAATCATCGCGATATGCGGACGGCCTTCCTGGCGGCTCGTCACGGCCACGATCTCCGCATTGGGATGGCGGAGCAAGATTTTAATCAACTCCACCGCGGTGTATCCGGTGGCTCCGAGAATGGCGATTCGTGTCATGGCTTCTTGGTTTCGAGCGTTGGATGCCAACCGCAATGCAAACCTGCGCGTTGCCGCCTGTCGATGCTTCGGGAAGACAGGCGGATCCTCGAAAATGGGACCACCCGGTTCCGTTGGAATCCAATTTGGACGGAAGCCATGTAGTATACGATGGACGCCCCCTGCCGCCAAGGGGAGTCAATCCAGTTGCCGCGGGCCGGATCGAAGGAATCAAGAAAGCAGGCCGTTCCGCAATTTCAGCCCGGAATGCTGGAAAAATAGCACCCGGCGACGACTTCGACGGATTTCGACCGGCTGGACGAACGCCTGATTCGGCGTCCAAGGCTCGTGCGGTTTTCGGAAATGACGGGAAATCAGGTCTCCTTCGTCCTGAACGTCGCGGCACTGATCGACCGGCACCACCAGCCAGTCAATCTGATCGTTTTCAAGCACCGGGTCAAGCAATTTCACTCCTCTGGTCCTCATCGGAGACCTCCTGCGGATTGCTGAGCTGTGGTTGTCGTCTTGTACGTTCGAGTTTTAGCAGGTTTCGTGCCGAAACATTGTCGAGACGCTCAACTTGTTGCAACAAAACACGTTAGGCATCCGTTCAAATTCACCGGCCTTGGACGGGTGAGCCAAAACGGCAACATACGGTTCGTCGCCGCGGTGATTTTTTGAAACGGTCGACGCCCAACGCTGATCGTGCGAAATGCGACCAAAACGCTTGCCATTTGCGATCCGGCCGACCTGCTGTTAGACTGGATTGTTTGGGGGGCGCCGCATTGCCATCCACAATGCCCGATTCACACGAAGACGATCTGTTCCGAGAAAGCACGATGACCTTCGGGGAGCACCTCGAAGAGTTGCGCGGCTGTCTGTTCAAATCGGCGTTGGGGCTCGCCCTCGGGTTCGCCTTGGGGCTTATGATCGGAGGGCCCGTCGTCGGCTTCATCCAGCGTCCGCTGTCCCGCGCCTTGACCCGTTATTATCAGCAAGAGTCGGTCGAACGCCTTGAAAACGAATTGGCCAAGGACAAGCAAGCGGGCCGGACGTCGCCTTGGACGTCGCAGGAAATGCAAGACCGCGTGCTCAAGAACGACATGCTGGCCGACGAGGTGTACATCGATCCCCGGGAAATGCTTCAGGAATTGAAGAAGAACTATCCCGACGAACTCAAGCACGTGCCCCCGTTGACCACGAAGACGTCCGCGAACGCCGACCCGACGGACTCGCTGATTCGTCTGTTTTTGTGGCATCGCAACGCAGACGACTCGCGCATACGCGTAAAAAGTTTGAACGCCCAAGAGGCCTTCGGCGTCTACGTGAAAGGTTCGCTGCTGGTCGGCGTGTTGCTGGCCAGCCCCTGGATTTTCTTTCAGATTTGGAATTTCGTGGCCGCGGGCCTTTATCCGCACGAGCGGCACTACGTGCATCTGTACCTGCCGTTCAGCCTCGGGTTGTTCCTGCTCGGCGCGTCGCTGGCCTTTTTCGTCGTGTTTGAGCCGGTGTTGAACTTCCTGTTCAGCTTCAACCGCAGCCTCGGCATCGACCCAGACCCGCGAATCAACGAGTGGCTCAGTTTCGTGCTGTTGCTGCCGGTGGGGTTTGGCCTTGGATTCCAACTTCCGCTGGTGATGTTGTTTTTGGAACGGATCGGGGTCTTCACGATCAAGAATTACCTGTCGCAGTGGCGAATCGCCGTGTTGGTGATTTTCGCGTTGGCGGCCCTGCTCACCCCGCCCGATCCGTACAGCATGTTGCTGATGGCCGTGCCGCTGACTTTCTTGTATTTCGGCGGAATTTTATTGTGCAAGACGTTGCCGCGTCACGAGAGCCCCTTCCAAGAGGGGCAGCCGTCGTCGGGCCAGTCTTGATGCCCGCAACGGCGGGTTTTCTAGCCACCCCCCCGTGGCGCATCCCTTCGAGCAACTTCCCGAACCGCCGGCATGACGAACGCCACAATTCCGGCATTTTTCCGGTTTTTTTGAATCCTCGGCGACATCGCGGCCAGGTTCAAGCTAGGGTTGACTCGAGGGCGAGAGTTTTGTTGCATCCGCGGGCCATCGGTCCGACCAGTTATGTTGTGTCACGACCGCAAGAACGTCGCAACATCTGGTGACCGAATGACCCTAGGGTGGCACAAAATAGCATCCGTGACGAGACGACAGGGCGCATCCCTTGCGCCCACAGGATGAATTGATGGAGCCTGCCGATTACAAAGCGTTGGTCTGTGATGATGACCCGGCCATGCAACGGCTGCTTTCGCGATGGTTGCAGAAGGCCGGCATTCCAACCCGCACCGTTTCCGACGGACAAGAAGCCCTTGAAGCCGTGGAATTGGAGTGCCCGGATTTCATCATCACCGACTGGGAAATGCCTCGGATTGACGGCCTAGAACTTTGCCGCCAGGTCCGCGACATGGTGCTGCCTCACTATGTCTACATTTTGTTTCTGACGGTCAAGAACGCGCGGGCCGAGATGATCAGCGGCCTGGAGATCGGCGCCGACGATTTTCTGACGAAGCCCGTCTCCGAAGGCGAACTGCTGGCGCGGCTCCGGTCCGGCTCGCGAGTCCTAACGCTCGAGCGGCGTTTGAGCCTCATGGCCCACACCGATTCGCTGACGGGGCTGTTGACCCAACGCAGTTTTTACGAGTCCTTGGTCAAGGAATGGCACCGCTCGCGGCGATTGTCGTTGCCGATGAGCTGCATCATGATGGACCTTGACTTCTTCAAACAAATCAACGATCTGTACGGTCATCCGGCCGGCGATTCCGTTTTGAAATCCGTGTCCGAGGTTTTCTTGGACACCTGCCGCGTCAGCGATACGGTGTGTCGTTACGGCGGCGAGGAGTTTTGCTTCTTGCTGCCCGAAACCAACGAAGCGGACGCCGCCGTGTTGGCGGAACGGATGCGAGTCCGGCTGGCTTCGTTGCACATTCCGTTCGGCAGCCCCCTGTTGCGGATCACCGGCAGTTTCGGCGTCGCCCAGGCCCGCGACGACATGAGCAACTCGGAAGCGTTGGTCGATCTGGCCGATCAGGCGTTGCTGTGCGCCAAACGAGCCGGCCGCGACCGCGCAATCCGCTATTCCACCCTGGTCGACGCCATGGAACCGTTGGGCTGCGTGGCCGAACGGCACGACGGCGTTTTCCAGGGCGTCGTCGCCCGAGACGTCATGAGTCCGCTGATCGCCCCGCTGTACGAGAACGAAACGATCGATCGGGCCGCCCAATTTTTGCTTTGCCACGAAATCCCCTCGACGCCCATTCTGAGCGAGAACGGGGATTTGGCCGGATTCCTTTCCGAAAAAGACCTCATGGCGGCGATGGCCGCTCCGGATTGCTGGCAACGCCCCGTCCGATCGGTGATGCGTCCCAATGTGATTTCCTACCAGGAAAACACGCCGATCCGAATCATCTATGACTTTTTGGCCCGCGTGTCGGTCCGCCGGCTGGTCATCACCCGAGACGGACGCCCCACCGGCACGATCAGCCGCGAGGCCCTGTTGCGGTGGACGCGAAACCAAATCCTTCGTTGCGGCGGATCGACCGCTCCGGCCGTCCAGGGCGTCGTTGCCGCAGGTGGCACAACAAACACGGCATCTGCACCCGTCCTCCACAGCCCGGACATCGCACCGGCAACCCAGCCGGTGGAGTGAACCCCGCGCGGTCCAACCTATGGGCTGGCGATTGCGAGGTCCGTTTTCCCAAGGCGATGGCGTTGATCGTTCCACGGCTCACGCCAACTCGCTGGGCAATCTGCCGTTGCGATAGTCTGCCTTCTCGCAACATCCGCCGCACTTCTTCGATGACCGCCGTAGCAATCATGTTGCTCGCCCCTTTCTAGAAAAGACTCCTGTGGTTGGATGGTGATTCTTTGGTCAACCGACCAGCCCGACCGAACTGCGAGCCAGACTAGCACAAACAAAACATAATTACAATTATTTTTTTGGACATTTTTGACTACTTACTGACCACGCGACACAACCGCCGCTCTTCAAAAAACATTCCGATCGTCCCGCAAACGCGGATTGTCATTTTTGCGTCCAAAGACTATCCTGCACCCAACATGACACTTGACGACCTCGTTGCACCCGACGCACGCCCCGAAGTCTTGGGCCACGGCTACGGTTTCACCGAAGGACCCGCCGCCGACGTCCTGGGAAATGTCTATTTTTCCGACGGACGCAACGACGCCATCCACTTTTGGGAGGTCGGCCGGCCGATCGTTCCGTTTGTCGCCGACAGCACCGACGCCATCGGCATGATGTGCAACGCCCACGACGAACTTTACGTTTGCGAGGGCGCGGCCTATCGCATCGTGGCCATCCATCTGCAAACCAAACAGCGACGCGTGTTGTGTTCCGAGATCGACGGCCAACATTTCAATGAGCCCAACGATCTGGCCATCGACTTCTCCGGCGGGTTTTATTTCTCCGACCCAAACTATCAGCATCGCGGACAACCGACCGTGATGAAGCAAGACGTTTATTATTGCTCCGCCGCAGGCCTGGTCACTCGCGTTTCCACGGTCTGCTTCAAGCCGAACGGCGTGCTGCTTTCGGCCGACGACCGGACGCTTTACGTGGCCGACGCCCGAGGACAGGCCATCTACCGATACGACGTCACGACGCCCGGCCGGTTGGCCAACCAACGGCTTTGGATCGACCCGTTGGGCGCAAACCCCGATGGCTTGACCCTCGACGAACACGACAATCTTTACGTTTGTTGCGGAAAGGCGGGACTGCACATTTTCGATCGACATGGCCGCCGAATCGGTCGGATCGACGTTCACGCCGCAAACTGTTGCTTTGGCGGACGCGATTTCCGCACGTTGTGCATTGCGTCGGCCGATCGGTTCCTGGGACTGCAAACCAAGGTGGTTGGGCTAAAACCTTTGGCGATGCGCGTTTGACGGAGGAACGGCGATGGACGTCGCATCGGCAGGGCAGTTGTTGGCGGTTCTGGAAAAAAGCCGATTGCTCGATCCCGCCCAATGGGACCAAGCCCGGCGACTCGTTCAACCCGGCGACGATCCGCGAACGGCCGCCAAAACGCTTGTCCACCGGCAACTCATCACTCGTTGGCAGGCTGGGCAGTTGTTGGCCGGCCGCAGTTCGTTCTACTTGGGTAAGTATCGTTTGATCGAATTGCTGGGCCACGGCGGCATGGGCAGTGTCTTTCTCGGCGAGCACGTGACGATGCATCGCCGCGTAGCGCTGAAGGTCATCTCGCGAGAGCTCTGCCACAGTCGGACCGCGCTGGATCGTTTTCTGGCCGAAGGTCGTGCAGTCGCCGCGTTGGATCATCCCAACATCGTCCGGGCCTACAGCATCGACAACGAGGGCGATCGCTATTATCTGGTCATGGAGTACGTCGAAGGCGAAGACTTGCAACGCATGGTCGAGCGCGACGGTCCGATGCCGGAGGCTCGCGCGGCCGAATACATCGCCCAGGCGGCCGACGGTTTGGAACATGCCCACCGGCAACATCTGATCCACGGCGACATCAAGCCCTCCAACCTGTTGGTCAATCGTCAGGGCGTGGTCAAAATCCTCGACCTTGGTCTGGCGAGATTGGTCGGCGGCGGTTCGTCGGCGCCCGAGTCGGCGGATCGTCTGTTCGGGTCGCTCGACTATCTGGCGCCGGAACAGGCGATGAAAAGTTCTCAGGTGGACGGTCGAGCCGATGTCTATTCTCTGGGGTGCACGCTGTATTTTCTATTGGCCGGGCATCCTCCGTTTCCGCAGGGCACGGTACCGGAGCGAATTTTGAAGCATCAGACGCTAGAACCGGTGGATTTGCGGACGATTCGCGGTGATATTTCGGACGAAATGGCCGCCATTTGCAGCAAAATGATGGCCAAACACCCCGGCAACCGCTATGCAACCGCCGCGGACGTGAGTCAGTCGCTTCGCCAACGGCTGGCCGGCGTCGTCCGGCGTCCCTCGATTCCGCCATTGCCGAGGGCCAAACGGCTCGAAGAACCATGACGCGACGTCCGTCGTAGAAGACGAAGATGGTTTTTCGCCGTGGGACGTTGCGTTGGCCCCCCGACTTGCTCCCGGCCGGAAAATTCCTTATCTTTATAGGTTTGTACTTCCGTAACCCGTCCTCGATTTGCGACCCGGTTTTCCCATGCCTATCATCGTCCAGAAGTTCGGCGGCACCAGCGTGGCCGACAGCAAGAAGATTTTGGCCGCGGCCCGAAAGGCCATTCGCGCCCAGCAGGAAGGCAATCAAGTAGTCATGGTCGTCAGCGCCATGGGCAAGAACACCGACGTGTTGGTGGATCTGGCCCACGAGATCACCGACGAGCCGCCCGCCCGCGAAATGGACATGCTGCTGTCGACCGGCGAGCAGGTGAGCGTGGCCCTGATGGCCATGGCGATCCATTCGTTGGGCCACAAGGCGATCAGTCTGACGGGAGCGCAGATCGGCATCGTAACCGACAGCACCCACACGAAGGCCCGCATCCGGTCGATTTCGACCGATCGGCTGCGCAAAGCGTTGGACGACGGCAACATCGTCATCGCGGCGGGCTTTCAGGGCATCGACGAATCGAACAACATCACCACGCTCGGCCGAGGCGGCAGCGACACGACCGCCGTCGCGTTGGCTGCGGTGTTGGGGGCCGATTCCTGCGAAATTTACACCGACGTCGACGGCGTCTACACGACCGACCCCCGCGTCGTGCCCGAGGCCCGGCAGGTCCGACAAATCAGCTACGATGAGATGCTCGAACTGGCCACGGCCGGCGCGGGCGTCATGCACAACCGGTCGATCGAGTTCGCCAAGAAGTTCAACGTGCCGGTTCACGTGCGGAGCAGTTTCAGCGACAATCCAGGCACGATGATCGTCCGCGAGCCTGAGGCCCCGAACATGCCGGTATGCGGAGCGGCGCTGGCCAAAACCGAGGCTCGCGTGACCGTGTTGGGCGTGCCTGACCGGCCCGGCGCGGCGCTGAGCATTTTTTCAAGAATCGCCGCAAAAAGCATCGCAATGGACATGATTGTGCAGAACGCAGCGGACGACGATCGGGCCGATCTTTCGTTCACCGTGCCGCGCGAGGATTTGCCGGCCACGTTGCGGGCGGTCGACGACGCCGTCAAGGAATTGGGCGCCGAAGGCTACACGCACGACGACAACGTCTCGAAGATTTCGGTGGTCGGCCTGGGAATGGCCACTCAACCGGGCGTGGCCGGCACGATGTTTCGTGCGTTGGCCAATCGCGGCATCAACATCGAAATGATCACCACCAGCGAAATCAAGATTTCCGCGTTGGTCGCCCGCGATCGCGCGCTCGAGGGGCTTCGGGCCGTGCATGAAGTATTTCAGCTTCACACGCCGCCCGCGGCCGCTGCGACTCGGACGGACGCCGCGACGACGTTGAAGGCCAAGGCCGATCAAGCCGCCATGGTCACTCGGCTGCAACGGATGGAAAAGCTGGTGATTGACGGCATCAATCTGGACGAGACGCAGTCGCGGGTCACGTTCTTGGGCACGCCGAACGTTCCCGGTCAGGCCGCCGCGACGTTCGATGCGTTGGCGGCCGCCGGCGTGGTCGTGGACATGATCGTGCAGAGCGGTGTCCGCGACGATCGCGCGAACATTTCGGTCACGGTCCCGCGCGGCGATTTTTCGAAGGCTGCCGGCGTGGCGGCCGAGTTGGCCCGTTCGCTGAGTTGCCCCGCCCCGACGCATCGCGAACAAGTGGCCAAGCTGTCGGTTTTCGGCGTCGGCATCAAAAGCAACAGCGGCTTGGCGGCTCGCATGTTCCAATCGCTGGCGACGGCCGGCGTCAACGTCGAGTTGATCAGCACCAGCGAAGTGCGGATCAACGTGGTTGTCGAGTCCAAGGACGGTCACAAGGCGTTGACCGCCCTAAAAAAAGAGTTGGCCGACGCGTTGGCCTGAGATCGCCGCGTTTTCCGTCGAATTTTTTACGACGCGACTCCCCCTCTGGCCGCGCGACCGCGGTCCGGCCTATAATAGATAGGGTTCTGTTTCACGACTTCTCTTGCGCGCGGAGCGACCGGCCATGCCCGTCCCGATGGAACTTTCGCGGATCATCATCAGCGAGGTCAACGACCAGCAGGTCATCTACCTGAAAGAAATCGGCGGAGAGCGGACCTTTCCGATCGTCATCGGCATTTTCGAGGCGACGAGCATCGACCGCCGGGTCAAGGGTTTTCCGTCGCCCCGCCCGCTGACCCACGATTTGATCGTCAACGTGGTGGAAAACCTCGGCGGCGAATTCCAGGATGTGGTGATTAGCGAACTAAAGGACCAGACCTACTACGCACAGCTTCGGGTGCAGCACGACGGCGAGTTGGTCGAGATCGACGCCAGGCCGTCGGACGCCATCGCCGTGGCGGTCACCTGCAATCCGCCGTTGCCGATCTACGTCAACGAAGACGTGTTGAACGACGTGCTCGGCGAAAGTAATTCCTGACGAAAAAAAGCAGACGCCGGACGAGCCGACGCCTGCATTCGTTTGAGCTCTGCTCGGACCGTCGCGTTAAAAGATGTCCTTGGCGACGTCCTTTCCTTCGGCGCGGGTCACCAGACGACGCATGGTGACCGGGTCCAAATCCTCGCTCAGGAAGTGGACGCTGCCGTCGACGAACACGGCGTTGCATCCGCCCGAGTGGAACGAGAACGGCTCGTCGTTGAGTCCCTTGTTGTTCTTGCTCCACAAACCGTCGCTCGGACCGCCGATCGGCGTCTTGTTCTGATTGATGATCTTGCCGATGTAGTTGCCGCTCGAATCAAACCCGGTCCCGGAACTTCCGCCCGGCCCGGACACGCCGCTGCCGCCCGCGTCCGGATCGGCCCAACGCCACACGGCGTACGCGCCCGAGGTAGCCGGAGCGTCGCCGGAGAGGGAGCCGTCCAACGGAGTCGACGCGCTGCCGTTGGTATACGACAAGTAGTTGTAATGTGAATTGACGCCCGCATAGGCGCCCGACAAACCGGTGGCATTCGGACTCACCCGCCCGGCGTCTTCAATCACGGCGATCGTGTTGCTGGTGCCGTCCGAAACAGCCGAGATGGGCACGCTGTACTTCGTGACGTAGAATCCGCCTTCGTTCGAGCCGATGGCGGCGATTTTCGTACCGGAGGTGTCGACGGTCAATGCGCCGTCGGCGCGATAATTCGTCTTGTCGTCGACGCCGGTCTTTGTGTTGGCGGACTTGCTGCCGTCACTGATCGACGTGTACACCGTGGCAAAATAGTCCGTCGTGCCCCAGTATTGCCCTTGCGAGGCCAAGGTGACGCTGCCGGTGGTTTCGGGATCGTTGACGCTGTCCAAGCCCACCGTGTCGTGGAACGCCGCGTAGGGGTTGCTTGGGCAAACGAACGTCTCGATCGGACGCGCGCACACCGCGACGTTGGCCTGCGTGTCGCGATAGCCGGACTTCAGGTCCATCTTGTCGTACAGATTGCTCTTTTCGAGATAGGGCAGCAAGTGGACGAACAAACCGTGCATGGAGAAGCACGTTTGCAGGGCGCTCGTCGTATCGGTGCCGCTGGTCGTCGTGACCTTGACGCTGCCTTCGCCGCCGGTCGGCAGCTTTTTGTACGTCGACTCGAAGTTCAAAATAGCCAGCCCGATCTGCTTCATGTTGTTCGTGCACTGATTGCGCCGGGCGGCTTCTCGGGCCGACTGCACCGCCGGCAGCAACAGCGAGACCAAAATGCCGATGATCGTAATCACCACCAACAGTTCGACCAAGGTAAATCCGCTCTTTTTAGACGCTCTCATCTTCTTTCTCCTTTTGCCAACTAATGTTTCCATTCCCAACCACGCGCGATGAAACGATGCGATCACTTCCGATTCCTCCCAAAACGTGCCCTCGCCGCGTCGGCGACTTGCCGACCGTCTGAAGATCTCCGCCGATCCTCAGCACGTCGGCATTATCGAAAACGCCGGTCAGCGTTTGATGGGGCGGAAAAGAAAGTTCCGTCAATTTCGCGTTAGAAATGCGTAACTAATCGTGGGAGCGATGTCGCACGATCGCGCCGTCGACCATGTAGATCACGTCCTCGGCGATGTTGACCGAGTAGTCCGCGATGCGTTCCAGATTGCGAATGACGGCCAGAACGCGGAGCAAGCGTCGCAGGAAGTCGGGCCGTCGGCGAGCCGCCGCTTCGATCTCCTCCCGCATCGCATGTTTCATGGCGTCGATCTCGTCGTCCCTCGCGTAGACCGATTCGGCCATCGGCACGTTTGCGTTGACCAGCGCGTCGAGACTGTCGCGCAGCATCGCCTGGACCTTGGTCCACATGCCGGCCACGTCGAACGAGACGTCCAGCGGCGGTTCGACAGCCACGGCCGCGGCCTTTCTCGAAATGTTCACCGCCAGGTCGCCGATCTGCTCCAGATCGTTGTTGATCTTCAACGCTGCCACGATCAACCGCAAATCGGCCGCCACCGGCTGGTAGAGCGCGAGCATTTTCAGGCACTCTTCCTCCACCTCGACCTCGCGATGGTCGACGTCGACGTCGCGCCGCTCGACGGTCGCGGCCAACGACGCCTCGCGGTTCAAAAACGCCTCGATCGCCATTTGCACCTGATCCTCGACCACCGCGCAAAGGGCCAGCAAACGGTTTTTCAACTTTTCGATCTCGCGCTGCAAATGGATCGACATGGCTCGTCCTTCTTGTGGCTCAAAGGGCTCATCGGTTTTTAGCCGAATCGGCCGGTGATGTAATCCTCGGTCTCTTTTTTCTCGGGCTTCGTGAACAACTGTTTGGTCGGACCGAACTCGACCAGCGCGCCTTCGTAGAAAAACGCCGTGAAGTCCGACACCCGGGCCGCTTGCTGCATGTTGTGCGTCACGATGATGATCGTGAATTCGCCGCGCAACTGGCCGATCAGGTCTTCGATGCGCGTGGTCGATCGCGGATCCAGCGCCGAGCAAGGTTCGTCCATCAAAATGATCTCCGGCCGCACGGCAATGGCCCTGGCGATGCACAGCCGCTGATGCTGGCCGCCCGAAAACCCGAGCGCCGAATCGTGCAGGCGGTCCTTCACCTCGTCCCAAAGCGCCGAGCGTTGCAGGCTCCGTTCAACAGCTTCGTCCAACACCGTCCGATCCCGAACACCGGCGATTCGCAGCCCGTAGGCGACGTTTTCGTAGATCGATTTCGGAAACGGCACAGCCCGCTGAAAGACCATCCCGACCCGGCGTCGCAGCTCGATCACGTCGAGCGTCGGGTCGGTGATCTCGTGGCCGTCCAACGCGATGCTGCCCGTGATGGTCACGTCGTCGACCAGATCGTTCATCCGGTTGAGGCATCGCAACAAGGTCGATTTTCCGCAACCGGAGGGTCCGATCAAGGCCGTCACCTGATGCCGCGGAAACCGCATCGTCACGTCGAACAGCGCCTGCTTCGTCCCATACCAAAGACAAAGGTCTTGCGTGGTGACGATGGAATCGACGGGGTCGCCGTGCGGCGCAGAAACGGCCGCGTTCCATCGCGGCATCTCCAGGGCGGCGCTCATGGTTCGCTCCTTGTGGGTTGGGTGGTCTCAAATGGTTCGCGTGTGATAGCGGCTTCGCATTCGATTTCGCAGACAGATCGCCACGCTGGTCATGGCCAGCACGATCGTCAACAACAGCAGCGTGGTGACGAACACCATCGGCTTGCTCGCCTCGACGTTGGGCGATTGAAACCCGACGTCAAAAATATGAAATCCCAGATGCATGAATTTACGTTCCAGATGAAAATACGGAAAAACGCCGTCAAGCGGCAACTGGGGCGCGAGTTTGACGACGCCTGTGATCATCAGCGGCGCCACCTCGCCGGCCGCGCGGGCCATGGCCAGGATGAAGCCGGTCATCATGCCCGGCGAGGCCAGCGGAATCAACACACGCACCAACGTCTGAAATTTTGTAGCGCCCAACGCGAACGAGCCTTCGCGCGTGGCCCGCGGAATCGCTCGCAGCGCTTCCTCGGTCGAAACGATCACGATCGGGACGGTCAGCAGTCCCAGCGTAAGACTTGCCCAAAGAATTCCGCCGGTCCCGAACGTCGGCGTGCCCACGGCCGCGCGTTCCGGAAACATCCACTGGTCCAAAAAACCGCCGATGCCGTAGACGAAAAATCCCAGTCCGAAAATGCCGTAGACGATCGAGGGGATGCCCGCCAAATTGTTGACGGCGATCCGCACCAAGCGAACCAAAAACCCATCCTTCGCATACTCGCCCAAATAAACGCCGGCCAGCACGCCCAACGGAAAACAGGCCGCGGCCATGACGACAATCAACATCACGGTGCCGAAGATGGCGGGAAACAGGCCGCCCTCGGTGTTCGACTCGCGTGGGCTGTCCCAAAGCAGCTCGCCGACCTTTTGCAGATAGTGAAGACACTTCGCGCCGAGCCCCATCGCGTTTGGCCGATAGCATCGCACCACATCGAGCAGCGGCACCAACGACTCCTTGCCCGAGGCGTCGGTCATCACGGCCACATTGCGTCGCAGACCCGCCGACATGCGTTGCTGCCGTTCGACCAGGCGGTCCGATTGTTCCTTGATCCGGCGTTCCTCGGTTTCGAGATTCGACTGTTCACGATCCAACGTTTTGGAAGAGCCTTGTTTCGATTGGCGATACTTGAGCCGCAGCAACCGATCGCGATTGACCTGAAGTTCGTTGCTCAGCGTGAACAGTTGCCGGGCGACCGGCGCGAGCTCGTGGTCGGATTTTTTACGAATCGTCCGCAAGGCGTCGGAAAACGCTTGCAGCGAGCGATCCGACGTCGTCGTCAGATCAGGCCCGCGAACGCCCTGGAATCGGCCGAAAAAGTCGCCGTTTTCCAGCCGTTCCAAGACGAACACGTCGGCCGGGTCGCTTCGGGCCACGACGGCGTCCTGGCGAATCCAGCGGAAATCCTGACGTTGTGGATCGCGCTCGCGGTTGCCGGTTTTCAGTTGGATGCCGACCTGCCCATCGTCCGGATTCGTTTCGCGGCGGATTTCCATGCCGAGCAAAGTGTCGCCGCCGGCCAGCGTGATTTCGGAGACGGACGAAGGCCAAAACACGCCGAGCCCATTGACGACGATGACGGCCAGCAGCGTGAAGGCCAGCAACAGCATTCCGGCCAAGGCCGCGGCGGACGCCCAGACCTGCGGCTCGCCGCGCCGCCAAAACCGACCGCGCTCGCCATGGGCCAGCACAAAGGGCAGCGAGGCCCTTCCGAAAACCTGTCGCGGCGGTTTCTCTTTCGTCATCGTCGACTCCGAATGTTTGGCGTCCGACCGCAAATCGTCGCGGGTCAAAACCGGCCAAAGCGTTTTCGCAGACGTTGACGAACCAACTCCGCGGCGGTGTTTACCGTGAATGTCAACAGGAACAACAGTACGGCGCATAGGAATAGGACCCGATAAAGCGTTCCGCCCACGGGCGCTTCGGGAATCTCGACGGCGATGTTCGCCGAAAGCGTCCGCATTCCGTTCAAGGGACTCCAATCCATGATCGGCGTGTTGCCGGTCGCCATCAGGACGATCATGGTCTCGCCCACCGCGCGGCCGAACCCGATCATCGCCGCGGCAAAAATGCCCGGACTGGCCGACGGCAACACCACACGCCAAAGCGTCTGCCAGCGGCTCGCTCCCACGGCCATCGAGGCGGCCGTCATGCTGTACGGCACATTGGAAAGCGAGTCCTCGGCGATCGAAAAAATGATCGGGATCACCGTAAACCCAAGCCCGAAGGCAATCAAGATGCAGTTGCGTTGGTCGAAAGGCAACCCGAGCGGCCCCTCGAAAAGCCATCGCCGAAAATGCCCGTCGAAAAGCCACGTTTCGATCGGGCCCGACAGGCCGACCGCCAACGCCGCGCCTACAACGAGCACCGGCAGCACCACCAGAAACTCGTAGCCGTTTTCCACGCGACGGGCGACGTCGAACCGCCGCAGCCCTTGCCAGATCGCCATGAACGCAATCATGACAACCGGCAACGTCACGAAGCTCAAACAAAACGTCAACGCCCAGCGTTCGAGAATCGGAGCGAGCCAAAGCGCCGCCATGAATCCGATCACGACCGACGGCACCGTGGCCATCAGTTCCACGGCCGGCTTGATCGCTCGGCGAAAGGCCGGGGTCGTAAAATAGCTGACGTACATCGCGCCGAACAGCGAGAGCGGCACGGCCAGCAGCATCGCGTAAAACGTGCCCTTGAGCGTTCCGAACAGCAGCGGCGTCAGGCTGAACTTCGGCTCGAACTCTTCGCCGCCGGTCGTTTGCCAAGCGTATTCCGGCTTGTTGTAGCCTTCGTAAAACACCCGGCCGAACAGCGTGTTCAGGCTGATCTCCGGGCTGCCCAGGTCGAGACGCCACGCAATCACCCGGCCCGACGACTCGCGGCCCAGCAGGGCGTCGCCGCGAGGACTCATGGCGATTTGTTGGAGCGGGCTTGACTCGGAGCCGACCGAAATCAGCGCCCGCTCGCTGGTCAAGTCGTCGAGATGCACGATGCCCCGAGCGTCGAGGCTGGCCACGGTCTTGTTCCGTTCACACGCCACGATGCGTTCGATCGCGCCGTCGTGCGAGCGGAGACGATGGATCCGATGCAGCTTTTGGACGCCGTCCGCGGCCACCGGGGCCCAGACGCTCAATCCGCCGGCACGATCGCCCACGACCAGCGAGACGTCGCCGAGCGCCAACGTCAACGCCGTGACGGCGCGGCCGTCGGAAAACGCCCGAACCACCTCGCGGTGCGACGGTTCGCCCGCGTCGTCGAATTGCCAGCGAATCAGACGCCCGTCGCTGGTGCCGGCGTACAACGCAGCGCCGGCACGGTCCATGGTCATCGCGGCGATCCGAGAGACCAGCTGGTCGTGCAACACGGTTCGATGGGTTTGGGTGTCCTGTTCGCCGGCTGCCGTTTCGGCGTCGATCCGCCGTGTTACGACGATTCGGCCGTCGGCATATCGCACCGCTTGCGTGAAGGCGTCGGAGTCGGACCGCCGCAAAAACGCCTGCACGATCGGCGTCTTGATCGACGGGTCGGCCGGCATCGCGGCCAACTGCCGGACGTCGAACGCGGCAACCTCGACCAACGACGTCGCGCCGTCGGACCAGAGCAACGAGTATCGCCCTCGTCCCAAGGGTTCGACGTGTTGGAGCCGGTGCTTCGGATGTTTCTCGACGCCAGACAGCCGTTGTCGTTCGAGCGGCTTGCCGCTTAACAAATCCACGCGGGCGATGGCGCCTCGATCGGACCAAACCGTGGCGATCATGCCGCCGCCGCTTAATGCGCAGTCGACCGCCGTGTAGATCGGCTTGCCGTTGGATGGGGCCAGCGTCACCGTCGGAATCGCGTCGGCCCTCGGACCTTGGAACAGTGGAATAGTGACGCCGACGATCAGGGCCAAGATGGCCGCCACGCTGGCGATCACCGTGACGCCGCCGAGCGTGATGATCCACCGTGCCGCGACGTCGCGGCGTTTGGCGGTTCGGGTCGAAGACGTTTTCAATCCGTCGTCCATCTCATCGGTCCCACAACGGGACAGGTTGCCGCGTCGAAATCGACTATTTCAGGAGTTCCAGTTGCCGGGCGACGACTTGGGCCGGCAGTCGACCGTAGCCGTCCTTGATGACGATTTGCTGGCCCTCGGCCGACAGAACGAACTTCAAAAACTCCTCGACCAACTTCGGCATCGGTTCGTTCGGCCGCTTGGCCACGTAGATGTAAAGGGTCCGGCCGAGCGGATATTTGCCGTTCAACACATTGTCAAACGCGGGCTCGACCATCGGCGAGTTGGCGTCTTTGGCCAGCGGAATCGCGCGGACCTCGGAGGTGCGATAGCCGATGCCCGAGTACCCGATGCCGGCCCGATCGCCGGCCACGCCGTTGACGACCGCCGCCGAGCCGGGTTGCTCCTTGACGGTGTCTTTGTAGTCGCCCTTGTTCAGCACGTGCTCTTTGAAGTAGGCGTAGGTGCCGCTGGCCGAATTGCGGCCGTACAGGCTGATCGGCATCGCGGCCCAGCGGTTCTCAAGCCCGACTTGGCCCCAACGGTTGATCTCGGAACCGCCGCGTCGTCGCGTCTTTGAAAAAACGCCGTCGGCCTGAGCCAAGGTCAGTCCCTTGAGCGGATTGTCCTTGTGAACGTAGATGGCCAGACAGTCCAACGCGACGCTGATGCGAGTTGGACGGAAGCCGTGTTTTTTCTCGAAAGCGTCTTCTTCCTCGGGCTTCATGCGACGAGACATGGGACCAAGCTGGGCCGTGCCGGCGGCCAACGCGGGCGGAGCCGTCGCCGAGCCTTTGCCCTCCACTTGAATCTTGACGTTCGGATATAGTCGGTTGAACGCTTCGGCCCAATAGGTCATCAGATTGTTCAGCGTGTCGGACCCGATGCTGTTGAGGCTGCCGTCCACGCCCGAGACTTTTTCATACGGGACGACCGTTGCGTCCTCGGCCTGCGTCCAAGCAGAGGCGGCCAAACCGAAAAACACACCCAAAACCACCGTCGCGGGTCCGAAAGTCCATGTCCTGCGCATTGCGGATTCTCCTTGTCCAGGGGATCGAACGTCCACCCTGAAGAATCCTAGAGCCTGACGGTTAGCTCCGTGTGGGCGATCGGTTAGAAATCGGTTAGGTCGGCCGAATTCGCCCAATGCAGCGGCAGCCGGAGGCTGAATGTGCTGCCGACGCCGACCGTGCTGTCCACATCGACCGACCCGTGATGGGCCAACGCGATATGGCGGACGATCGCCAAGCCCAGGCCCGTGCCGCCCAATTCGCGGCTCCGCGCCTTGTCGACCCGATAGAACCGCTCGAAAAGCCGCGGCAAATGCTGGGCCTCGATGCCGCAGCCGTGGTCCTTGACCTGAATCAACAACTGATCGGTCTCGACGCCGGCCGACAGCTCGACCGTCGATCCGGCGTTGCTGTACTTCACGGCGTTGTCCAACAAATTGACGACCGCCTGCTCCAGCAGCGCCGCGTTGATCTCGGCCGAAAGCTCTTCGGGACACGTCCACTCGACGCGGACGCCTTTATCGACGGCCTTCTGCTCGCACATCTCGATCGACGCCTTGAGCACCGGGCGGATCCGCTCCGAGGCCAACTCGATCCGCTGCTGTTCCGAGCCGCGTTCGATGCGCGAAAGCGTCAGCAAGTCGCCGATGATCGCGTCCAGGCGATTCACTTGCCGCAGCATGATTTGCAGGAACCGCTGGGCGTTTTCCTTGTCGTCGACCGCGCCGTCGATCAGCGTCTCGACGAATCCCTTGATCGACGTGATCGGCGTTCGTAACTCGTGCGACACGTTGGCCACGAAATCACGGCGGACCTCTTCCAAATGTCGCAGCCGCGTGATGTCGTGCAACACGATTAGGACGCCGATCTTGCCGCGTTGCGGGTCGTGCAACACCGTGCCGTGCGCGATGACCCAATGGTCCTGAACGCCGCGAAGCGGGATTTCTCCCTCGACGGGCGTCGCGCTGGCCATGGCCGACTCAATGAACCTGAGCAGGTCCGCCTTGCGGATGGCCTCGTAAATGCCCCGGCCTTGCAAACGCCGTGTATCCTCGTCCAACAGCGAACCGCACGCCTGATTAACGCTCAGAATGACGCCGTCGTTGTCGATCGCCAAAACGCCTTCCTCCATGCTCGACAGCATCACCTCGCGTTCGTTTTGTTGACGCAACACGGTCTGAATCCGTTCGTTCAACTGCTCGGCCATGCGGTTCATCGCGTCGGCCAGCGCGATGATTTCAACGGAACTGGTCACGCGCAGCCGATGACCGAGATCGCCCGCGGCGAACCGTTCGGCGCCCCGTTTGATCTCCTCCAGCGGACGACTCATGCGCCGCGAAATGACCAGCGTGATCAACCCGTGCAGGAAAAGCCCCAAAAGTGCGGCCAGAATCATCCGGTCGCGGACTGCGTCGAGCGTGCGGCTGATGGCTGTGACCGGAAGAGACGTTCGGACCGCCGCGACCAGCGTTTTGCCATGCCGCACGGGCACGGCCGCGTAGATGCGGTCTTCCTGCTCGGTCGAACTGTATCGACGCTCGATGCCCACGCGACCGTCCAGCGCCGCCCGAAACTCCGGACGCCCGGCGTGATTGTCCATGTCCCGGGGCGACTCGTCCGAATCGCCGATCACGTCGCCGTTGGGAACCATCACGGTGATTCGCGTGTGCGTCGAACGCCCCAATTGCTTGCAGACGGCGTCGATCGCCGACGCACGGCCTTCCGAAAGCAGATCGTCGACCGGCTTGGCGCAGAGCCACGCACGGGCCTCTAAATCCTGTTCGAGATGGTCCTCGTAGAACCGCCCGATCAAGTCGGCGCCGTACCAGCCGATCGACAGCACCACGACGACGGGCACCCACAAATACGAGAGGAACAACCGCCACCAAAGTTTCTTCCCACGCATGGGCGACCCCTTCCGTCATTCCTTGAAGCGATAGCCGACGCCGCGAACGGTCTCGATCGAAGCGCCCGCCGCGCCCAATTTTCGCCGAAGGCCGACAATTTGCACGTCCACCGCTCGATCGGTGATCGCGTAGTTGTCGCCGTGAACGCCGTCAAGAATTTGCTGTCGCGTGAAAACCCAACCGGGCCGCTTGGCCAAAAAATGCAGCAGCTTGAACTCCGTGGCCGTCAAATCGATCGGACGACCGGCGACCGACACCGCGTGTCGGCCCAGATGGATCGTCAGATCGCCGGTTTCGACCACCTCGCGGTCCTCTTCATCCTCGGGCTGGTCGGGTGCGGCTTCGGACCTGCGCAAGACAGCTTCGACCCGGGCCAAAAGCACTTTGGGGCTGAACGGCTTCGTCACGTAGTCGTCGGCCCCCATGTTCAGACCGGCCACGACGTCGGACTCCTCGCCCTTGGCCGTCAGCATGATGATCGGGATCGACGCGAACCGTGGGTCGCCCTTCAGCCGGCGGCAAACGCTCAGCCCGTCCAAGCCCGGCAACATGATGTCGAGCAGGATCAGGTCGGGCGTTTTGTCGACGACCGCCGTCAAAGCGTCCTCGCCCGAGGCCACGCCGGCCACTTGATAACCGTCCTTCAACAGATTGTAGCTGACCAGTTCCCGAATGTCCTCCTCGTCCTCCACGACGAGCACGGATTGTCGAACCATGTTTTGGGGCCTCCGATGCTAGGAAACGACCTCGAAAACGCGACTGCGAACGACATGCGAGGAACAATGACCGGCGTTTTTTTGGGGCCGTCTCTCAAACCGCCCTAACATTTTAGCATCGGCATGTTAAAATTCGATGAGCAAACCGTCAGCATTGGGTGACCGTTCAGGGGTTGATTTTTGACCCACGATCTACGTTCCAACTCAAAAGTGCGCGGTTACACCCCGATCCGTTACCGGCCCCCACGACGCGGGGGCTCTTGCAATTTTGAGATCCTGAGCGTATAAAATCGCCTTATCCCATTAGGAGCCTTGAAATGTCCTTCCGTCGTTTTTCCGCGATTGTGTTGTGTTTCGTCGGGACCGCATTGGCGGTCGGCTGTGGCGCCTCGGCGGCCGATAAGGTCAGCCCGTTTGTCGGAAACTGGGCGTTGACGATTCCCAGCGGCGCGGCAGGCTGGTTGAGTGTGTCGTCCCAGGACGGCAAGACGTTTTCGGCCGATCTGCTTTGGGGCAGCGGCAGTGTTTTGCCCACCCGCGATGTCAAGTTGGAAAACAACACGCTGACGTTCACCCGCGATCCGCTCGGCGGAAAACCGCTCACGAAGGGTCAGGTGGCTCCTCCAATCGATCTCATTTCGGCCACGGTCGACGGCGATCTGATGAAGATGACCGCCGTTCAAAAATTCCCGGACGGCCGCCTTGGCGAGCCTGCGAAGTTTTTCGGCATGCGGCTCCCGCCGCTTCCGGCTCGGCCCGACCTGTCGAAAGTTCGATTCGGCGAACCTATTTCGCTGTTCAACGGAAAAAACATCGACGGTTGGCGACTCGTTAATCCGAAGGCGCCCAACGGCTGGAGCGCTCAAGACGGCGTTTTGGTGAACGATCCGGCTCAGAAGCCGGGCAAGTCCCGCAAACGTTATGGAAACTTGCGAACCGATCGCGAGTTCGAGGACTTCCGCCTCACGCTGGAAACAAACGTTCCGCCCGGCGGCAACAGCGGAATCTATCTGCGAGGCATCTACGAAGTGCAGGTGAGCGACAGCCACGGCCGCCCGTTGGATTGCCACAACATGGGCGCCGTCTATAGTCGGATCACACCGACCGAGGCTGCTGAAAAGCCGGCCGGCCAATGGCAGACGATGGACATCACGTTGGTCGATCGCCATGCGACGGTCATCCTCAACGGCAAGACGATCATCGACAACCAGCCGTTGTTGGGCTGCACGGGCGGAGCCCTTTGGTCCAATCCCATTCAGCCGGGCCCGATCTATCTGCAAGGCGATCACACCGGCATCCAATACCGCAACATCGTGCTCCGGCCCGTCGTAAAGTAAACGGGCGACGCGACGCAGGCGGTTACGACGCGGCGGATTCGAGAACTTGCAGGCTCATTTTGAGCCGCATCGGACCGGTCTGCTTGCGGAAATCGACCATGTGCGGCGTTTGCAGATGCGTCTCCAAGGCCGCGACGCTTTCCCATTTTTCGACCACCGTGACCACGTCGGGACGCACGGGCGCCAGGTTCGTCGCGGCGTCGGACATCGGGTTGTACTCGATGCAACCCCGTTCGGCCCGAACTTTCGGCGCGAGCGTTCGGAAGACGGCCAACAAATCGTTGCGGCGGCCCGAAATGGTCTCGATCGTGGCAATGACGCAAATCATGGCAAGGGTCCTTTCTTGAAGAAAGACCCCACTATATACGTTCCGCCTTCAAAATGCGAGGACCGGTTCGCCGTGGCCCAACTCTAGTTTTTCGCGCCGGCGGCCGATATTGATCTTGCAATACCTTAAGGTTTGATGTATAAACCCGCCATGACGACGAAACGAACCAATCCTGACTTTTTGAACGGCGTGCCGGAACTGCTCATTTTGAGCCTTTTGACTCGCCGTCCGATGTACGGTTACGAATTGGTCCAGGCGATCCGTCGCTCGACCGACGGGACGTTGGAGTTCGGCGAGGGCTGCATCTATCCGATTTTGCATCGGTTGGAGGCCGACAAGCTGCTCCGTGCCAGCCGCGAGACGGTCGGCGGTCGAAGTCGCGTGGTGTATGGCGTGACGTCCCGAGGCGAGAAACGGCTGGCCGGCAGCGCGGCCGGTTGGCGAAAAATCGCGGCCGCCGTGGAGCAGACCCTGCAAGGAGGTGAACATGGCGAAGCGGCCTTGGCTTGAAGCGATCGGGCGGCGGTTGCTCGCGGGTGGGTTGCCGCCGGCGTATATTCGGCGATTGACGAACGAGTTGGCCGATCATTTTGACGATCTCACGGAGGATGTCATGAGCAAGGACGCGGAGGTGGTGTCTCGGTTAGGCGAAGCGGATCAAGTGGCAGACGCGGCCATCGCGGCTTACGAGCGTCGCACGTTTTTCGGCCGGCATCCGTCAGCCAAGTTTTTGGTTTTCGGCGTTTCGCCGATGGTCGCGATGTTTTTGGTTTTTGTGTCAGCATGTCTAGGCATTGTAGCCGTCGGTGCGATTTTTGAGCGGTGCGGTGTTTGTCTTTCCGGCAAGGGCTGCCTCGGCGGCGTTGATCCGGCCTTCTTGGGCTGGGGATTTTCGGTCATCACGACCATCGTGCCCGCGGCGTTGCTGACGTTTTTCTATTGCCGAATTGCGGGACAATCGGCCATCGGCAAAAAATGGATGTCGGCATCGTGCATCATGGTGGCTTTCGTCGCCATGTTGCCGTTTCATCGCATTTTGCTCTCGGAGGTTCCCGGCAAGAGCATCTGGACGATCGGTCTCGGAGTGCCGCCAAGCCTGTTGCAGTGCGTCCAGTTGTCGATTCCCCTGGCGGTTGGTCTCTGGTTCGTCTGCCGTGGCGGCAAGCGATCGTTGCCGGAAGAGCGGTTGCCGACGGCCGCCTGATGCGGCATAATTTGGCGATGGACACCACAGCTTTCGACCCCAACGTGCGATATCCTCGCCCCGGCGACCAGACGATCTGCTATTTGAAGAGCGTTGTCGCCAATCCCAACATCGTGGTGGGCGACTACACGTTCTACCACGATTTCGACGACCCGACGCAATTCGAGCGGCGCAACGTGCTGTATCACTATCCGGTGTGCAATCACGACCGGCTGGTGATCGGACGGTTTTGCTCGATCGCCTGCGGCGTCAAGTTCATCATGAACGGGGCGAACCACCGGCTCGACGCCCTGTCAACCTATCCGTTTTCGGTGCTCGGCGCGGCGTGGAACGATACCGCGCCGTCGGCCGACTCCTGGACCAACAAGGGCGACATCACGATCGGCAACGACGTGTGGATCGGTTTCCAGGCGGTCGTGTTGGCCGGCGTGACGATCGGCGACGGGGCGGTCGTCGGCGCGAGGGCCGTGGTCACTCGAGACGTTCCGCCGTATGGAATCGTCGGCGGCGTGCCTGCCCGGCTGATTCGCAAGCGATTCGACGAGGCGACGATCGAGCGGCTGCTTGCGATGCGTTGGTGGGATTGGCCGCCGGAACGGATTGCGAGCCGTCTCGAGGCGTTGCGACGCGGCGACATCGAGCCATTGGGCCGTTGACGCGGGCCGGACATTTTGAGACCAATCACGGACTAACTTGACGGAGAACGTCGAACCATGGATGTTTTGGAACAGTCGCAACAACAACACAGGACGGCCGAGGCGATTTTGCAGGACCTCGATCTGCTGAATCGATGGCGACGTTTCGGTCGGCCGGTGTTGGTCGGGGCCGTGGCGATCGACGTGGCCTTTGCGCCCGACATCGACATGGAAATCTACTGCCCGACGCTTCGGATCGAGCACGGGTTTCAGGTGCTTGCCCGATGCGCCGAGAATCCGCGCGTCACCTCGGCGCAGTTCCTCAATCGGTTGAACACGCCGGACAGCGCGCTCTATTGGCAGCTTCATTATCAGACCGACAACGGCGTCGATTGGAAGATCGATATGTGGTCGGCGCCCGAGGATTACGCGCTGCCGCGCGGCGAAGATTTCGTGCAGCCGATGCGAGACGCCTTGACGTCCGAAACCCGCGCCGCAATTCTGACGCTAAAAGAATCGCGCGCTGCCGGCGAGTTGCCGATGTTTCTATCGATCGACGCCTATCGCGCCGTTCTCGAAGACGGCGTGCGAACGGTCGACCAATGGCGTCAGTGGCAACACACGCACGAGACCGGCGCGCTGACCGATTGGAAGCCGAGGGGCCGCGGCCCGATCACCGCTTCTTAAAGCCGGCCTTCGAGGCAATTCGCGTTTTTTCCATCTTCTTCCGCAGGTGAGCGAACTTGGTCGCCGGTTTGCGGACCGATGGGCGTCCTTTTTCCGCCATGATTCCACCTCGCTTTTTTCAACCCGTGTGACGCGACCGATCCGCACGAAATAGGTCCACACCATGGAGAAAGCGGCGGCGGGCGAAAACCGCTGACAATTGCGTGGTTTTCGGTGATGCACCACCTTCGGTCTTCCGCGGTTTTATTTAGGACGTGGATCGGTTCTGAACGAAAACCACCGTGGCGAACGAATCCGTCGCGGCGTCGGGACCGATGGGGCTCGCCGTGACGGCGATCTTGCGCGCCGCTTTGCCGTCGGTGCGAAACACAAGGATCAACTCGCCGCATGGCCGCACGGCGTCCCGGCCCATCATGCCTTGCAGCGCGGACTCGTTGAACGCCGAGCCGTCTTCTCGCGTCGCATGTCGGCATCGGTCCATCAACGACGTGCCGATCAGTTGGTCCATCGCGACGCCGAACGCCTCGGCCGCTTGGCGATTGCATTGGCGAACGTTGCCGTCTTTGTCGGCGATCAGAATTCCGCAGGGAGACGACTCGACCACCGCCTGATAACGCTGCTGGGCCTGTTGCAAAGTCTGTTCCAGTTGCTTTCGGACGGTGATGTCCACGTGCGAGCCCGCCATGCGATAGGCTTTGCCGTTGGCGTCGCGCAGCGCCACGCCCCGAGCGAGAATCCATCGGTAAGAGCCGTCTTTGTGGCGCAGCCGATACTCGTATTCGTAGTGCGACGTCGTGCCGTTGATGTGCGCATAGTTGGCCGCCAGCACCCGTTCGCGTTCGTCCGGATGAAGACGTTTTTCCCACTCGTCCAGATGGTTCGGCAACTCGTCGTCCTCGTATCCGAGAATGCTTTTCCAACGCGGCGAAAAAAACACCTCGTTGGCCTGAAGATCCCAGTCCCACAGGCCGTCCTGCGAGCCGCGAACGGCCAGCTCGAAGCGCTCCTGGCTGCGTCGCAACTCTTCTTCGGCCCGGCGGCGTTGCACCTCTTGCCACGTCTGGATTTCCAGGCCCAACGCGATGGCCGAGTCATGCCGATCGGCGGGATTTTTGGACATCGCCCGCAGACAGGCCGCTTCCAACGTCGGCGGCACGTCGGGCCACAGCCGGCTCGGAGGCGTCGGAGCCTGGTCCATCACCATTTTCAAAACTTCCACCGTGCTGGAGCCGGCGAACGGCGCCTGCCCGGTGAGAATTTCGTAAAGAATCGCGCCGAGTCCATAGATGTCCGTCTTCTTGTTGATCAAATCCGGCCGGCCGCTCGCTTGCTCGGGCGCCATAAAGGCCGGCGTGCCCACGATCTGGCCCACCACGGTCTGAACCGTCGTCGTCGGCAACGCTTGTCCCTCGCCGTCCTTCGCGTCGTTCGAGTCGGGCGAGCCGAGCACTTTGGCCACGCCCCAATCGAGAATGAACACCTCGCCGAAATGGCCCAGCAGCACGTTTTCGCCCTTCAGGTCGCGGTGGATCACGCCGCGCGAGTGCGCATAGGCGATCGTGTTGCAGACGGTGACGAAAGCGCTCAGCAAAGAGACCAGGCCAAGCGGCTCGGCATGGCCGGTGCGTCGTTTCCAATGAAAGTCGATCGACGCCTGGGCCAACGTTTGGCCTCGGACGAAACGCATGCTGTAGAACGGAGAGCCGGAGTCCGCGGCCGTGACAAGCTCATAAACCGGCACCACGCCCGGATGCTCCAACTGGCCGGTGATTTTCGCCTCCTGAAGGAAACGACTTCGGGCCCGGCTGTGGCCGAGCAACTCCGGCCGAAGGGTTTTGATCGCCACGTCGCGATCGAGTTGCTTGTCGCGGGCGAGCCACACCTGGCCGATCCCGCCCTGGGCGTGCAGTTGGCCCACAGCGTATCGAGGACCGGACGGCGCGTCTTCCGAATGAGACGGCCGCTCCGGCTTGGTGAGGCCGACGGCATCGGAAATTGTGCCGGCCGCCATCGTCACGGGCAACTCCGACTGCGGACGGAAATCCAGATCGGTGGTCTGTTGAAGCTCCGTGACTTGCGGCGTCAAAGACACCTCCGGTCGAGACTCCCTCTGTTGGTCGGGCGATGTTTCACCAGTCATTTTGCATCTCGAACCGATGGAACTTCTTGTTTTTGGGTCCAACATGAAAGCCTGACCTCCAGGATACCCTACGAGGCCCATGGATCGCAAGCATCAAGGACGCAGGGTGCGTGACCAGCGTTCTGGGCTGCGTTAAGTTGTAGTAGCCACTACTTGATCTGACGGAAGTTCACCAAATTACGCTACTGCCTGTACGGTATAGTCCAGCATCTTCTCCTTGGCCAGCGAGATGGAATCCAAGAAGGTTTGCATGGGCGGCTTGCTGCTGAAGTCCACCGCCGCGATCAGCACGTCGCTCGCCCGAGGCGTGAACGCAACGTAATTGCTGTTATTGTCATAGTACCACTGTCCGCCCGTGTACTTGACCGCGATCAGGTAATCGCTGTTGTCTGTGTACGGGGGATTCGCCGAGAAGCGAGTCCCTAAGCTCTCTACGCTGTACAGGATGAAGCCAGTGCCCGTAGCGCTGTCTTGAGCCGCCACTCCCCTGTTGACCGCCCCAAGTGCGACATTGCCAACCACGTCGCGGATCGTGCCCTCGTGGTCGCCAAGACCCCAAAGCACCGTGCCCGAGGCATTTTCCGCGGCATCGTTAAGAATGTTCATGAATCAAAAGACTCTCGCCCACGTTTCCCGTCTTTCGGAAATGGATCAGTACAGCATCATTAAAGTAGAATGCCCCCCCTTACCCCCCCCTTATCCCCCCCCTGCGTTCCCGTTTCAACTCTCGGGTGAATATGGCAGGGCAAGGCCATTCAACTTCAATACCTTTTCATAGACATCGAGACGAGATCGAAGGATACCGCGTAGTTCATCAGCAACCGATCTTGCCTCTTCGCTGTCACCAACAGCGATACGTTCAACAATCTCAGTGGCCAGATCAGCCATTGTCTTGAGGGAATCCCCCTGAACTAAGACTCCAGGAAATCTTCGACCCGGGAATTGAAGCACCGGGGAGTTGATTACGTCGGTCAGAACATCTACTTCGAGTTTATTTGACATTATTTACCCTGCTTCGGCGTTGGCCGGAAAATGATATGGGGTCGTGTTGGGTCGAGGGGTACCTTGTTGCCATTAAAGATGTCGATACCGGTTTCGCCACGCGGCCCAATCTCTCCACCGGCCGCCCCGCGTGGCAATTGCGCCCGCGCGTTTGCTCGCAACCGACTATTCCCGGAAATGATGTAGTCGAAGTCGGACATTGGACTGGCAGTGCCTCCCGCGCGACTTCCAACGTTCGTCACATCTGTTCCATAGCGGTTAGCAAATGCCTGCATGCGCGCCTGCTCCGCTGCACTCAGGTTCTCAAGTTGAGCGCCGCCACCTATTATCGGTCCGTTCGCACTTGGTGCACGTAATGCTGCTTGTGCACCGGCAATAGTTGTCACGGCCAACTCGAAGTTGCTGGTGCTGCCGATGCCTGGCGTGAAATTAGTCGGACCGAATACCTGGTAGGCCACATACTCCCCGGAACTGGCCGTATTCGTAAAATTTGTTTTCAGGTAGGTGTCCACCGCCGCCGCCCGAGCCAATGGAGACTGACTGGTGTCTCTCGCCGTAGACAGCAGACTTCCCATGTAATGTTCATAATCGGTCTGCGTATCCGCCTGTATCGTAGGCTGAGAAAGACGCTGTTGAGCCGCCGCTGCGTTCGCCTGTAATGTGGCCTTATCCGTTTGGTTGATATACGTGGCAATTGGCGAACTGCCTAGCGGTGCCCACGATACCCCCACGCTGCCAGGCGTCGCGGAAACCCCTTGCGTCACGGCGCCGCTGGTTAGCGTGAAGTTTGACACGCCGGGAATATTGCCGATGGTTGCCCCGGAATACGACGCCAATGACGAGCTGATCGGACTCGACACGACGGGCGACTTGAACGTGCTGCTCAGTCCGGTCGAGCCGCCGATCGTCGCCGCCGAATGGCTCGACGACGAACTGCTGCCGTAACGCTGAATCGGATTGCCGAACAGATCGTACGACACGCCGCTGGAAGCGACCTTGTAGGAACTGCCCACGCTCGACAAAAGCGCGCTCGCGCCAGGATACGACTCAAAGGTCGAATGGATTCCACACAACCCGGTCGGGTCCGTATTGTTGAGGGGGTTGTTGTTGACGTAGCGATAGAGGTTCATGTCGCCGGCGTCGAAGCCGCTCGGGTCTTCGCTGGCAAAACGTCCTACCGCGGCGTCGTACCACCGATGGCCGTAATCCATCAGGCCCGTCACATCGTCCAACGCCTGGCCCGTGTAGCCGAAAATGAAATCCGTGGTCGTTGGAACCGACTCGCTCGTGATATTCCCAAAACTGTCGTACTGTCGATGGTCGACCACAGTGCGTGCGTTGTTGACGATGTCGCGGATCGTCCCTTCGTGGTCGCCAAGACCCCAAAGCACCGTGCCCGAGGAATCTTCCGACGCGAGGATTTCATCGACCGCTTGACCGTACAGATAACGGTGCTCCACATGCGGCGCGTTTTCGCCCGTCCCGGCGGTCGACAGCCCGTTGGCGTCGTGAATCTCCAATGCCGCGTTGTCGCCCTGGTAGACGTTGTAGTAATAGTCGGCCGCACCCTCGCCTGAGCCGTCCGCATCAATCTTTCGCTCAATCCGACGGTCTAGGTAATCGTAGGTGTACTCGACCACGCTGTCCGTCGTGCTCGACTGATAGTTCGCGTAGGTCGTAAAGTGGCTGACTTTCGTCAAGCGATTCCGATAGTCCCACTCGTAGGTGGTGATGTCCGTGTCGCCGGCGTTCAACGTGCCGTCGACGCTGACGAATCGGGCGGTGCGGTTGCCTTCGCCATCATAGGTGTAGTTGTACGTCCCATCCGACATGAGCCGGTTGCCCACGCCTGTCGTGTAGCCCGTGTTGGTCCGGTTGCCGTTGTCGTCGTAGGTGTAGCCCTCGTCGTTCAGGCCGCTATAGTCGACGCCGGTGAGTTGGTCGTAGACGTCGTAGGTGGCGTTGTTGATGGTTTCGTCCGCATGGGCCGAGTTGGTCATGCCCGTCACGCGGCTTGCGGCGTCGTACGTCCAGCCATAGGTGATGGCCGTCCCGCCGGTGGGCGTGTGGGTCAAGCTCGTCAACCGGCCGATGCCGTCGTAGGTGTAGTTGTTGCTGGTGGCCACGGTGGTCGTGCCGTCGTCCGAGTACCGCGTGATCGATTGCGTGCTGCCGTCGGCATTGTAAACGAAATTGGCCCGCTTGTTAACCACGCCCCCCACCGACTGCTTGGTCTGAACCAGCCGATTCAGGGCGTCGTAGGCGTCGGTCGTCACGCCGGAAAGCCCCGTCGCCGTCGAGGCCGACTGGTTTTCCGTGGCGGTCAACAAATTGCCCGCCTTGTCGTAGGTGTAGTCAAACTCGACCAGGGCGGTCGGGACAAATGGAGTCGCATCCATCGTGATCTCGATGGTGAACTCACCAGCAGGGGCGCTATCGGTTGAACCGACACAGATCACCCAAGTACCAGCCACTTTGTGCCAATAACGGTTCCTGACACCTTTTCCCCACCGCCAAATAATCCAGCTAAGCGATGGGTAAAGTCCCCCTTGCCCCCACCTAACCCCTTTTATTTTCGTTCTCGCCGCAAAAGTGAAAAAACAGACAAGCTTCCAAGAATTATGCCTAGTAAATAGCCAATCCAATTATCTTTCCAATATTCCAGTTCAAAAGCATGAACCGGATGGTTCGGGATAGGAGGCAAGTAAGGCATCAGAAACCAACCGGCGATGAAAAAAACTCCGGCAAACACAAACGTAAACGAAATAAATGCAAAGATGTATTTCATTGGTGAAGACGCACCTGATTTCATTTTTTTCGGCCGTGACGATTTAATCGTACGTCGTCATCATGACGGTGACGCCAACGGCGTAATACGAGAAAGCTGATGATCGAGCGATAGCCAGAGAAGCTGCCAAGTAGAGCAGCAGCTAGGTAATAAATGAAAGCTGACAAGGCGGGATATCGCACCGGATACCCATATTGATCATGGTCCCAAGCCTTCGGGCCGAGAACAAAAGGAATAGCCATCATCACAATAGATATCACAAAAAAAACATGCTCAGAACGTCCCAATTGCCATTTCATTTACAGTGACGCCTACTATTTCCACAGCCGACTAGGCTCGACAATTATTCTACCATGAACGGGCCCGTAGTTGATGCCTACATTTATTCTGCCACTCGAGTTAGCGCTGCCATTACCACCTCCTTTGAATGTTTTTCCATTTTGCGTGGATGAAAGGTTGAAGCTCCCATTCACGTTCCATCCAGCATCCTCTGTCCAGCTAACTGCCCCTCCAATACTGCCTCTATCGCTTGTGAACTGGCCGGTATTCGGATCACGTCCCCTTTGTCGCAAGCCGGCACCCGCGCTGGCAGATACACCAAAACCATTATCGATCGTATAGCTGGCAGTCAGTCCAACCTGCCCACCCGTACCCTTACCCAACTTTTTACTGTACCCAACACCAACTTCTATGCCACGCACTGGGCTTTTCTGATAGCCAAGATCACCAGCAGCATTCATAGCGGCATTCCAAACATCTACTGTCGTGGTCCAAGAGTCCGTGTATAGCCATACCCTAGGACCAGACACAGTCTGTGAAGCGAGAGTGGCATTTCCATTTAACGCAGGTACATGAGATGAGGTGGGTTGATACTCTGTCGTTCCACCACGGAAAGACGGCTGACTAATCGATGTCGTACTTGGAGCAACTGACGGCGACGCTACGCTGCTGATGCCTTGGGTGACAGCGCCGCTGGTCAGCGTAAAATCTGAGACGCCGGGGATGCTGCCGATGGTTGCCCCGGAATATGACGCCAACGACGAACTGATCGGACTCGACACTGAGGTGCTCCCCAACTTTGATCCAAGTGAAAGGTTAGTCGGTAGGGCTTTGAGGTGCTCCCCGATTTTGATCCAGTTGGAAGGTTAGCCAACAGGGTTTTGGAGGGCGGGCCTAGGCCCGCCCTCCAACATCGAAAACTCGTGCGGCGTCCGTCCGCCTAGGGCTCGATGCGGA
>JBDKTJ010000128.1:0-3414 GCA_039698075.1 Thermoguttaceae bacterium | reverse complement strand
CGCCCGCTCGGACGCCCAAGCGGTCGGCCAATTGGCGGGCCTTGCCGCAAAGCTCCAACGACACATCGTTGAGCGAGCCGTCTTCTTGTTCCGCAAATACCCAAACTTCGCCTTGGCGATTCGGTTCTAGCATAGTGGTCAGTGGTCAGTGATCAGCAATAAAAAACCGGCCACTGGCCACTGGCCACTGGCCACTTCGGTTCATCCCCACGTTCGGTCGACGACCAATTCGTGCACCATTTGGCCGACGCCGGCTTCGGTCGGCGGCACTTCCGTAAAACCTTCCTTGGTCAAAACGATGGCCTGGACGCGGTGGACCTTGGTCGGCGAGCCGGCCAGACCGCAACGTTGCAGGTCGGCGTGGATGTTGTCGAGGTCCCACTGTTCGATCAACAGCCCGGCGGCCTTCAATTCTTCCACGCGGCGATTGGTCTCGGCGGTCAACTGGTCCGGCGAGGCGTCGGGCATCGCGGCCTTGGCTTCCATGGCGATTTCCGAGAAAACCTTGGCCCGCTTGAGCCGCATCACGCGCTTGACGGCTTGCGGACGCGGCACATTGGCCGACTCGACTACGGTGATCAGCACGGGCAGCCGGGCCTCGACGATTTCCCAACCGTGGCCGATGTTCCGACGCACCCGAGCGACGCGGTCGTGAATGCTGACCAGTTGCTCGAGATAGGTGATTTGCGGAATGCCGAGTTTTTCGGCGCACTGCGGGCCGACCTGGGCCGTGTCGCCGTCGATGGCCTGACGACCGCAGAACACCAGATCGAAACGGCCGATGGTGTTGACGGCTTGGGCCAGGATGTAACTGGTGGCCAAGGTGTCGCTGGCCGCCGCTCGACGATCGGTCAACAAAATCGCGCGATCGGCGCCGCGGAACAGGCTGTCGCGCAGGACGTCGGCCGCTTTGGGCGGGCCCATCGTGACGACCGTCACCGTGCCGCCGTATTGGTCGCGGACGTCCAGGGCGGTTTCCAGGGCGTGAAGATCTTCGGGATTGAAGATCGTCGGCAACGCGGCCCGGTTGACCGTCCCGTCGTCTTTCATGGCCTCGGCCGTGATGTTGGCCGTGTCGGGAACCTGTTTGATGCAAACAATGCTGTCGTAGGGCACGCCTGATACTCCGACAACCAGATGGATGGGGGGCAAAGTTCGGAAGATTAACAGGCCTCGGCGGTTCGGTCAACCCCCGCTTTGTTGGTGAGGGTAAACTTGGAAAGTTGCACAAGATAGCGAAGTGGCGTTGGTCTGCATCGCCTTCTGACCGCAGGGTCGCTGTTGTTTGAAAAAGCTTGCGCCGTCGAAAAACTTGAATGCCCCGGTTTTTGGAAATCTGCGCCGTTGGTGCCGATTGAGTCGTCGCGCGAACGAGAAAAAGCCCGCAAAGCGTTGGTTTCGCCAAATCCGATTCGACCGCAACGACGATCCCTGTAACGAATGAGACGGCGGATTGGTTTGTGGTGAAAAAGGAGTATTTTCCCATGAAGACGGCCCGTGCCCTTCTGCTTGCGTACTTGACGCTTGGCGGCCTATCGACGGCCTGGGCTCAATACGGGTTGTATGGGTCGCCGGAGACGTTGTCGCCGTCGTCGTCGGTGGCCGCGTATCCGACGGTCAATGCCCCGGCGGCGTCTTACACGACCACCAGCGGCTATCCGTCGACCGCGACGCCGGTCTATCAGCCGTATTCGGGAGTTCCGGTGTATCAGGTGGCTCCAACGTATCAGGCGACTCCGGGGTATCAAGGCAGGGCGGCCGGTTATCCACCGACGTATCAAGCCGCCGCGCCGAGCTATCCGACGTTGCCGAGTCGATCGGTGCAGCCTCCGTATCGCCCGATTGCGTCGGCCAGTCAGCCGGCGTATCAACCGTATCAGGCCCCGTCGTATCCAGCGAGTTCTCCGAGTTCCTACGGCTACAACAATGGATACAATCGTTCGCAGGTGCGGATGGCGTCGACCGAGCCGATTCCGGCGCCGCAGGAAATGCCGATTGCGCCGGTTCCGAATGACAATCCGATGACGCCTTACGCGGCGTCGCCCATGGCGCCGATGTCGCCCTCGCCGCGAATGAATCCGGCGCCGCAACCGAACGGCTACGGCTCTCCGGCGTCTCAGTCGCCGTGCAACGGCGCGTATCGTGGGACGGTCAACAGTTTCGAGCAGGCGGCTTGCGGCCCTTGCTCATCGGGTTGCGACAATCTGTGCGGACCGGGCTGTTATTGTCCTTGGTACGCCGGGGTGTCGGCCTTGGCGTTGACGCGGCTCGACGGTCGGCGGATTTGGACGGCGTACGACGATCACGACGAGACGCATCAGTTGGGGCCGTCGCAGTTTCCGATGTCGTGGGAGTTCGGCGGCGAAGTGCGATTCGGGCGGCGTTTTTGCGGCTGCGATTGCACGCCCTGGGCGTTAGAGGCCCGCTATTGGACGTTCAACGCTTTTAGCGGCAATCAGGACATCGAGGCGTCGGACTTGCCCGCCGGCCACACGATCAACTCCATTTTCGGGCTGAACTACCTGAATTTCAACGGCGAGGGGTACGAGCACTGGTTCTACGGAGCGGACGCGATCACGTTGAAGCGGCGGAACGAATGCCACAACGTCGAAATCAATCTGGTCCGCGAGCAACTGGCCGTGGCGTGCAATTCGCCGTGGGACATCGGCTGGTTGGTGGGCGTGCGTTACTTCCGCTTCGACGAGGAGTTGACCTACGGTTCGCTGGCCGGCGGTTACGACCGCAACAATCCGGCCAACTGGGCTTACATCGGCGACGACGTGACCAACAACCTGATCGGCGTGCAGGTCGGGTTCGACATTGCGTACAACGTGTGTGAAAAAGTACGGATCTTCCTGTCGCCGGAAGTCGGCGTCTACGACAACTATATTCAGGGCCGATTCCGCGTCGAAACCGGCGACGGCATCCCGGGCGGCAGCGTATTTTACGGCGACTACCCGGTCTCCAGCAATCGGAACGGACTGGCCATGCTGGCGCAGATCGACTTGGGCGTCGAATGGCAGTTCGCCCGAAATTGGAGTTTCCGAGGCGGCTATCGCATCGTGGGCGTCACCGGCGTCGCGTTGGCCGACGATCAGTTCCCGCAGTATATCGTCGACAAGCCGGAAGTCGAAAACATCCAGCACTACGACAGCCTCGTGCTGCACGGTGCGTTTTTTGGGCTGACGTATAACTTCTAAATAAAACCGCAGAAAATCGAAAGTAACGCCGGCGCGAAGTGTACGCAATTGCCGGCGGTCTTCGCCCGCCACCACTTTCGCTATTGTGTGAATCTGTTCTAATCGCCGACTTCCGTTTGGGAGGAACGTTGGCGAATTTGAAGCAGCACGCTTTCGGAATCCGTGCCGGGCAGCGGATAGGACGCGAGTTTGCGCAGCGCCAGATCGTGGAGCA
>JBDKTJ010000127.1:0-8865 GCA_039698075.1 Thermoguttaceae bacterium | reverse complement strand
GCCGCTCAACAGATCGTCGATGAAATCGGCCAGGAGTTTCGCGCCCGGGTCGTGCATGAATCGGAGGTGATCGAGCCGATCAAAAGTCGCCTGAAAGCGATGCTCGCGCAACCGGCCGAGCCGATCCGATTTGCGGCCGAAGGACCCACCGTCATCATGGTCGCCGGCGTGAACGGATGCGGCAAAACCACATCGATCGCCAAGCTGACGCAAATGCTCCAAACGTCGGGCAAACGGGTCGTGCTGGGCGCCGCCGACACGTTTCGCGCCGCCGCGGTCGAACAGTTGACCATTTGGGCGAAACGTCTGGGCGCGGAGATCGTCATCGGCGCGCCGGGCAGCGATCCGGCGGCGGTGGCGCATCGGGCGGCGGCCAAGTCGCTCGAGCTGAACGCCGACGTCTGCATCGTCGACACCGCCGGCCGGTTGCAGACCCAGCACACCTTGATGCAGCAACTCACGAAAATTCACCGCGTGCTGGGCAAACAGATCCCCGACGCTCCGCATGAAGTGTTGTTGGTGCTCGATGCGACCACCGGACAAAACGGCATCAGCCAGGCCAAGCATTTTACCGAAGCCGTTCACTGCACCGGCCTGATTCTGGCTAAATTGGACGGCACGGCCAAAGGCGGCGTCGTGGTGGCCATTCGCAAGCAAGTCGGGCTGCCGGTCAAATACGTCGGCGTTGGCGAATCGTCCGACGATCTGGCCCTATTCGAGGCCGACCCGTTCGTCGACGCCATGTTCGACGAGTCCAACGGCGATTAGGCCGCATCTCACAAACCTGTAGCGTTCCGATCGCTTTTGGAACCGTGGAATCACGCCGCCACTTTTGCAGTTCCGTGGACCTATTTGGCACGTAGGAAACTCACCACGGAGACACGGAGAACACCGAGAAGCAGAAAAGAAGGTGCTCTTGCACGCCGCCATCTGGCACGCGTGACGCACGTTGCACCCCTGTGCAAGGTCGTCGCATTTCAGAGAACGTCGCCATGGTCCTAAGTTCTTATCCCTTTCGCCCTTCTTTCTCTGTGTCCTCCGTGTCTCCGTGGTGAACTCAGCGATGTAGCGTTAGTCGCCGGTCGCCAGTCCTTCAAACAGCGGCGTGGAAAGATACCGCTCGCCGAAGCTGGCTGCGACGGTGACGATTGTCTTGCCGCGATTTTCGGGCCGTGCGGCCAATCGAGCCGCGGCCGCCACGTTGGCGCCGGAACTGATGCCGGCCAAAATGCCTTCTTCGCGGGCCAGACGTCGGGCCCAAGTGAACGCCTCTTCATTGCCGATCAGTTCGACGCCCGTGATCAGACTCGTGTCGAGATTCTTCGGAATGAAACCGGCGCCGATGCCCTGGATCTTATGCGCTCCCGGCTTGCCGCCCGAAATGACCGGCGAATCGGCCGGCTCCACGGCGATCGCCTCGACCTTTGGATTTTTCGACCGCAGGGCCCGGGCAACGCCGGTCAGAGTGCCGCCGGTGCCGACGCCCGCGACGAACACATCCACGCGACCTTTCGTGTCGTCCCAAATCTCCGGGCCGGTCGTGCGCTCGTGAATCGCCGGATTGGCCGGATTCTCAAACTGCTGGGGAATCCACGTGTTCGACTCGGCGGCCGCAAGCTGCTCGGCGCGGCTGATCGCCCCGCGCATGCCCTCCATGGCGGGCGTCAGTTCCAAATGAACTCCAAAGGCCCTCAACAGCGCGCGACGCTCCAGACTGAACGACTCCGGCATGGTGATCGTCAAACGATAGCCGCGCGCCGCGGCTACGAAGGCCAACGCAATGCCTGTGTTGCCGCTGGTCGGCTCGATGATGTGCGTCTCGGGATTGATGACGCCCGACCGCTCGGCCTCTTCGACCATCGCACGCCCGATGCGGTCCTTGATGCTCGAGCACGGATTGAAATACTCCAGCTTCAACAACACCGTCGCTCCGCCCGCCGGAATGACGCGGTTCAGCCGGACCAGCGGCGTGCTATAGGTCGTTTCAACGATGTTGGCGAAAACTTTTCCCGATGGCATGATTCTTGACTCCTTGCATGGTCCCCGTAATCGGATCCCCATTCAAACCCGCGACGGCCGGCGAGAAATCCGCTTGCCTTTCCGAAGGACAGACCGACGGCGGCTCACAAGGTTGAATGGCGGTCCGTGTTATAAAATATCGTCCGTGGCGGCCACGATACTTCATAATGTGCACAAACATTATGGCTGATTGTAGAAATTCGTCCGGTTCGGGTCAATACCGCCGTTGCATGGTCCGCGAGCGGGCGGGTGACGAAACGTCTTCGGGGGATGGACGTTAGGGTTCGCCGAAGCCATAATGAAAACATGATGTCCTGTCGTTGCCACGTCCCGAGTCGCTTGGGGCGATTTCTGCTTGCCATGGTCTGGCTGGCGACCGTTGCGACGCTCGATTCGCGCGTCGTCGCTCAGCAAGTGCCGCAAAACGACGTCGAGGGCCTGGGGTTCTCGATGGCGCCCAAGGAAGGCGGCAAGGCCCGCACCAGCCTGTTCGGCGTCGTCGGCGAGGGCTACAAGTTCGTCTACGTTTTCGATCGTTCCGGCAGCATGGGCGGATCGGGCCAGCGGGCGTTGCGGGCGGCCAAGGGCGAATTGATCCGAAGCCTCGAGCCGTTGGACACCGTTCATCAGTTTCAGTTGATCTTTTACAACGAGCAACCGTTGTTGTTCAATCCGTCCGGCACGCCCGGTCGGTTGGCGTTCGCCACCGATGCAAATAAACGCCGGGCCATTCGGTTCATCGAGTCGGTCCAGGCCGACGGCGGCACGAACCACGAAGACGCGTTGCGGCTTGCGATTCGATTGCAGCCCGACGTGATCTTTCTGCTGACCGACGCCGACGAGCCGACCTTGACCGCGGCCCAGTTGGACAAGATTCGGACGCTGGCCGCCGGCATCGTCATTAATGCCATCGAGTTCGGCGACGGTCCCAAACCGGCCGGTGCGAGTTTTTTGGAAACGTTGGCCCGCGAAAACGGCGGCGGTTACGCCTACGTCGATCTGTCGAAACGGGCCGCCGACGGCCGCGAGAAAAAGCAATAATCGTGACGCCCCTGCGAGGATTTTGAAAGTGAACACCGAAGAGTTTCGTCGTTGCGGCCACCGGCTGATCGATTGGATCGCCGACTATCAAAACCATGTGGAACAATATCCGGTGATGTCGCAAGTTGCACCGGGCGAGATCCGCGCCAAATTGCCGGCCGCCCCGCCCAGCCAAGGCGAATCGTTCGACGCCGTGCTGCGCGACGTCGATGAAATTATTCTGCCCGGTGTGACGCACTGGCAATCGCCCAACTTCTTCGCGTTCTTCCCGTCGAACACCTCCGGCCCGTCGATCCTGGGCGAGCTGTTGTCGGCCGGGCTGGGCGTTCAGGGCATGCTTTGGTCGACCAGTCCCGCCTGCACCGAGTTGGAAACCCACGTCATGGACTGGCTGGTCGATCTGATGCAGTTGCCGCCGGCGTTTCGGTCCACGTCGACCGGCGGCGGCGTGATTCAAGAGAGCGCGTCATCGGCCGCGGTCTGCGCGGTGGCGGCGGCCCGGGAACGCGCGACCGAAGGACGCGGCAACCGGCTCGGCGCCGACGGCACGTTGACGGCCTACATCTCCACGCAAACCCATTCGTCGATCGAAAAGGCCGTGCGATTAGTCGGGCTGGGCAGCGAAAACTTGCGGCAGATCGACGTGGACGACCATTTTGCCATGCGGCCCGAGCTGCTGGCCAAAGCGATCCGCGACGATCGCGCCGCGGGCCGGCGTCCTTGTTTCGTGTGCGCCACGATCGGCACCACGTCGTCGACGGCCATCGACCCGGTCCGTCGGATCGGCGAAATCTGCCGCGACGAAGGGCTTTGGCTGCACGTCGACGGCGCCATGGGCGGCACAGCGGCCCTGTGTCCCGAGTTTCAGCCGATGTTCGATGGGCTCGAACTGGCCGACAGCTATTGCTTCAATCCACACAAGTGGATGTTCACCAATTTTGATTGCGACTGTTTTTTCGTGGCCGATCGGGCGCATCTAATTCGCACGCTGACGATTCTGCCCGAATACTTGCGAAACAAGGCGACGGAATCGGGCGCGGTGATCGACTATCGCGATTGGCAGGTGTCGCTCGGACGTCGATTCCGATCGCTGAAGCTGTGGTTCGTTTTGCGATGTTTCGGGGTCGAAGGGCTGCGCGAGCGCATTCGCCGCCACGTGGCGTTGGCCGCCGAGCTGGCCCAATGGGTCGGGCAAGATTCACGGTTCGAGTTGACCGCTCCGGTGACGTTCAGCCTCGTCTGTTTCCGCCATCGCGACGGCGACGCGGCCACGCAGCAGATTCTCGATTCGCTCAACGCCTCGGGCCAGATCGCCCTGAGCCACACGCGGCTCAACGGCAAACTGACGATCCGTTTTTCGATCGGGCAGACCAACACCGAGCGGCGGCACGTCGAGCGGGCGTGGCAGTTGATCCGCCGCGCCGCCGATCCATTGACGCGGTGAGCCGCCGTCTCGGGGCGAGTTGTCCGGGCGGCTATTTCTTTTCCGACGCGCCGAGCGTTTGCGGCGTGACAGCCAGCGATTCTTTGGACGGAAGCGCGGGGAACTTCGCGTGCGGCTCGGTTTGATACCAATACGCCACCGAGGCGATGTCGTCCTCCAGATGCAGATAGCGGTGTTCCGACTTCCAGCCGAGCGATTGCATCGTCACCCGCAAGTCCTGCTTGAAACGGATCGGATCGGTGATGTGCCAGCGGTAGAGGCCGAAACGCTGGCCGATCACGCCGCGCTGGTCGGTCGGCAACGTCTGGACAAAACCCGCATAGGGCGTGCTGAACGTCTGATATCGTTTGGTCTCGAGATTGACGAAACCGTAGGAACCGCAGAAGTAGTCTTCGGTGCCGGTGCCGCAAATGGTCGGGAATTGGCGGTCGCCGTCCATGAAGAACTTGATTTCGCCCTCGCCCCACCAGCCTTTTTGCTGAGTTTCCCAAGCCATGTACGTTCCGACGTATTGTCCGCGGCCCCGCACGCCGTCAAGAATCGTGTAGTCCGTTTTGGCGGGCAGCCGATTCACCCGTCGAAACTGGGCGTGAAAATACGCGGCGTCGGCCGGCACGTCGGTCAACGTGTAGTTGATCTGATAGTAAAGCCGCATCTCTTTGTCGGAACGATTTTCAAACGTGATCTTCGCGGCTTTGCGGAACGGCATCGTCCAATAGCAATTGAACGCGCTGCCGGGATTGACGCAAACCGGCAGGGAATTGATCGGGCAGTACTTGCCCCACCCGCAGGCGAACAAATCGCCCACCGGCGACTCGACGGACGGCTCGGTCTCGTCATCCCAATAAAACCGCACGATGAAATATCGCAGATCGGGGAGTCGTGTGGGCGTCATCCAAATCTGCTGAATAGCCCCGGCGCCGTGGATGTCGGCCAGCGTGAACGTGGTTCCCGCCGGAACGACGATCGCGGGAGAGACTTTCCAGCCTTGGCCCAATTCTCGGGCGGCTTGTTGGCCAAAGCCCTCGACGGCCATGCCCCCGCGACCTTTCTCGCCGGTGAAGTTTTCCGCGCTGATCGACCGCGTTTCGGCATCCGACAACCGATGCAGATTGCCCAGATTCATCTCCAATCCATCGAACGGTTTTGGCGACGTCGCCACGACGGGACTCGAGGTTTGGGCGACGGCCGCGAGGCTCGACGCACAGACGACCGCAAACGCCCACAAACACGTTCGACAAGACATGGCAGATTCTCCAGGCTGGAAAATGACGCTCGAAGCACGGAAAGTCGATCCGTTTCACGAGCCGGGGGGAAGGAAAAAATTGCGACGCAAGCGGCCCGGAATCGGTGCAGCCGCGTGATTCTAGTTGTAATCGAAACTCACGACGGGTCAAGGGACCCCACTCGCCGCGGTTGTTTGGCGAAATTGCCGCAGATCGGCGAGGTTGCCTTGGTGCGTGGTTCTCGGTATTATTTACCCGCCGCCAACGTGACGAGGGTCCGCCGCGTGCGGAGACGTCCAAATCAGGGAGGGGAATCCGATGACACGCCCGATGCAACGAGCGACGGCTGTTTTGTTTCTCGCGGCGTTGGTCTCGGCCCTCGGCTGGACCTCTCCGCTCGCGGCCCAACGATGGATCGAGGCTGAGGCGGTTGTCGGCGAACCGTTCGGCGTCGGTCGAGTCGTGTTCGAACTGCCCAAGGATCTGCTGCCCGAGCCGTTGGAAATGGACGGCGTCGGATTGAGCGAGGCCAACGATCGGGTGCTGTATCCGACGTTCGATCGTCCGACGGCGGGCAAGGTCGTCCGAAGTTTTTTGGACAGCGACACGCCGCTGACCAGCGGTGGGCCGGTCCGCGAGCAAGTCGGCGGGCTGTTGCGGGGCATTCTCGATCGGCCGCCTCGCATGACGGTGTACTTTCTGTTTCGCGGCGACGGTCCGTTGCAGTTGTCGCTGCTGGCCAAGCGTCCCATTCCGCTGAGCGTGACGCCTCGCAACGATCCGGCCGTTTATCGCCGGCTGCTGCTGTTTTGGTGGAAGCCCTACGCAAAGCCCGACAGCTTGTTGGATCCGAAGCCCGACTATCCGCCGGTCGTCGACAACTACGTGATGACCACGCTGGCCCGACGGTTGAACCTCCGGCTGCCCGAAACCAAGCAAACCGAGTCGGCCTATGCGACATTGCGTAAGGAGGTCGGCTTGAACTTGGGCACGGAGACGCTGACCATGGCGATGCAGCAAGACCGCATCCTTGGGTTGACCAACCTCGGGCTGACGGCCGATCAACCGTTGCCGCCAACGCCCGAGGCGGCGCCGTTGGACGTGCCCGAGCCGTCGGCCGCGGTGAAGGTCGAGCCGCTGGCCTGTCGCGTGCCGGTCGAGTGTTTTTATGTACGGTTCGGCAGTTACGCCAATTTTCTCTGGTTGCAAGACACGTTGGTCCAATGGGGCGGCGACGTGCAAAATCTGATCGCGCTGCGAGGGCTCGATCGCGGTATGAGTTCCCGCATCGAGCGGCAACTGGTTCTCAAGCAGACTATTTTGTCGCGGATGCTCGGCAACACGGTCATGGCCGACGTGGCGATCATCGGCACAGACATGTTCTTTCGCGAGGGCGCGTCGTATGGATTGCTGTTTCAAGCTCGAAACAATTTGGCCGCGTCGGCCAGTTTCAATCAGCAGCGTCAAGAACGGATTCGCGCCGGCGGGGTTTCGGAGCAAAAGCTGATGATCGACGGCCGTCCCGTCTCGTATTTATCGTCACCCGACGGCATGGTCCGTTCCTATTACGTCGTGGACGGCGACTATCATTTCTTCACCACGTCGCGGCGGCTGGTCTCTCGGTTTCTGAAAACGGCGCAATCGCCGGCCGATTCGCTGGGGCGGTCGAATGAGTTTCGACGCGCTCGGGAGCTGATGCCCGTCGGCCGCGACGACACGGTTTGGCTCTACATCTCGGATGCGTTTTTCCGCAACCTGACCGGGCCGTTCTATCGGATCGAGATGGCCCGACGACTGCAAGCCGCGGCGGACATCGAACTGGTCCAACTGGCCCAACTGGCGGCCAAGGCCGAGGACGCGCCGGGCGAAACGATCGAACAATTGACGGCCGGCGGTTTTTTGCCGCCCGATTTCGGACCCTTGCCCGACGGAAGCCGCACGGTGCTCGAAGACGGCCGAGTGTCGAACAGCGTGCGAGGCCGCCGTGGCGCGTTTTTGCCCGTGGCCGATTGCACGGTCGACAAGATCACCCGGGCCGAGCAGTCGGAATACGAGAAGTTCGACGAATACTATCGAGGCGCGTGGGGCCGCATGGACCCGATCCTCGCCGGCATAAAAAGGACCGCCGAACAACAGGACCGCGACCGGATCGTGGTCGACGTGCTGATGAGCCCGTTCGCCCCGCAACACTTCGATCGGTTGCGTCGATGGCTTGGGCCGGCCGATCGTCGACAGTTGACGCCCGTGCCCGGCGACATCGCCGCGATGGAAATTGCGTCGACCGAGCAACATTTGTTCGGCGCGATCCGGGACGTGGGCCGACCGTCGGGCGTTTCGCTCGGCCACTGGCTGCCGATGGGCCGGTTGCGTGATTATGTCGTCGGCTATGTGGGCACGGACGGACCGCTGGGGCCGCTTGGTTTTTTGAATCTCGGCATTCCGAACGAGTCGGACGCGGCAGGCTACGCCGGGTCGCCGTTGGGCGGATGGCGGCGTCAGTTCGGATCGTTCACGCTTTTTTCGTTTCAGCCGGAGGTGCTCGAACAGGTCGCGCCGCAGTTGGCGTTTCGCGAGGCGGACCGTCCGGCGCAAATTCGGCTGCGCGTGGACGACGTTTCCCAGGCGACGATCACTCCGCGGTTGAACGACTTGCTGTGGGCGCGCACCCGGGCCACCTCGCTCGGCAATCTTCGACTGCTTTGGGCCCTGAACCAGCAGTTTCACGTGCCATCGGCCGAGTGCCGCGACGTGGCGGAGTCGTTGTTGGACGCGAAACTGGTTTGCCCATTGGGCGGTCAATACGTTTTGCGTCAATCGCCGGGCGAGTCGCCGCAATGGACGTCGACGGCCGGCGACGCGACGGCGAATGCGATGGCGCCGCCGCTGAATTGGTTTCGCGGGCTGACGCTGGACGCCGCAATGACGCAGAAAGACATTTCGGCCCACGCCGAGGTGTGGATGCAAGGGCCGACGAAATAAAGGCGCGGACGACGTGCGGCGCCCCCGCTGGGTGCAGTAAAGTCCTATGGCGCGACTGCGAAGAATAGGTTAAATTGGTAATTTCTTGATTAAAACCAGTATCAGGATGTTGCCATGAGTGCCCGTGATATTCACATTGCAGATCCGGTAGAAGCG
>JBDKTJ010000126.1:0-4646 GCA_039698075.1 Thermoguttaceae bacterium | reverse complement strand
TCTCATGGACGCCATCGACATGCCGAACGGCCTCTTGGGCCATCTGCTTTTGAAAGTACGTGTTCACGACGCCCCGCAACGTGACTCGGCCCGCATTGGTCTCAAACCGCAAGCAGCGTCGGGCGATGTAAGGGTTGCGTTCCAGCGCGGTCAGTACGCGGTCGGCAAGTGGCAGTTCGATCATTTCTCAGTCGCCAGTCTTGATTGGAGGGATACGGAAGGTACGGCGGGAAGACGTTGCAGGCATGTGGTCGATTCACGACGGATTCCGAGGCGGTCAAGCAGTCCACTCGCACGGCGGCAAGGTTCCTTGGCAGCCTGGGTCTCCATCGTAATATCGGCAATATGCGTGTTCTTCGTAAGGTTTTACCGGAAAACAGAATGCAAAAACCAGGAAAGATGGTCTGGATATTCCGATTGTTCCGGCAATTCACCTCCGCAGGCAGCCGATCGCGTCCACCGCGCGGCGACCGATCGACCATTTGCCTGCAAGGTCTGCCCTTTTAGTGAAAAGTTAGCTCGCAGTTCCAGCAAAAGGCAAATGCCGGGGCGACAAAATCAACCGCTGCTCGGCGAGGGTTCAAAAAATCCTAATGTTTGTTGGGCGGCGTCCGTTCGCTTGACCGAACGTAACTCGCTTTGTATAAACAGGTTCCAAACTGATCTCAGGAAGGAGTCGAATCATGGGCCGTTCCGCTCCCGTCGGACGTGTGCGACGCGCTGAGCTTTGTTGGGCATTGGTTCTCGCCCTATTGGCGGCGATCGGAGGCATCGAACCGACCGAAGCCCGGTCGCCTTCGGATCAACAAGACAACAAAACCAACGCCCGAAACGACCAACGGAACAATCCGCCGCAAAGTCGCGCCGCGCCGCCTGCCCGCGATACTCGCAATGACAATCGCGGCGTCAACCGTGAGCAAACCAACCGCGATTCGACGCCGGCAGTCCGTCGAGCCGCGCCCGCCGACCGACCTTCGCGTCAAGAGACGGCCGCGCCGAGAGTTCCGCGTCAGGACGCCGACGCGGGACGCCGCCCCACGGTCTCCGTCCAGCAGACTCCGTCCAAAACGTCCGACCAACGCAAGCCGCCCGAGGCCGCCGGCCGTCAGGACCAAAAAATCTCGGTCCGCGCCGCCGATCGCGATCAAAAAACCGAGCGACCGCAACCAAAGACCGACGCGACCCCGCCGCGCCGCGTCGTTTCGGGCGATGCGACGAAGCCAACCGATCGGAAGACGGGCGTCGATTCGGCCAAGACGAAGCCGCCGGTCCGCGACACGGAACGCGCAACGCCGTCCGACGTGCGGCGACGGTTGGGCGAGCCGGATCGCAAAAAAACCGCGCCGCCGACCGTTGTACGCGATCGGACGACTCCGCCGGTCGACCGCCGGGCGAAGGACGTCCGCTGGGATCGGTTTGCGCCCAACGATACCGCCAAACAGCTCAAGCTGGCCGAACAGTATCGCATGTCGCAAAAGGGCGATGCGGCCCGGCGACTGGAGCTGCAAAAGCATGTGATGCCTCCGAAAAACGAAGCGGCCCGCTTCCACCACGATCCACGCCGAGGGTATCAGCCGCATCCGAACTTTTCCCATCACGGTCCGGTTCATTCGGGCTACGAGCGCAACTGTTTCCAGTATCGGTACTGGGGCCCGGCGTTTTTCGCGGGCTTGTGCTGGTATCCCGCGTGGAACTCGTGGGTCGAATGGTCGTGGCGTTATCGCTGTCCGCCGCCGTTCGATCCGCGTCCGGTGTGTTGCCGTCCGATGGTTTATGAGTCGTGCGACGCGTGGGGCTACTGGCAACCGCCCGCGTTCGTCGCGCTGCCGGCGGTCGAATGCGGCACCTGGGTTGATTTGCCGCCCGTGGTGGTCGCACCGTCCGCGTTGGATCTGCAACTGGCGGCCGTGCGGTTCGTCGATCCCGGCCATCCGGAAGAAAACCAGGGGCCTCGCTACCGCGTGTGGTTCCGGAACAACAGCAACCAGCCGATCTCGCATCCGTTCAACGTCCTGCTGCTGGCCGGCAACGGCAATCGTTTGGCGGCCGATCTGCCGCAGGCCGGCGTTCGCGTCGGCTCGATCGGGCCCGGCGAAATTCAGAGCGTCGACGTCCGGTTGCCCGTCGGCGTTTATACGATGGGCCGCGACGCCTCGGGCCAGCCGGCGGCGTTCGACACGCTGCACGTGTTGGTCGACGCCAACCGGGAAATTCGCGACGTCGACCGAACGAACAACGGCGTTCGGCTCTCCCCGGCCCAGGTGCTGCCGGTGGACCCCGCCGCGTTCGATCTGGAGCCTGGCACGGCCAAGCCCGGCGACGATCTGGTGTTGGCCGGCGAAGGATTCGGTCCCGAGCCCGGGCGGCTGCTGGTCTCCCTCGGCGGCCGGTCGATGGACGCTGAACTGTTGGGTTGGTACGATCTCGGCGTGCGTTGGACCGTGCCCAACCTGACGCTGACCGGCCCCACCGAGGCCGAAGTGATGGTAGTCCGCGGCGACGGCGCCGTGTCCAATCCGCTGAAAATCACGCTTCATCCCTAGATCGGATTTGAAATCGCCCGAAGTATTTTTGCTCTGTGAATACGCCACCTTGAACGGCGGCGAGCGGTCGATGCTGGCCACGCTCGACGGCGTTCGCCGGGGCGGTTTCGAGCCGGTGGTGATGGCTCCGTCGCAAGGGCCCTTGGCCTCGGCAATCGCACGTCGCGGCATCGAGCTGGTCGCGTTCGAATGTCGCGGGCCGGACGGCGCACGATCGTCGCAACCGCGTCTGCGCGAACGGTTGGCCGAGTTGCTCCGCCGACGCCGGCCGCCGCTGCTGCATGCGAACAGTCTGGCAATGGGGCGACTTTCGGGGCCCGTGGCGTCAGAGCTTGGGCTCCGAAGCATCAGCCACCTGCGCGACATCGTTCGATTGAGCGCCCAAGCCGTCGCCGACTTGAACGGCCATACGCGGCTGCTGGCCGTGTCGGAGGCCACGCGAGCGTTTCACGTGGCGGCAGGCTTGTCGGCCCAGCGGACCCACACGCTCTACAACGGCGTCGATCTGGACGAATTTCGGCCCCAAGCGCCGACCGGGTTTCTGCATCGCCAACTGGGACTGCCGCCCGAGGCGACATTGATCGGTTCGATCGGACAACTCGGACTCCGCAAAGGCCAAGACCTGCTGCTCGGCGCGGCGTCGCAATTGGCCGATCGGTGGCCCGAGGTCCATTGGCTCGTGGTCGGACGTCGCTGCTCGGACAAGGAGGAGTCGCGTCGGTTTGAACGCCAGTTGCACGAGTTGCCGAAACCGCTGGCCGATCGGGTGCATTTTCTCGGGGTCCGCGACGATGTGCCGCAATTGCTGCGGGAATGGACCTTGCTGGTTCATCCCGCTCGGCAGGAGCCGTTGGGGCGGGTGCTGTTGGAGGCCGCGGCGACCGGCCTGGCGATTGTCGCCACCCGGGTCGGCGGCACGTCGGAGATCTTCCCGGACGAGCAACCGTCGGCCTTGCTTACCCCCCCCAATGACGAAACGGCTCTCGCCTCGGCCGTATCGACTCTGTTGGCGGACGCCGGCCGCCGAACCGCGCTGGGGCAGGCCGCCCGACGTCGGATCGAGTCACAATTCGATATCCAAACGGCAGTGGCCGGGCTGCTTCGGCATTATCGCGAAGTTGCATCAGCCGAGTAGCGTAACCCATTTGGGTTATTCTGTCCAAAAGCTCGACGAAACCGTTCCAGAGAGCCATAATAGAGAACTGGATTTTTGTCCTCTGGGATAGGGATGCGAGCCGATGAAAACGGTAATACTCTGCGGGGGGGTCGGGACGCGACTTCGTGAAGAGACTGAGTTTCGTCCGAAACCGCTGGTCGAGGTCGGCGGGCGTCCGATCCTCTGGCACATCATGAAGACGTTCGCTCATTACAATTTGAACGAGTTCGTTTTGTGCCTCGGCTATCGGGGGAACATGATCAAGGATTACTTCTTGAACTACGAGGCGATGAACAACGACTTCACGATCTGCCTCGGTCACGCCCACGATATCCGCTACCACGGCGACCACGAGGAACGCGGTTTTGAAGTGACGCTGGTCGACACAGGCAACGAAACGATGACGGGGGGACGGATCAAGCGGATCGAGCGTTTCGTCGACGAAGACACGTTCATGGTCACCTATGGCGACGGGGTGGCCGACGTCGACATCGGGCGGCTTTTGGAGTTTCATCGCGCGCATGGCAAACTGGCCACCGTCACGACGGTTCGGCCGGTGTCGCGGTTCGGCCTGGTGCATCTGGACGATGACGGTCTGGTGCGGCGATTCACCGAAAAGCCGCAAACGGAAGGTTGGGTCAACGCCGGCTACTTTGTTTTCAATCGCCGCGTGTTCGACTATTTCGACGGCAGCGACAGTTGCGTCATGGAACACGAGCCGCTCGAGCGACTGGCCGCCGACCGCCAGATGGTCGCGTATCGCCATGAGGGATTCTTCTTCGCCATGGACACCTATCGCGAATACGAGGTGCTCAATCGGATTTGGAACTCGGGCAACGCGCCCTGGAAGGTGTGGTGATGCCGCCGCTTGCAACACAATTCTCCGGACGTTCGGCATTGATCACGGGCCACACGGGCTTTAAAGGGTCGTGGTTGACTATTTGGTT
>JBDKTJ010000125.1:0-2467 GCA_039698075.1 Thermoguttaceae bacterium | reverse complement strand
CCGACGGATTTTCTTGCGGCGGCGTCAGAATGTCGAACGCGGCCGGCGTTTTGGCGAGTTCGAGAATCGCGTCAAGCGGCCCGGCGAGTTCGTCGAACGTCAACCGCCGCTTATGCAAGCCGGTCTTGGGGTGTCGAGAGTTCGGCGCACGAAAGGCCCGAACACGATCATAGACGCCCGTGTCGATCGCCACGGCAGCCAGTTCGGCGACGTTTTCGGCAAACCGCCGGCAGACTCGATGGAAATCAAGCAAAGGCGTCGGCGACCACAACGCGGTGGACAAGCCGATATGAAAACCCTTCGAGCCGGAAAAGAACGCCAGCAGTTCGCCCGGTTCGATGGCGTATCGTTCCGTCAAAAACGCGGCCAGCGCGGCGGCGTCTTTGTGGGCATACTGCAATTCCTCGTTGTCGAGGTCGAACCACAGCCACGGCGACCAGCACGGCCCCGAGTAACCGGCCGTCGATCCCTGATTGTCTTCGAGATGTCGGCGGAAGTCTTCACCAAACCGAAACGCGGAAATATAGCTTTCTTTGTCGGGTTCGCAACGTGGATCGGCAGCGGCGTGAGCCGAGAACGCGGCGACGGCATCCACCAACCGCCGGTTCTCATAACATCCGCCGACGATCCGAAAGCCAAAACGGCAATCATAAGTCGTCATGTTCGCCCCCTGCCACGGTTGCGGCGGCAAGGGGTTCTTGCGTGGTCCCCTCGCCCTTTGGGAGAGGGCTAGGGTGAGGGCCGTCTTGCGGTGCAAACGGGTCCACGTCCGGTGGGTCGATCCCGATAACCTCGAAAGTCCGAACGCGGTTGTACTCCGCGCCGTTGTCATCTTTACGAAGGGCGAGCTTCACCTTGCAGCGGATGCCCGATGGCAGCGGCGTTTCGAGTTGTTCGAGCCGCGTTAACCCGAGCTTGGCCAAGTCGCGTTTGGCCATCGGCAATGCAGCTTCGGTCAAGTAGATGTCATGCCAGAATTGCCGGCCCCGGTGGTCGCCTTCCAAGACGCGGAAGGCCAGCTTATAACCGCCGGTGCCCTTCGTTCGGGCGTTGAACAACTCGCCCGATACGATTCGGGCAATGTACTCCCCAGCGGGCAGTGGTGCCCCAAAATCTTCAGCCGCTTGGGTGTGTTCCCAGGCATCTTGCAAGCGTCCCTGGTCGGCGCGTAGAATATCTGACAGTGATTTTCGCATGACGCGATTTCCTTTCGTATTGAAAATCAGAAAATGGATTTCGCAGCGCCGACGGTGCCAGCCGCCGGCGTTGCGGTTTCTTGCGTGAGGGAAAACAGAACACCTTGCGAGCCAGCGGCCCCTTCGCTTTTTTCGAGGTCTGGCATATCGGGATGATCCCGCAGCCATCGTTCGGCTGCCGGTCGATCGACCAGCGTCCAAACCGTCACGGGCCGAGCATGCGCCTTGGGCCGGCATGTCTTAACAAAACCGTCGGCCCGGATGATTCCAACCCGAACCAACAGTGATGGCACGGCCCCGAAGCATTTGGGCCCGATCCCCGGCGGTAGTTCGACCAGAGCCCGAACGTCATCGGCGGTTGCCGATCCGGCTTCGAGGATTGCCGCCAACAAGGCACGTTGTGCCCGGCGAATGACGGTTTCACGATTCGCGGTGAGCACGGCAAGGGCGTCAGCTTTCCGGCATTCGCCTTCGGCCACACCACAGCGGCATGGATTGCACGGTATCTTGCAGTTGCATTTCATCGGCCGGCCCCTTTCGCTTGACGGACAGAGGGGCAGCCGTCAGCTATCCAGCGGTCGATTTCGTCGAGGTCCCAGCGGACCAGGGACGCAAGGCGAAGTGGTGCCGGCATGCGCCCGGCATCGGCCAGCCTGTAGACGTGGCGGGGGCTACAATCCAACTTTTCGGCAACGGCCCTCACGTCGCCCAGTTTGCGGCCGGTCGCCCTTTCGGGCATCGTGGCGGTGGTCATAACAAGTCCTTTCTTGGTCTGAGGCACGTTGCCCGGCGTTATCTACGTCGGCCTAAACGCGCCATCTACAGACCACAGACCGGACCAAACCGGACCCTCCCCTAAGAAAACCGGACTTTACCGCAACTCGTTGAAGGAACGATAGTTAGAGCAATCAGACGAATCAAACCGGATTTCTGAAAAAATCCGGTTTGGTCCGGTTTGCTCCGATCTCGGCTTGACTTTTTCGCATTTTGCGAAATAATAGAGCGGATGAACCGATAACCAAGGTGGCACGGATGCACGTCATCTCCGAGAAAAAGCTCCGGGAGTTTTGGGAAGAGTGGCCCGCGGCCAAAGAGCCGCTACGGGCTTGGCATCGGGTGGCCGAACATGCCGCATGGGAGTCGTTCGCCGACATTCGGCAAGTTTATCCCAATGCGGATCAGGTAGGCCGGTGCACCGTATTCAACATTGGTGGGAACAAGTTTCGATTAGTGGTCGTCGTTCATTTCAATCGCGGACGGCTCTACATACG
>JBDKTJ010000124.1:0-1814 GCA_039698075.1 Thermoguttaceae bacterium | reverse complement strand
CTTACGTCGCCGCTGTATCCGACAGACAGTTTTGTCACTGGCGCTACACGGCCCGGGCTTACGAAAAATTCAACAACTACTGGAAAACGCGGTCACCATGGCCGCATAATGTGCAAAAGTCGAACTTACTACGCCCTGCGATTTCCACACGCGAAGGTAGGATTTCTTTTTCGCTATTGGTTTTATTTCCAGTGGTTGCGCGTTCCCGCGATTGGGGCCCTGTTTTTTTGGTTTGTGCTCCAATTATTCTATGTTTACCTGCAACGACAGGGAGTCGGCAACGTCGCGGCTTTGGCTCATTTGGGCGGCGCGGTGGTCGGCGTTGTCGTCTGGCTTTTGTGGGGATTCGGCAGCAAACTTCAAGAAGAATAGCATCGTGTGCTGCGTGGCCGTTTGATTCGGTCGCCGCCATGGTTTCTTTCTGGTCGCGGCGTGCTATAATTTTTTGGATTCGGGCCCGATGCGGTTCCTCGCCCTGGATTTTTTTCATGCGTCGTTTTCGCCTGCTTTGCCTCGTTGTTTTCGCCGCCATCGCGTGGTCGTTGGCCGCGGGCGTTCGCGCCGACGACGTGCGGGCGTTTCAAGAGCGGCGTTCCGGGCCCGCCGAACTGAAATACATCAACGGGCTGCCGGTGCTTTGCGTCGAAGGCACGCCCAAAGAAATGGGTCGCCAAAAAGCCGACCTGATCGGAGACGTCGTCGGCCGGATCATCGAATATCCGCAGCGGTTGCTGAAGCAGTCGGGCCACGAGGACCGATTGCCGAAATATCTGGAAATGAGCAAGGCGATTGGCGCGAACATCCCCGCCGCGCATCGCGCCGAGATGTTGGCGTTCGCCGAACGATCGGGCGTGGACCGCGAGATGGGCATTCTCGGCAACACGTTGGCCGACGTCTATCGCGGCAGTTTTTCGTGCTCGTCGTTGATCGTCGAGCCCGAAAAAAGCGCGACCGGCGGCCCGCTGTTCGGACGCAACCTCGATTTCTACACGCTCGGCTTGCTCGACCGATACAGTCTGGTCGTGGTGCAACGGCCCAAGGGCAAGCATGCTTTCGCGGCCGTTGGGTTTCCCGGGCTTTTTGGTTGTTTGTCGGGCATCAACGACGCGGGGCTTGCGCTGGCGGTCCATGAGGTGTTTTTGTCGCGCGACGGTTCGCCGGTCGTCAATCCGAAGGGCGTCCCCTATGCCTTTTGTTTTCGAAGGATGCTGGAGGAGTGTGCGACGATTCAAGAAGCGGAAAAACTGTTGCGATCCACCGAGCGGAGCACGATCGTTAGTTTGGCCGTGTGCGACCGTCACAACAGCATCGTACTGGAGATGACGCCGCGCAGCGTCGCCACGCGCCGTTCGAGCGACAGCATTCTGGCGTGCACGAACCATTTTCGGACCGACGAGCTGGCCTTCATGCCGTGGTGCAATCGCTATCGCAAGCTGATCCAGGCCCGCAAGCTCGACCAGCTCGATGTGGCTGAAGTGGCCCGTCGGATGGACGAAGTGAACAGGGGCCGGATGACCGTGCAGACGATGATTTTCGAGCCGTCCGCGTTAACGCTGCATCTGGCCATCGGCCGCTGCCCTTCGTCGGCGTTGCCGATGAAGCGGCTGGAGCTGGGACCGCTGTTTTCGCCGCAGCGGTAGTCTCGCCGTCGATGCTTTTCGATCTTTTTTTTGGGTTTGGGGCCGCCCGGGTGCGTGACAATTTCGACTGGCGCGATCTGCGGGGTTTGGGTAAACTGCTTGCGTATGTGGTCACAGTCGCCTTCACACACGCAAGGAACACGAAATGGAAACGTCGCCACGAGTATCGCCACA
>JBDKTJ010000123.1:0-31167 GCA_039698075.1 Thermoguttaceae bacterium | reverse complement strand
TCCGTTTCGACTCGAAACACCAGAAACGCAAAAAACGCGACGCAAGCGATTCTGTGAACCGAGAAGGGCAATCTTGTCTGTCGTTGCCTACCGTGCCGACGCTGCCGGCCGATACGCCCTTGTTTACCGTTCCCACCGGGCTGGTCCGAATCCTTGACCGCGATCTTGTCGCCGCCGGTATTGCTCGCCGGGTGGAAGTCTCGCCGGGCAAGTGGAAGATTGACACTCGGGATGAACGCGGCCGAACGGTTGACGTTCATGCCTTGCGGCACACCTTCGGCACGCTGTTGAGCAAAGCGGGCGTGGCACCGCGAACGGCGCAAGCGGCAATGCGTCATAGCAAGATCGACCTGACGATGAACGTCTACACCGATCCCAAGCTGTTGGATGTGGCCGGGGCCGTGGAATCGTTGCCGCCCCTACCTCTCAGGGACGGAAAGCAAACGGCAGCAAACGTCGTAAGTGCAACGGGGACCGACGATTCGATGCCTTGCCAGTTTGCACCAAAGTTTGCACCAACTGCCGGCAAAACGAGCATATTGGGGTCAATTCTGGACAAGATGGCCGATGAAACCAAAAGACCGGCCATGACCGACGCCGTTGCCGTAAGTGCTTTGCCAGTCAATAAAAAAGACCCGCGGACAACGGCTGTCAACGAGTCTGACCAGTGGGCGATAAGGGACTCGAACCCCCGACATCCACGGTGTAAACGTGGCGCTCTAACCAACTGAGCTAATCGCCCAAAACTGATCAATCTCCCAAAACGACGGTCCGACGCTCAATCCGCTCGGCCTTTCACGTCGCCGACCGATTTGGCGCCGACGCCGCCCGACGCGGGCCTCAGCAGCCGATTGGGTCGACAACCGGGCTGGCTGGCCGCATCTCGAAACATCGAACTGTCTAAAGTATAATCGCCAGGGCCACACGCGTGCAACGGCCGATCGGCGGCGGGCGGTCGACGCCACTTCAATCGGGCGACGCTCGGCTGGATCTCGCGCGACGGGCCCCAGTAGGTTTCCCATGCCTCGAAGTCCATCGTCTCCGGCGGCGCTTCGAAGTCGATGTTCCGAATCGTCCAAAACGCGCTCACCCCTTGGTAAAAGTTCCGGTCGCCGTTCCAAATGAATCGCTGGCGAAAATCTTCCACGCTGGCCGAGCCTTCTTGTTCGATCAACGGCGAGCCCGACGAAACCATCAGGATGCTGTGGGTCGCCACCAACTGCGCGGTCAACTGATGCGGGCGCGACGTCGTGTTGACCATCCAGCACAATCCGCTCTGCGCCAGCGCGGTCGTGTCGCGCAATTCGACGCGCAGCACTTCGTCGAGTTTCGGGGCCGTTGCGCCGCCGCCCGCCGACAGAAGCCGGCCGCCGAGAATCAACAGTCCGTCGTCCACGGTCAGATGGACCGGCTGAACGTCTTCGACGCGTAAACCGTCGGCCTCGCCTCGCACGACGCTGTCGGCCATTTCGATGGTGGCCAGCGGCGTGGCGGACGGCGCCCCCTCCGCGCCCATCTCGGCGTCGGGCGACAATCGGACGCGAAACATGGCGACGTCCTGATGGTACGCCGTTCCTTTGGCCGAGACGTTTTGAACCGTTAGCCAGCATCGCTCCAGCCGGATCAGCGCGCCGCCTTGCGTCTCGAACATCGACCAATTGTCGGCCGGAACGTTGTGCGGCACGTGCAACTCGAACGCCGCGCCGACCAGCGTAAGTCGGCCGCCTCCAAGCATGAACATGCTGCGCGGATATTTGACCGGGTCGGCGTTTGTGGGCCGAAACACCACGACCGGCGCGAAACCGTCGCCCGCCCGAATCGTCAAATTCAAATTGCCGATCTTCAGCGGCCGCTCCTCGCGCGGCCCGTTGAATCGCAGTTCGATCGCGTCGCCGTCGTTGGCCGCCGCGCAGGCCGCTTCGAGTGTCGCATACTGCTCGTCGCCGTGCGGATTAGCGCACACGACCAACGTTCCCACGCGCCGCGCCGGCGACAAAATTGAAAACGACGACTCAATCGACGTTTCCGGCGGCGAATCGGAAGGCGGCGGCAGCACCGTCGTCACGGTCGCGGTCCCCAACGTCAGCGCCGACGACGATGGAACGGTCTGTTCCGCTGTTTTCGGCTCGGGCGACGCATTGTTCTTCTTGACCGCCGATGCGTCGATTCGCTTTCCATTCGGCGATGGCGGCGATTTCAGTCCGGATCCGGCCGACTGGACCGGCGGCGAAGGCTCGTCGTCACGCCAATATCGGTCCAACAGCACGACGATGCCCACCAACGCGACCACCGGCAGCAACCACGGCAGATGTCGACGCATCCACGACGTGGACGGCTCTTGCGGCACAAGCCACACGCGGCTCGACGGGCTCACCGGCCGCAATCCGATCCGATCGGCCAGCAAGAGCAAATCGGCGGTCAACTCCGTCGGATTCGCATACCGACGGCGTGGGTCTTTCTCCATCATCTTGCCCAACACGCGAGCCAACTCGTCCGGCAGTTCGGGACGAGACTGGCGAATGTCCGGCGGCGCATCGCCCTGATGCTGCAAAAGCTTCTGCAACACCGTGCCCTCCGGAAACGGCGGCTGACCGGCAAGCATGTAAAACACCGTGCAGCCGAGCGAATAGATGTCGCTCCGAATGTCCGCGTTGCGAGGATCCCGGGCTTGTTCCGGCGAAATGTAATCGAACGTGCCGAGCGTCACTCCGCTGGCCGTCAACTCCGCCGCCGCGGGATCCGCGGTCCGAAGCCGCGCCAACCCCATGTCGATCAATTTCACCCGGCCCTCGGGCGTAATCAACACGTTTGACGGCTTGATGTCGCGATGGACCACCGACCGGGCGTGGGCATGGGCCAGCGCCTCGGCCACTTGCAACGTGTAACTGACCACCTCGGCCAACGGCAGCGGACCGCGACGTTCGACCATCGTCCGAACGTTCTCACCCTCGACAAACTCGAACACGATAAAGTGCAGCCCGCGATCTTCGCCCACGTAATACGCCCGGGCGATGTTGTCGTGATCGAGCCGAGCCGACGACTGCGCCTCGTTCTGAAATCGTTGCAAGGCGTCGGGATCGGCGGCCTGCTCGGGCGTGAGCACTTTCAAGGCGACCGTCCGCCCCAACTGCGTGTCCAACGCCCGAAACACGCGGCCCATTCCGCCCCCGCCCACGTACTCGACCAACTCGAAATGCTCCAGCCGATCGCCCGGCATCACGCGGCCTTCGAGAATTCGATGGGTCGAATCGGACAGCGCCGGCGCGGGCATCGGGTTGCGGCCGGTGATGATCGTTGGCTGATCGGTCACAATCAGCGGCGTTTGTTGATTCAAGGTCGTCGCCGGTTCACTGGCCGCGCCCGGCGTTTTTGGGTTCAATGTCGCCGATTTGCTCGCGAAGTCTGGCGTTTTTGGAACCGACGTCGAACGTTCGTCACGCAGGCCGTCTGCCCCACTGGAGGGCTGTGCCGTGCTGTCTTTTCGAGCGTCGGAGGCCGAGTCACTCATGAAGAAATCTGACTGAACCGAGGGGAACCCACTTCAAAATCGCCGTTCCATCCGGCAAGAACGTCGGATCGCTGTTGGGACGAACGCCCGATCAAGAAAAGCCCAGTTCGACCCTGGAATCTTCATTCTAACTTCGCCAAAATGGCCGGTCAACTCAGCGAAGAACGCACAAGACTCCATCTATTTATTCTAGTTTTTCTACTGGCCGTAGATTGCCGCAGCCGATATATTCTACGCATACATCCATTTTGCGCGTCCCCCTATCCATACCATCACCCTCGGAAGGAGCCCCACGATGCTTGTTTTATCTCGGCAACGCGATGAGAGCATCGTGATTGGCGACAAAGTGGTGGTAACGATTGTCGACATTCGGGGGGACAAGGTTCGCGTTGGGATCCAGGCGCCCGGCGAGATTCCGGTCCATCGCCAAGAGGTTTACGAGGCGATCCAGCGCGAAAACCACCGCAGAAGCTCGTCGCTGCCGGCCACGGTCGAGACGTCGAACCACGGCGTTTCCTGATTCGGCGACCGCCCCCCCTGGAGTTTGCAACGACGATCCTTGATAATGGGCTCGTGAATCAGCAAAAACCCCATCCCACCGATGAGCCCCTGCCCATCCGCGTCGGCCATAGTCCCGACCCGGACGACGCCTTCATGTTCTATGCCCTGGCCAAGGGCAAGATCCCGACGGGCCGATATCGTTTCAGCCACGAGTTGGTCGATATCGAAACGCTCAACCAACGCGCCCTAAAAGGCGAACTCGAACTGACGGCCGTCAGCGTCCACGCCTACGCCTACCTGAGCGACCGCTATATGCTCTGTTCCTGCGGCGCGAGCATGGGCGACCGCTATGGACCGATGGTCGTGGCCCGGCGAAAACTTTCGATCGCCGATCTGGCCGGCAAAACGATCGCGGTGCCGGGCGTTCGCACCACGGCCTTCTTGGCCTTGCAGCTTTGCCTCGGCCGACCGTTCGATTACGTGCTCGTGCCGTTCGACCAGATTTTGGACGTTGTCGCTGCGGGCCAATACCAGGGCCGCCCGATCGACGCCGGACTGATCATTCACGAAGGCCAACTGACCTACGCCGATCAGCAGCTTGAACTGGTCGTGGACACGGGCCAGTGGTGGTTCGAACGCACGGGCCTGCCGTTGCCGTTGGGGGCGAACGGAATCCGCCGCGATCTGGGCGAGCAGGTGATTCACGACGTGCATCGTTTGTTGCGAGAAAGCATCAACTTCGGCCTGGAACATCGCGACGAGGCGTTGAGCCACGCGCTAAGTTTCGGTCGAGGTCTGAATCGAGCGAAGGCGGACCAGTTTGTCGAGATGTACGTGAATCACTGGACGCTCGATTTCGGTCCGGTCGGCCGTCAAGCCGTCGCGCGGCTTTTGGAAGAAGGCTATCGAGCCGGCGCAATTCCGAAGCTAGTCGTGCCCGAGTTTGTCGACTAGCGGCGGCGCACGCCAATCGCCGTCAGAGCTCATCCTCCTCGTCCATCACGTCGTTCGCCAACGATTCCGTGTTTTTACCCGGCCATAGGTACGTAGATCAGGCACCCCCCGTGCCTGACTCTTTCAACACGAGATCGGACATCATATCAGGCACGAAGTGTCTGACCTATGGACTACCGACCTGATTTTCGGGCATTTTTCGTGGGCTCGGGTTCGATCAAAGGGAGTGGGAGTCTTTTCGTTGACAGGATTGTAGTGGATTGATATTCTCTGCACATGCTACGACGATTGCGAGTCACCAGGCGGCGGAGAGGCGTATCGTGCCCTCGGCGACGACACAAAAGACTCCCGACCCCCTTTGATCGACCCCCTTTGATCTTTCCTCCAGAGTAGGTGAATTGTGGGATACGATGTTACACAGGATGACCTTATTTCGTTGCGATGCCGCCGCATTGAGCCACATGTCGTGATATTGGGAGCGGGTGCCAGTGTTGCAGCCTGCCCCAACGGCGATGCTTTGGGGAGGCGACTCCCCGTGATGGCAAACTTGGTCGAAATACTTGAACTGAACGACCTTATTGCCGGTGCGGGCCACGATCCAACCATCGGTTTTGAGTCCCTGTACAGTCGCCTCCACGCCTCCGATCCACAATCATCGCTGGTCCAGAAGATTGAAAATTGTGTTGAAGACTATTTCAACCACTTGATCCTACCGAATTATCCAACGATCTACGACTTGCTGTTGTTATCGTTGCGTGGCAAGGACGCAATCTTCACGTTCAATTGGGACCCCTTCCTTGCTGATGCCTACATGCGCGTTGCTGGCATAGTGCCCCCGTCCAACTTGCCCAACATCTTTCACCTGCACGGCAATGTCCGTGTCGCATTCTGCGAGCAGTGCCATACCGCGACGCGAAAAGCCGAGACCTGCCTTGGCTGTGGCGCAAACAATGTGACTCCAACACGTCTACTCTATCCCGTCGAAAAGAAGAACTACGCGAACGACCCTTACCTAGTCTCTCAATGGGAGGATTTTCGCAAGTTCATTTCGCGGGCGCTTATCATCACCATATTTGGCTATAGCGCGCCAACGACAGATCAAGAAGCAATGGCTACCCTCAAGGCCGCCTGGAAGGATGGAGAGTCTCACAAGTTGATTCATCGTTTGGAGATCATCGACATTCGAGATCGGGATAAGCTTGGATGGCAATGGTTACCTTTTACCCTTTATGATGACCACAACGACGTTTATCGGAGCTTTTATGAGTCGCGGTTAGCGCGTTACCCGCGACGTTCTTGCGAGGCTCTCTTTCAGTCCGGCTACGACGGAAAAATCGTCGAGCCAATCGCATGGGCCGGTAATTTTGAAGGCATGAGGGGAGACATCACGAAATTGGTTGCCTATGAGGGCACTAGGGATTCGAAACGGGAACACATTACCTAATTTGCGTGTTTTCTTGTTCGCGGCTTGCGTGGTTTTGGCTTTGGACCGGGCTTCTGCGGGTTTTAAGACGCGACCAACAAGAATCTCCAAGCGATCAAGGTTGGTAGCCTTGTAGGGTGCGTGCTTGCACGCACGCGGAATCACACGATCCTTCGCGAAGATGAGAAATCTCATCAAGGTGCGTGCAAGCACGCACCCTACAAGAAAACTCTCCCTCGGACGGTTTTTGACGGCGACCTGGTGCTTCAGTCGACGCCGGCCACCCTCTTGCAATTCACGACGGGTCTGCTATCCTCTTGGCTCCTACCGGAATGGTCTCCGTAGGATGCCTAGTTTATCGCAGGATGCGTTGCGAATAACCAGACACCCCATGTGGGACGTCTAATATCAATTAGATTCAAAAACTTGCGCGTTGCCGCCTGCGGGTCCCTCGGGAAAACAGGCTGGTTTTCTCACCGAGAAACGCTGTTTTGAATCGGAATCCGTGTGAATTGGCCCCGACCGGCGCGGCTTTTTTCCGCCAGGTCGCATGGCCATTCGTCGTCGAGGGCGAGCAATCCCCCCTGTCCGAGTTGTCTTAGCGAAGGAGATATTTTCATGAACGTAACGAAAAAGATTCTTGGCGCAATAGTCGTTCTTGCGGCTAGTGTGGTAATGACTCCGCAGCGGGGAATCGCGGCGGAAGGTCGGCCAATTTCGGAACGGGCGACGTCGCCCGGCAAGTTGGAATCGGCCAACCACGAGGTCGACGGAGTCAAGCTGCGGGCCATCGAGGCGAACATTGTTTCGTACACGAATCAAGAGCGGGCTCAGTATGGGCTGCCGCCGCTGAAGGTCGACAAGGAGCTGATGGAAACGGCTCGGGAACATGCGGAATGGATGACTTTGAGCCAGAACATGGTCCACACGTCGCAGCCGGTGGCGGAGAACATTGCGATGGGCCAACCGCATAGCAGCGACGTGGTCCAGGCCTGGATGAACTCGTCGGGGCATCGCGCCAATATCCTCAGCGGCGTTTATCGAACGATCGGGGTCGCCGCGTTTCGCACGGCCAGCGGCACGATTTTTTGGTGCCAGCAGTTCCGGTAATCGGTCGGGCGCTTTGGAACCAATCGAGCACTCGTATTGGTTGGCGGTTCCGCCGCCCTGTGCCCTTAGACCCTAATCGCCGTAGCATCGCCACAATCCGAACCTTGCCGTTTGCGCAAAAAGTCAACTTGCGTGCAAAGGGCAAGGTTTTTCTTGGTTTCGACCGATAATATGGGTAATTATTCCCCCCCAAGCGTCTTCCGGTTTTTTGACATGCAAGCCGGTGAGTGATGCGGAAGTTCTTGGGGAGGGAGGAGGAGTCTCTTGTTTGATGGGGGCGCGGGCTGTCTTTCGACGTGCTCTCCCCGCTGTTTCCACGAGACCCAGACATCACGAGTCGGACATCAGGGATTGTCTCATGAAAATCGGTGTGCTCAGCGACACACACGGCGAGGTCGGCGTTGTTCAGCGCGCGGTGCATATTTTACAAGATCTGCGGATCGAGTTGGCCATCCATTGCGGCGATGTCGGCGAGGACATCGCGGCGTTGTTGAAGGGAATTCCGTCGCATTTCGTCCACGGCAACATGGACGACCTCGGCCGGCTGCGTCAGGAAATCGTCGCCCCGGAACACACGTTGCACGAGCCGATCGGTTCGTTGGCGATTGCGGGGCGTCAGGTGGCGTTTTTGCACGGCGACGACGTCCGGCTGCTGCGGCAGACGATCACGTCCGGGCATTGGGACATGGTGTGTCACGGGCACACGCATGCGTTTTCGAAGGGCTACGAGGGCCGGACGTTGGTGCTCAACCCCGGCGCGTTGGCTCGAACGGCTCGGCCGTCGCTGGCCATCGTCGATTTGCCGGCGATGGAAGTGGTCGAGATCGCCGTGTAATGCGTATCCCAACTGGAAAAATGCGTGGCGGCTCTTCCGCGAAAACGGCGGGTCGTTTCCCTTGGGACGTTCCAATCGCTTGCGATTTCACAAGAAAATCGGCGAAACGGTGGCGTAACCGCGCACTTCCAAGGTAGAACACGTAGAAGACGATAGCTTGTCTGCAAACGACCGCGCGAGGAAACGTCGTCAGCCGGCCAGTCGCGTGAAGCGATTCGATTCCAGCAGCGGCGCGCGCTCGGGGCGATGGCGAAACTGCATCATGTAGGCGTCTTCCGGCGTGTCGGCGTAGTAGCTTCGCAGCACGGACACGGCCCGAAAACCATTCTCGCGGAAAAACAATTGCGCCCCGAGGTTCGTCTCGCGGACTTCCAGCACGATTCGGCTTCGTCGCTGCATCGAGAGTTTGGCGGTCAGTTTGGCGACCATTTGGCTGCCGACGCCGCGGCGACGATAGGCTTCGGCCACGGCAAAGTTCAGCACGTGGATGCGGCTCTTATGCAGCTCGTAGATCATGAAGCCGACGACCCGGTCGTCATGTTCGGCGACCATGCCGATGCAGTTGCGTTGCCGCAAGCAGCGGACGAAATCGTCTTCGAGCCAGGAGAACTCAAAACTTTCCTGCTCGATGGCCATGACTTCGGCCATGTCGCGGCGGATCATCCAACGGATTTGCACCCGCACTTCTTGCTTTTGCTCGATCTGCATATCGGCCTCCTTCCTTGTCGGCCAGAAAACAGAATCCCGCGTCCTCGATCGCTGCCGGCTTCCGTGCACGGCGTCGGAATGCTCCAAGTCCCGCGGACCTGCTGCGCATCCCGACTCGGATTCTCGGTCAACCAAGCCCGCAATGCCATTTCCGGTGCAAACCGGCCTGCCTCGGCGAAGCGTCCGACAGGCGGCACGCAAGTTTGATTGGTGGTTGATATAACATAAGTCCGTTCGATCACCAATACAAAATGGGTAAGCTGGCCGAAAACCCGTGAGGGGGCCCAAAACGGGCAACGCCAACGCCTGGAGCGGCTTTTCTCGCCGGTCGCGGATTTTCGCCTACTGCACTTGCGACAATTTGGCCAGCCGCGTCCTTCGTCGCCAAGACGCCAAAACGACCACGACCAGACCGGCCAGCACCAGCCACGCGACGATCGCGTCGAGCCGGTGAATCCATCCGCCGCGACCGATCGGGCGACCGTCGAGCGTCAGCCGGTCGACGCGGCCGGCCATCGAGCAGTAGAGTGCCGAGGAGGCGGCGTGGTGCAGCGTTTCGGTGGGGCCGTCGGTCCAGGATTCCTCGGCGGTTTGGCTTTCCGACTTGGCGATCTGAAGCCGCTGGATCGTCTGTTGGACGTTCCGTTCGACGAGGTCGGCTTCGCGCCGGGCGCCGGCAAGTCCCGGATCGCGGTCGCCGGCTTGTTGCTCGCGCAGCGCGGCCAACGAAACCGCCAGACGGCGCATCCAAGCCCGGCATGACGGCCGCGATTGATCGAGATCGTCGGAAGCGGCGGCCGCCCGAAGCATCGCCGCCTCGTTGTTCATTCGGATATAAATTTGTCGCCATGGACGGACGGTCGGCGCGTTGTCCGACCGCTGAATGGTCCACGACGACGGGCCGATCACCGTCCAGAGCGTTTGGCGAACGGACCAGTCGCCGAGTGTGGGCGATGACAGTTCGCGGCGACGGACGGGAATCGCCTCGGTCGGCTCGCAACGAAAGACCACTTCGATTCGTTGGGGCAACTGTTGGGAAACCAAGGGCAGCCGCCAATCGCCGCCGCTCGACTTGTGCGGCGAGACCCGCGTGCCTTCGACGGACGCCTGAACGAGGTCATATCCCTTGGGCAGGTTCAGCGGGCATTGGTCCGCGCCGTTCGGCTCGATGTCGAACAGCGACGTGCCATAGACGCCGCCGTCGGATCGGAGCACCATGGTTTGATCGGCCAGACGGACGCAGCCTCGGTGACGGTCCGGCGCGTCGGGCCGCGGATCGGATTGGGCGGCTTGCGATCGGGCGGCCATCGGCGGACCGTTCGACGTCGGCTTGGCGTCGGGTTGCGGACGTTCGCGTTCGACGGTCACGGTGACGTCGGGCGATTTCGAGCCGTTGTCGGCAAAGGCGCCGAGGAATTGTCCGAGGTCGGTTCGGGCGGTTTCGCTGGGCGTCGGACCTGCGCCGGATTGTTTCGAGCCGCCGCGAAGGACGACCGACGCGCCGGGCCGTTGAAACACGCGGACCACGGAGTCGCGGCGTTCGCACTGTTGGATGCGGATCCGAGGCAAGGCCGTGGGCGTTCCCGGCGACACCGGCATCCAGCCGCGCAGCGTGAGTCGCTGCTGGCCCGAGGCCGCGCTGTTCAAAAACACGGTGATGACGCCGTCGGGGTCCTGCGCCCAACGGCCGGCCCGCTCGACGTCGCCTTCCCGCAACGATACGTCTTCGATGTGCAGCCCGACCGGCGCGGCCAGGCGATATTGAAACAGGTAGCCGGACGCTGTGGTCACTTGGGCGTCCAATCCGAGGTCCACGCGGCGGCGATCGAAGCTGAGCGTGACGACTTGAGCGAGTTGGCTGCGCGGTTCGTGCGGGCGCGTCGAGACGGTCCAGTCGACTTCGCCCGAGGGCAGGCGATAGGCCGCGTAAGGTTTTGCGGAGGCGGATCCCCACGCTTTGAGGAAGTCGGACGCGGTGACAGTTTCGAGCGGCGAGGCGGCGGGTTCGTCGTGGTCGAGCGCCGGATCGACGCTCACGGCCATCCATCGTTTGGTGTAGCGTGCGTCGATCACCTCGATGCGCGGAAGGCGGAAGTTGCCGACGCCGGTGGCTCCGCTGAGCAAAAACGTGGCTTCCAACGCGGTGCGATCGGCGACGGGGCGAGGCAGATGCAAGGTGATCAGCCGCGACTGGCCCGTTTCAGGACCCGCGTGCACGGTCGGCGGATCGTCGCCCGACAACGGCAGCAGCCGCAATCGCGGATCGACGGAGAGCCGCAGTTGTTGTAGTTGGCCCTCCAAAACGCGAAGCCGAAACTTGACGGCCGCGACGACGGAGCCCGGCTGCAATCGGAGCCAGACGTATTGTTCGACGTCGACGGCGGGGCCCGAGGGCGGCGCGTTGTCGCTCCACCGGACGGCCAGTCGATCGGCGGGGCCGAGTTCGGCGATCATTCGGAGTGGCTTCTTTTCGAACCGGACCGCGCCGCAGGCGGACGTGACTTCGATCGACGGCGCATTGTCGGGCAGCGACAGTTCGAATTGGCCCATCGGCACGCGCGGCACTGCGACATCGAAGCCGGACGAGCGCCCGGAGCCGAGCGGCGTGGGACGCAACGACACGTCGAGGCGATAATCGCCCGGCTCGGCGACGTCAAAGGCCAGCAGGCCCGTGTCCGGCTCCCATTGCGGTTCGATCGGGCGGCCGTCGAGCAGGACGCCGTCGGGCAGCAGGCTGCCGCCGCGCGAGCACAGCGGGATGCGCACGCGCGTGGCGTGGCCGAACACGTGCAATTGGTATTGGGCGCGCAAGGCGTCGACCGTCCAGCGTTGCGCGACGGCGTCGGAGGTCAGGTCGCCGCGATAGGTTGCGCGGACGATCAGCCAGCCCTGCGATTTTTCGGGCGTTGCGGCGTGACGATACAACGTTTGATAGAGGGGCTCGGGCACGAAGACCTTGTCGCCGACCGGTTTCTTTTGGGCGTCGATCGGGACCAGCACGCGATAGGGTTTCGTCGATTCCGCCGCAAAAAGACTTCCGGAGAACGGCATCAAGGCCACGGCGGCCAGCGCGATCTTGATCGGCAACGCCATCGTCACGGTGTTGCCGGAGTTCCGCAAAACGCTTGAGGGATCGGCGGCGGCTTGTCGACGGCGCGTCCAACGCCAGGCCATTCCGACGAGCGTTCCCAGCAGTCCGCCCAACGCGATCGTGGCGTAGGCGTCGGGCAACACCAGCACGGCGGTGCTGAAACCGAGCAGCAAGGCGATCCAAGCGACGGGGCGAGCGACGCCTTTCCAGCAACTCAGCGCGGCGGCCAACATCAGGGCGACGGCGCTGGCCAACCACATCGAGTCGGTGTGGATGACGCGCAAGACCACGGGGGCCTCCGGCGGCAAGTCGAATCGCCACGCAGTCCAGCCCGGCGAGTCCATCTCTTGACCGTTCGCCTCGCCCAACGGCAAGGGAGTCTGGCTCCAACGGATGTTTTCGTAGCCGGGCGGGGCCCAGGCCGTCCATCGGCGTCGAAGCGTCGGCACGTCGGGTTCGGGCAACGACGGGCTGAGCGCGGCGACCCGTCCGAGCGGATCAGCGGCCGCCGTCCAATGAACGATCAGGCTCAAAAATTTTGAACCGGCGGGAAGCGCGACGGTCAGGCGTCCGTCGGTCCATTGCCACGTGGCCGGGTCGCCGTCGATCGAAACGCGGCGAAGGTCGTCGCGTCGGACGCCGGAGGGCATGACGAGTCGGAGGGACTTTCGGCCCGCGTTTTGCACGTCGTAGGCGGCTCGATGGCGTGCGACGCCGCATGGCGGAAACCACGACTCCAAACGACTTTCCCAAATCCAGGCGTTGGCCGAATCGGACTCGCGGCTGTCGAGAACGCGCACCGCGGCGGACGTGCCGTCGACGGTGTCGCGCAACGGATCGTAGCGGTAGGCGAGGCGAGCCGACGACGAACGATCGGTCGCCGGGACCGTCGGCAGCCGCGGAGCGAGGCGGCGATTGTCGACGTTCAGCCGCGTCGCGTCGAGGCTGCTCAATTCGAGCGAGCCGCGCTGGTGCGAGGCTTCGGGCAGAGCGGCCAGCAGGACCGTGGCGGGTTGCCGGCCGTTCCAAGGCGTTTGGCGTCGAGCGGTCAGCTCGAACGTTCCGCTTTGGGGTTTGGCGAACGACAGTTCCCAGACTTCCAGCGAGGCGTCCCAGCCGGCGGCCGAAAGTTCGGCGGCGGACCAGCGTCGGGCGGAGACGCCTCGATCGGTCGCGTCGCCGTCGAGCGACCATTGGACGGGGCCCTCGCGTCGCGGAAAAAACAGGACCGGCACGCGATCGACCCGGCCCGAGACGACGGTGCAGCGGATGCGGCAGGTTTCGCGGATTGCAACGGCCCCGACCGCCACGTCGACGTCGACCGCCGCGTCGTAGTTCGGTTTTTGGCCGACGAGCGAAACCATCAGCGGTTCGGACGCTTCGTTGGACTCAAACAGCAAATCGCCGGGCGGTTCGGCGAACAATTCGCGTTCGGCCGGGGACAGTCGCGCAAGGTCCATTCGGTTGAGACGCTCATCGCCGGAGAGTCGGACGGCGTTGGCGCCCGCGGTCCGAACGGCGACCAATCGCTTTTCGTCGGTGAGGTCGCGAAACCGCAGCGGCGGCAGGTCGTCGCCGACGAGTTGTTCGAGCCGCGGCGCGAAAAGCCGCCGGGCGGTGATTTTCAGCCGGAGCGGTTTTTCGGACGAAAGTGACTCGCTCAGACGAATCCGCAATCGTTGGCCGCCGTCGGCGCGGCGTTCGAGATTCCAATCGGCCACGGCGCCGGATGGTTTGGAACGGACGGCGTCGATGCGCCATCGCCGGGCCAGATCGGCTTCGAGCGAGAACCGGGCCGCTTCGGTCGATCGGAAGTCGGCGGTCATGCGGGCCACGGCTTCCTCGTCGCTCAAGTCCATCGCCGTGGCGCTGACGGCTTCGAGCGCGGAGGGACGATGGGAAAGCGTCACGTCGATGGTCGCGTCCGGATCGAAGGCTTGGAACTGAAAGGACTCGCCGACGCGCGGCGACGACAACGAGCTCGCGCCCGTCTGCGCGCATCCGATCGGCGCGACGTGGTTGATCACCAGCGGCTCGACGACCGTCAGCGCCAAGCTGCCTTCCTGCCAAACCAGGCCCTCCGCGCGAATTCTCGGCAGACGCCAGAGGCGATCGTAGGTCGGACGGCTGACCGCGCCGAGTCGGATCACCCGCTCGACGTCGTTGACGGGTTCGGAGAGCGTCAGGACGATTTTGACGCTTTCGTCGGGCAGTCGGACGGCGGACCACGACAGCGGCGCGTCGCCGTAGCGGGCGGAAATCAATTCAAGGCCCGGGTCGAGCAGCACGGTGATTTGTTGCAGGGGGACGTTGTAGGCTTGCAGCCGCCACTGGGCCGAGACTTCCAGTCCGCGCGGCGAAAAGTCGTAGGTGCGTGATTCGCGCAATAGGGCCAACTGCGGACGGCGTCCGATCGCGCCGAGCGGGAGCAGCCGCAAACGGAATCGACGCGATCCGCCCAATTCGATTTGCCAGCGCGTCCATCCCTTGCCGGCCGGTTGGCTGCCGACGACGAGCCCTTCGCTGAGCGACGGAGTGAATTGCTTGGGCAGCTCCAACGACAAGCTGCGGGCCGCGGCGCTGGGCAACTCGAATGAAAAACCGAGCACGTTGGCCGAGTCGCGGCGGCCGGCCAGCGACCAGTCGAACCGCAAGCGGCCGGATCGTTCCACCAGGGTTTCGATGGCCCCGTGGTCGGTCAATCCGGACAGGGCGGGGCGAGGTGTTTTGTCGGACGCCGCTTGAGCCGGCGGATCCCAAACAGCACGGCCGAACGCGATATTGCAGGGATCCAAACACAGACGAGCCGGTTTCGAGCCGCTCAGGACGACCTCGGCGACGGCCCGGCCTCGCAGCGCATCGCCGACCAGTCGGGCCTCGTAGGCGGCTGCGACGACCGCGGCGCCCGGCGGCGCCGGCGCGTCCGCCCGGCTCGGCGACAACGAGTCGATCAACCGCTCGAACTCGGCGGTGTCCATCGGCAGGTATTTTTCGCGGCCGATCGGCCAATCTTGAACGCGGTCGGCCGGCGCCATCACCCGTTGAAACCGAATCGCGTCGTCGGCGTTTGCCGTGGCCGTAAAAACCGCGGCGATCAGGAGCGTCAGTCCGGCGGCGATGTGCAATCGGCGGACGTTCATGGGTCGGCGTCCTCCGTCGGCGGCTTCGGCGGCGCCGGCATCCAATCGGTTGATGGCTGGACGACCGGCGGCAAGGGTCGACGAATCGTGCGGGTGGAGCCGACCTCGACGCGGATGTCGGACAGATCGCCGTGAAGGACGGTTCGACGTCGTCGGCGCGCGGCGGCGCGTTTCAACAGTCCGGCGACCAACGCCAACACCAGCCCGAGGCTTGCGGCTTGAACCAGCAAGAGGGTCGGCTCGGGAGCGATCAGCCCAGCGGCGCCCAACGCGAGGGCGGCGGCCAGCAGCGTCGCCGGATGTCGAATCGCGGGCACGTAGATCAGCAGCAGTCCGACGAGCATCGCGGCGGCGGAGGCGAAAAGCACGAGCGTCGTCCGGCCGGCCGTGCGCAGGTCGGCTTGCGCGAGGTCGCCGAACGCGCTGAACAGATAGACGTTCGACCGTTCGGGCGGCAACACGCCCGCGTCCACGCCGATCCAAGCGGCCAGCGACGGCTGGTCGAGCAACGGACGGCGGCCCCAGAAGTATCCCTTCCAACCCCATTGGAACTCGCCGGTGAATCCGACGGGGCTGCGCAGCAAGTGTTCGTTGGCCGGCAGAACCAGTTGCCAGTAGAATCGACGGACCCACACGTTGGGCGTCAGTTGCGGGAAGTCCAATTGCATCGAGCCGCACGGCGGCCGGGACTCGGCGAAATGGTATTGCAGTTCGACGGTGCAACGATTGGCGGGGCGACCTTCCGGCACGGTCACCAGCAACCGGCGATTGGCGGTCGTGCGGGTCGGAACGCGCGTTCCGTCGACCAACGCGACGACTTCGCCGAGCACGGCGCCTTGGGGCATCTCGAATTCCAACTGGCGGCGATCGGTGACGATGCGAAACGCGGCCCGATCTTGCCGGGCGAAGGAGGTGAGCCAAGATTGGACCCAGGCCCGTTCAATCACGGCGGCATGGGTGGCGTCGTCGGCCAAGCGGCGCACGTCCAGTTCGACTTGTCGGCTCGGCCTCGCGGCGGTCAGCCACAGGGCGTCGGCGTTGGACTCCGTGTCGCGCGGCGTGGCGGTCCAAACGCCGTCGTTGCGCAAAATCGTTCGCAGCCCCTGACGCGATTGGATCGTCAGCGCATTCGACAGCAGGGTTCCGTCGCGGGGCATCGCCAGCGGGAGGGTCAGCGTGGTCGACTGGGTCGGCGTTGGTTCGGCGACGGGCACGGAGTAGCGCAGCGACAGTTCGCAGGTTCCGATGCAAGGGCCGGGCAAGGCGATGCGGACCAGCGAAGGCGACGAACCTTTGCCGGGGCGATCTTCGGACAGGGCCGTCGGCGCGAGCGGCTTGCCGTCGCACAAAATACGCGCGGACCGGAGCGACGCCAGCGGACCGGGCACGGCCAGCGTCAGTTGATCGGCCGGCTCGTAGGCGATGGCGTAGGAGAATCGTTGCTCGACGTTGACCTCGCCGTGGCCGATCGTGGCTTGCGAGGCCGCGTCGACCGTGATGCGTCGTTGATGGACGCGCAGGTCGGCGACGAAAACCGCTTGGCCGCCGGTGCTTCGATAATACAACGGGGCTTGCTGACGTTTCGGCAGTTTTTCGCGGAAGGGGGCCGACGGTTGACGCACGAGTCCTTCGCTTCGGGCGTTGTTGGGCGTCAGTTCGATGTTGTCGTCCGGCACGAGGATCAGGCCCGCCGGACCACTCGATCCGCCATGCAATTGCGGCAGCGCGAGGCGAAGCGTTTGCGTGTCGGGCGGCAAGCTGCGGTGCGCCTGCAATTCGAGTTCCAAGGCGCCTGACGATGGATGGATGAGCGGGACGGCAACCTCTTCGCCGCTGAGGGTGACGCCGTCGACGGCCACGAGATCCTCCGGCCCGACCTCGTCGAGTTCCCAATCGCCCAGCGAGAGCAAGAGCGTGGCCAGTTTGGCGCCGCGGACGGTGCAGGTCAGTTTGCCTTTGAGCCGAACGGCGTTGCGATCGACCGAGACGACGAACTTCGGCTCGACGCTGAGGCGGGTTTTCCTGGGGGCCAAGCGAGCGCTCAATGAGTAGGGCTGGCTGGAATACTCGAACCCGGCGACCACGTTGTCTTTGCGCAAAGGGGCGGGCAGGGCGTCGAGTTGGCGGACGTCGCTGCTGGGCCCCCAAAGAATTTGCCAATCGCCGCCGACGGCCACGCCGGCCGTGCCCGATTGTCGAATCGCTCCGACGACTTCAAAACCGGCCAACTGGCGCCACGAACGGTCTTCGGCCGGATCGTAATTGCGTCGACACGCGATCCGCACGTCGACCGGGCCGGCGGTTTTTTTGGACAGCCGGACTTCGACTTGCCGCGAAGGGTCGTTTTTGGTCGAGGGCGAGTCGATCGGCGTGACGACGTATCCGTTGGCGGTTGCGGACGTCGCGTCCATGCCGGGCGGCAGTCGGACCAGAAAACGATCGAAGGCGTCGCCGTGGCTTCGGACGGACAGGGTCGCTTCGGCGGAGATCGATCGGGCGTCCAATCGGGTCAGGATCGCGGCGGACGCTTCCAAGGCCAAGGGCGCGTCGGCGGTGTGCGGGCTGACCTTGCGCCAGGCCAGTTGAAAGTCGCCGCCTAGGCCGACGACGTTGAACTCGGTGACGCCGTCCCGGTCGGTGGTGGACGAGAGCAGCGTGGCGCCTTCGGAAACCCGTCCCACCACGTTGGACGCCGGCGTTTTAAGATGCAATTCGGACGCGGCCGCGCGCGGCGCAAACAGTTGCAGACGGGTCTCGTCGCCGACGGCCGTCAAGGGAACGAGCAACGCCAGCGTGATTTCGTGCTGGGAATTGGCCTTTCCGCGAATCCAACAGACGTATCCGTCGCCGTTGCCGTCGTCATGGAGAAATTGCTCGCCCGACCCGCGATACTTCGGCTCGCCGCGAAGCAGGCCCGGTTCGAGTTGCAGAGGCACGCGAACCCAATCGTCGTCGCGGACGAGAATCTGCAATTGCACGCTCAGCTCGACGAATTCCTCGCCGGCCTTGCCCGTGGCCGTCATGCGTTGCAGACTGTAGCGCGGCGGATCGCTGCGACGGGTCAGTTGGTTCTTCAGCCGGTACAGCTCGACGAAATCCTGATACTTGAAGTCCAGGACCGGTTGCAGACGACCTTGCGGATCGGGCAGATAGTAGATCGAGGGGCGAGACTCTTCGACGCGCGTGGCGTCGGACGAGGGCGCAGCGCGATCGCTGCTCGACGGGGCCGCCGCCAAGCTGCGACAAGCCAGCACGCCGATGACGACGGTGGCGATCAGTCGACACGGTTTTCGCAACATAAGCGATTTCACCGACCTTGCATGGTGATTCCCGCAAGGATGCCCATTTTAACAGGGCGTCGGCGTCTATTCGACCACTCAAAAGACGAGACGATTCCCACCGTTCCAGTTTACTTGGAAGACGGGGGCAATTGAAGGAAAAACTTTTTGTGACGCCGACTTGCGCGCGGTGGGTTTGTCGGTCTTTTTGGGCGAATTACGGGGAATCCGGGTCTCCCACGATCGCGGAGGCCGCCTGGCCCAATTGCTCGTGAAGCCGTTGATTGGCGGCGGCGAGGAAATGGGCTTGCTCGAGGATGAATTTGCCACCAGAGGGGGATGTGACGACGCCGCCAGCCTCTTGCACGATCAAAACGCCGGCCGCGATGTCCCAGATTCGCGTCGCATAGGACCAAAAGATGTCGTACCACCCGGCCGCCAGATAACACAGATTCAAGGCCGCCGACCCGCTGCGACGGATGGCTTGGCAACGGGGCAGCATTTCGAGAAACATCCGCACGTCGGGCGCGTCACGCGACGGATTGGGCGGAAACCCAACGGCGGCAAGCGATTCGGACAACTCGACGACGGCGCTGGTGTGGATCGGTCGGCCGTTCAAATGGGCTCCCCCGCCGGCGGCGGCCGAAAAACACTGGTCGTGGACCGGGTCGTAGACTGTGCCGACAAGCAGTTGGCCTTGGCGTTCCAGGGCCAACGAGACGCAATAGTGCGGGGCGCCATGGGCGAAATTGGTCGTGCCGTCCAAGGGGTCGACGATCCAACGATATTCGGAATGACGAGCCGTCGGACCGTTCGGCGTGTTCTCTTCGCCGAGAAAGTCGTGGTCGGGAAAGGCCTCGAGGACTACGTGGCGCACGGCCTCTTGCGAGGCCAGATCGGCTTGGGTGACCAGGTCGGCGGGGCCTTTTTTTCGCACCTCGGCCCGGCCCAGCCACTGTTGGATGACCTGGCCGCCCAAACGTGCCGCCGTTTCGCATACTTTTAGGTAATGGTCCAAGGTTTTTGAATCCTGTCGTGGAAGGTTGATTTTACGAACCGTCTTTTGCTGGCAAAATGGCGAAGTTGTGAGCGAGGAGACCCCCACATTGGGGTTTTGTCGTTTGAAAGTCTCATCGAAAACAAGATTTCGCAGATCGAAACTCTGGACATCATTACAGAAGATGGTATCATCAGAGTCATCGGCCTCTTCTCTGTTCCGGCCCCGCCCGTTCGCTTCGCCGCGAACGGCGGGGTTTTTTATTACCCAGAACAGTTTTCTCCCCTTTGCGCCGTGATGAAAGACATCTTTATAACCGAAAACTTCTTGCTGCAAAACGACCGGGCAGTTGAACTTTTTCATGGTTATGCGAAGTCGCTCCCGATCATCGACTACCACTGTCATTTGCCGCCGTTGCAGGTGGCCGAGGATCAGCGGTTCGAAAACCTGTCGCGCATCTGGCTGACGGAAGATCATTACAAGTGGCGGGCGATGCGCTGGGCGGGCGTTTCGGAACATTACTGCACGGGCAACGCCACGGATCGCGAGAAGCTGCAAAAATGGGCCGAGACCGTGCGGCTGGCGATTCGCAATCCGCTGTATCATTGGACCCATTTGGAATTGAAGCGGCCGTTCGGGATCAGCGATCGGTTGTTTGGACCGGACACGGCCGAGAGCATTTGGAACGAGTGCAACGAGAAGCTGCAGCAGCCGGAGTTTTCGGCCCGGGGCATCATGCGGCAGATGAACGTCGCGCTGGTTTGCACGACCGACGATCCGGTGGACTCGCTGGATGCGCATCGGGCGGTGGCGGCCGACGCTTCGTTTCCCATTCAAATGTTGCCGACGTTTCGGCCCGAAAAAGCGATGGCCGCCGTGGGATTGCCCGAGACGTTCAACCCGTGGGTCGAACGGTTGGCCGAGTGCAGCGGCGTCGAGATTGGCGACCGTTTCGACGGTTTTTTAGAGGCGTTGCGGCGTCGGCACGACTACTTTCATGCGATGGGCTGCCGGCTTTCGGATCACGGATTGGAGACGTTTTACGCATCGGACTATACGGCCTCGGAGATCGCGGCGGCGTTTCGGCAACTGCGCGGCGGGACGCCGTTGGTCGGCGAGGCCGCGACGGCGTTTCGATCGGCGGTGTTGTACGAAATGGCGCTGTTGAACGCGGAAAAAGGCTGGACGCAACAGTTTCATTTCGGTGTGATGCGAAACCTGAACACGCGAATGTTCAAAGCGGTGGGCCCGGACACCGGATTCGATTCGATGGACGATCAGCCGATGGCCCGATCGATGGCGCGGTTTTTCGATCGGCTGGATCGCGAACGTCGACTGGCCAAGACGATTCTGTACAACTTGAATCCGGCGTGCAACGAGATGGTCGTTGCGATGCTGGGCAATTTTTTGGACGGCGAAACGGCCGGCAAGATCCAATACGGCAGCGGCTGGTGGTACATGGATCAGAAAAACGGCATGGAGCGGCAACTGAACACGCTGTCGAACCTCGGGCTGCTGAGCCAGTTTGTCGGCATGTTGACCGACAGCCGGTCGTTCCTGTCGTACACGCGGCACGAGTATTTTCGCCGGATTTTGTGCAATCTGTTGGGCACGGAGATGCATCAGGGGATCGTGCCGGACGACATCGAGCTGATCGGCTCGATGGTTCGCGCGATCTGCTATGGCAATGCGGCCCGCTATTTTGGGTTCAATGTGCCTCTGCTGGAAGAATTGCCGTCCTAGAACTCACCTTACTTGCGCATGGCTATGCCATATCGGGAGAACATGCCCACGACAAGCGTGGACATGGCACCCAACTCCTGGAAGAATTGCCGTCCTAGTCTAAAAATCGCGTGAACCTTTGGGCGATTCGCGTGTCGATAACCAGGAAGGGCGTGTCTGTTGACACAGTCCGGGGGTTTTGGTAACTTAAATAACTGAGGCAAGATAATCGGTCGTCATTCTAGTACGGCGGCCGGTTTGGCGTCGTTTTTTCCTGTTTTTTCAATTCTGTCCTCTCGCATCGCGCGCGATTGAGCGCCACGAAAGGGACCGTCATGGATCGCTACATGTCAACGATTACCGGCACGATGAACTCCGTCTCCAGCGTTTGCTTCGAGATCGTCGTCGTTGGCGTTGCGATCCTGTTGGGCGCCGTGGCATTGTTGCATGCGCGCGCTCACGCATGGCGCTGGGCGCCGTCGTGGGCGAAAGCAGACCCTCAACGATTTTAGACCCGCAACGGGCTGAAATCTCAAGGGCTGTCTCCAACCTGCCGGTCGGGCCTTTTTCGGGCTTGGCCATTGCTTGGCGTTGAAGGTTTTGGGGATCGGCTCTGAAATCGAGTCTGCTTCGCATCGACGCGAGTCCCGCCGACGGCTGAAGGCCTTCGTTTGCGTTTCATGGCCTTCTTGCATCGCCGTTCGGGCGCCTCAGGCATCCGGTCGCTTGTGATCCTCCGTTTGTTTTTTTGCCTTGGAACCGAAATCATGATATCCGATAGTAGTGCCGCAATCACCTATTGGGACGAGCCGCTCGACGAGACCGTTCTGGCTGCGCAGCGAGGCGATCGGGCGGCGTTTGGCCGACTGATCGAGCGATACGAACGCGCGGTCTATTTGACCGTCTATCGACGGCTGCGCAACCATGCCGAGTCGCAGGAGATTTGCCAGGAGGTGTTCATTCAGGCGATGCGCAAGATCGGGCAGCTTCAAGAGGCCTGTTGCTTCGGCAGTTGGTTGCGGTCGATCGCCGGTCGGATGGCGATCAACCACGCGATGCGGCGTCGCGCGGTGACGTCGATCGACGCCGATCGGTTGGAGTCCACGCCCGACGAAACCAGTTCGCCGCTGGCCGCGATCATTCTGCGCGAACGGCGCGAGTCGGTCCGACGCGGACTGAAGCGACTCGGCGCGATGGATCGCCAGACGCTCACGGCGTTTTATTTCGACGGCAGCAGCCTGCTGGAAATGAGCCGGCGGTTCGCTTCGCCGGTCGGAACGATCAAGCGGCGTCTGCACGTTGCCCGCAAGCGGCTCGCCAAGGCGCTCGAGACGGAAGGGTAAAGCTGCATCGCACAACGCACCGCGTTGGATGCCGGCCTTACATCGCGAGCATCGTCTGGCGAAACCCGAATAGAACGTTCCCAACGTCCAAGGGGCGTGCAGGGTTTGAGCGACCTCGCGCGAATGCTTCCAACGGGAATCCGGCGTTTGGCCTTCGTCCCAGGCCACATCACGACACCCTATTGGTGATGCGCTCTAGGGAATGGCTATGGCTCGAACGCCGGGCGTTTGGTGCGGCGTTTGGGCGACGGTTTTGCTTGGGTTTCGTCGTCGAGTCCACGTTGTTCGGCGGCGGCGGCCGCGGCGGCGGCGGCTTCTTTTGCGGCGGTGGTGAGCTGTTTGTAGAGTGGCAGATCGTTGGCTTCGTCGCAGACCGACAGTCGACCGGCGGCGTCCAAGACCAAGATCCGGCCGATGGCGGTTTGCGCGTCGCGTCGCTTGAGGAAGGGTTGCCCTCCGCGCAGATCGACGATGACGGAACCGGTGATCAGGTCGGCTTTTTCGGTGGCGCCCGAGGTGGCCACTTTGGCGTCGACGCCCGGGAAATTGGCGAGCTGACCGCGAACGACGGAGAACTCCTTGAAGACATCGTTACCGGTTTTTTCGAGCCAATTGGAGATGAGGATCTGGCCCAAGGGTTCGGCGCCGGCCCGGGTGGCGGGTTTGACGGAGACGGCCAGGAGACGGACGTCGCGTGCGCTGGCGATGACGGGCGTTGGGTCGGACCATGCGGTCTGCAGGAAGGCTTCCTTGGACAGTTCGGGCTTTGCCAACAGCGAGGATTTCAGGCCGTAATTGGGATTGGCCAGAGCGAGTCGGACGCGGTAGCGGTATCGTTTGCCGGGCTGGACGGAGAAGTCAAAAAACCGGAACAGCCGATACGCAGGACTTCGGTTTTCGTCGAGCGCGGCCTGTTCGCGGACTTCCGCCGGACGCGATTCGCCGCCGTGTTGTGGATCGAGGACGCCGAAGGGGGTTTCGGCGGCCGGACTGGCGGTTGGCGCGTGTTTTTCAGGGGGGCGAGGCTCGGCGTCCGGGTTGACGCCGGCGTCGACGTTCGAGTTCGCCAAGGGGATTTCGGGTTCGTGGGCCACGGTCGCGTCCCAAGGGCGGCCGACCAGCGGTCCCAACGGAAAAGTCAGCCGGAAATCCGGGACGAGAAACTGCGGCGCGACGACCTCGACGTTTTGGGAAGTATCGCCCCATTGTCGGAGGGCTTCGTCGACGGCGGTCTTCGACACAAAGGTGGTCGCTTTGGTCCAATCCGGCTCAGACGAACCGCCGTTTTCCGGCACTTCGACGCGCTCGACCCAATAGCCGTAGTAGAGGGGAGAATCCTTTTGCGAATCGTAGTGGATCGAGGTGCGGAACGCATCGAGGTAGGCTTGTTCCTGTTGTTCGATGGGCACCAAGCCCGTCACGACGACCCAGCGTTTTCCCTGGGTGGGTTCGCCCTGGTTCGCCGGGGCGCCTTCCGGTGCATCGATTGGGACGGCGCGCCCGCTGGTGGACGTTGCGACGCCTCGGAACGGTCCGAGACCAGCCGTGCCGCGAAGCTGTTGAACGGTCAGCAAAGGCGGCTCGCCGCGACGACGGCGCGTGGCGAACACGGCGGGGTCCCAGACGTTGACCGTGGCGTAGGGTTTTGCGGCGATCGGATTGCGGCTGCGCGTCGCTTGGGCGGCGTAGTCGGCCGAGACCAGGCCGGTGGCGGTCGACGAAGTGGCCTCGATTTCGCGTCGGCTGTTGGATGCCTGCGATTGCAGTTGTTCGGGCGTTTTTTTGAATCGGGTCGCCGAGGTCAGCGAGCCGTAGACCATCAACAAGAAGACGAGGACGAAGACGCCCAGCGCGATCTTTTCGACGTGCTGGAGCAAAAAGTCCAACAGGGCCTTCTGGTCGAATTTGATTTTGACTTTCATACGGCTCACTCTCCGCAGCGTTACGGTTTCGCCGATGGGGCGGGCGTTGCGGGCTTGCCGGCCGGACTGTCGGGCGTCGCGGGGGCGATGCCGAGTCTTTCACGGTCGGGTGGATTGTAAATGTAGATCACGCCCTGGATTTCGATGGGAACGTCCATGGGGCTAACGTCCGATTTGCCGTCGCCGCCGGATTGCTCGGAGCCTCCGCGGCTGCCGCTCGAGGAAGTCGGTCCGACGCTGACCGGTCGGCTGGCGTCGTCGCCGAGTTCCAAAACGCCGCCGATGGTTTTCAGCAGTCGGACGCGGCGCACTTCGATCGGCATGTTCGAGTTCGCGCATTCGACCAGCAGTTTCGGCAACCGACGTTGGTCCATCACGAGGCTCATGTGGATGGGCAACATCTTGAACTCTTTGTTCGGATGGTTGGCGAACGGATAGTCCGGGATGGAGGGCAACGCCTGGCCTTTGTCGTCGACGTAGCGGAAATCCATCAGCGTTTGGCGTTCGCGGCCCTCGCCCGCCTCGCCCGGACCGCCGTGGATTTCGGACGAAGGATTCGGTTGGCCGGCGGACGGGATGCGGACGACGGCTTCTTCGGCGGCTCGCCAAGCGGCCACGGCATCGGCTCCGATTTTCAACGATTCGATGCGTTTCACCACCGCGGTGGCGCGGGCGGCGCCTTCGTTGGCGTTCTTGATGGCGCGCAACAGCGTCTCGTACACCCAGAGGTCTTCTTGGGCAATGACGACCGCCATGGTCGAGGGCGTTTGCTGCCACTCGAACCGTTTTTCGATGGCCTGACGGTCTGATTCATTCCAGTCGACCACGCCGGTCCATTCCTCCTCGTGGAGGGCGTCGTCCGGACGATTGGAGCGATCCCGTTCTTGTTTGGTTTCGTCGATCAGTCGGCGGGCGTCGATTTCCTTCGGCAGCGTCTGAAGATGCTGGAGGATGAAATTTTGGTATCGCGCCCGGTATTCCAGCGGCAGTTCTTCCTTGCGCGATAGATTCACGTTGTTGAATTGGCTTTTGAAGTCCTCGCCGAGCACTTTGGGGAACTGGTTCTTTTCGCGCTGCTCGCGATAAAGGATTTCCCAGGCGTTGAAGACGTTTTGCTTCAGGGCCTTGTCTTGTTCTTGAATCTTGCTGATGACGTTCTGATTCGGATGGCCTTTGGCGACGACGACGTCTTTGAAGAGGCTGTCGAGCTTGGCCTTGCGGGCTTTGAATCGCGTGGCCACTCCGGCCGTGGCAAACCACCAGCAGACGACGGCCACCAGAAGGATGACCCCGCAAAGGATCCAGAACTGGTATTTGAGCAGGATCGCCAGATATTTTTTGAGGTTGTCCATGCCGCGGGTTCCAACGGGTTAAGGCTGCGAGTCCGGTTTCGCGGCGGTTTGCTGTTGTTCTTTGGCTTTTTTCACCTCGAGGCGGGCCGTGGGTGTTTTGGGTTGCCAACAGAAGTGAACGACAAAATCGAACCGATTCAGACGGATGACGCCGGGGTTGGATTCGTTGGAACGCGTCGGGGCGCCGCCGAGCATGCTCCGTTCGGGCCGGGAGACGGTCTCGGGCACGAAGTTCGGATCGGGCATCTCCTCGACGACGATTCGGGTGGGATTGACCAGAATCGGGAAGCTGATGCCCAGGTCCGCCATCGAGATCTCTTCCATCGTTTTCGGATCGGCGCTCGGAAGCGAGACCTTGCCATTGCGAAGATTTTCGATCAACGTCCGGTAGACATATTGGGCGCCGTTGTTGGTGCGATCGGCGTTGTGGAAGTGGTAGCCGCGAACCTGGACGAGCCAGCCGGGGCCTTTGGGCTCGGGCGGCGTCTGGGCCGGCTGATTGGGATCGGCCGATTTGGCGGCGGCTGCGGCGGCTTGGACCGACGCCTCGTCCCAATGCTTCACTTTGCCGTACCACGCGGCGACGTCTTCGAGGTATTGGCACTCCAGATTTGTCACGTGCAATTCGCGCCGGAGCGCGATGCGCTCGGCCAGCGAGTCCTTGTCGGTGGGTTTGCGGTCTTCGCCGGTCGGCAGACAGACGTTGATCGCCTTGAGCAACTCGAGCCAGCGGAGCCGGCCGTCGACGTTGCTGACCAGATGCTGTCCGATCTGGTCGGTCTCCTTGAATTGGGCGGCCGCTTGATCGGCATCGCGTTTGAGGCGGGCCGACTCGCTGATGAGCTGGTTGGCGTCGTTTTCGGCGACTTTCCAGCGACTGACGTCGACGGTGCCCATCGCCAGCGAGTAGGCGGCGAAGCTGACGGCGCACCCCATCAAGAAGAGGGCCGCCGCCGCCAACGCCCAGGGCTTCTTGCGACGAATCAATCGGTCGTTGACAATTTCCTTGGGCAGCAGATTGGTGTGGACGCCGCTTTTGTTCAATCCTTGCAGCGCCAGTCCGTAGGCAACCGGGAAAGAAAGCAGGTTTTCCTGGAATGACGGCGCGGCGACGACTTGCGCGCCGGCGAGGCTCGGAAACGCCTCGATTTTTTCGATTTCGAAGCCGAGGCTTTGCGAGAGGTAGCGTCGCAGGCCCGGCAACTTCATCGTGTTGCCCAACGCGATCACGCGGCCCAATTTCGCCGCGCGGTTGAGATTCGAGAAATAGCCGATCGAACGCTGCAACTCGGTCAACAGGTCGCCAAAGACCGGCTTCATCGCCTGGAACACCGCTTTGGGGTCGGCGGCCGCCATGGCGTTGCGCTTCAAATGCTCGGCTTTGGCGAACGTCAGTTTCAGCTCTTTGGTCAGGGCCCGGGTGAAATGGCTTCCGCCCAGGGGAATGCTACGCTGCCAGACGCGGAATCCGTTGGTGATGACCAGGTCGGTGGCGTCGGTGCCCAGCGAGATCAGCACGACCGATTCGGGCGGATTTTCGGGGTCATATTCGTCGGCCGGGGGCAGCTCGTTCAACTGATCGAACAGCAGGTAGTTGTAGAGCACCAGCGGCGTCAGTTGGACCAGATCGACCTCGATGCCGGCCTTGACGAAGGGATCCAGCGCGCGGAACACCGCTTCGCGCTTCATGGCGAACAGGCCCACCTCGGTCTCCAAGGCAAACCCTTCCTCTTCGTTGCTGACGCCCATCCGTTGGTAGTCCCAAATGACGTCGTTCAGGTCGAAGGGGATTTGTTGTCGGGCCTCGTAGCGGACGATGTCGGGGATCTTTTTGGCCTCGACCGGCGGCAGTTTGATGAACCGCGCCAGGCCGGCCTGACCGGAGACGGAGATCGCCACCCGATCGCCCACCACGGAATTGCGCGAAAGGAACTGCTTTAGGGCGTCGCTGACCAATTCGGCGGGATCGGAACCCGGCTGACTGAGGATTTTTGGGTATTCGATGTAGTCGAAGGCGTCGGCGATGACCTTTTTGCGGTCCTCTTCGTGGACACGGCATCGCAAGGCTTTCAGCGCGCACTGGCCTATGTCAATTCCCCAAACAGCGCCGCTTGCCATACTGCCATTCCTCCGTCGACTTCGCCCGACGTGGCGACAAGACCGAATTCTCTGTTCCTGACAGCCGAGGCCGAAAGCCGACCTGTCAAGAATAAGCGACCCACCAGGCTGCCTCTCCCTATAATACCCAATGTATCGTCGGAAGTAGGGAACTGTCAACTAATTACCGGGTAGAGGAGAGGAGAGAGAGGAGAGACGAGAGGAAAGGCCTGAAACGATGTGGGTTGCATGGGTTATATCAAACTTGTTAGGCTATAGAAGCCCTTTGAAACAACACATTGGTGGGGGGCCATCGGCAAATTAAGGCTTTTTGCGGAAAGGTTGGGTGCCATGCCCACGCTTGTCGTGGGCATGTGGAAACCGCAAGAAAACCGCATCATGCTCACGGAAAGCGTGGGCATGACGCCGTTATGGTTCCTTTCCACAACAAAAATAAATTAAAAGGCTTTTTGCGTATTTTTGGGACAGAGGCGACGTTCGCCTTTCGCCTTCCTTCTTCCCTTTTTTTCACCATGTCTTTGACTCAACTGATCGCCCTGTTGCCGTGCGAGACGTTGGAAACGCTGGATTTGCGTCGCAAGGAGCCGGACGCCGAGCAGTTGCTTTCGGCGTGGTCGTCGCTTTGGCATCCGGCGTTGTTGGCCTCGGCCCGGGCGATTCCGCGTTGGTTGTCGGCTTCCACGCCGCCGGCCGATCCGACGGATTGTCTGATTGTCGTGCCGGACTGTTGCGAGGCGTCGCTGCCCGAGGGCTGGCCGGCCGACGCCGAGGCGACCGGGGCGTGCTTGTTGCGGCATTTGCCCGATCGAAAAGCGATGTTGGCCGTCGCGTTGGAGCGGCTCGGCGCGGATCGGCCTGCGATCGACCCGGAATGGACGGCCGATTTTCTGGCCCTGGGGTTCTGTCATTTTCAGGTCGAGTTGCTGACGCAAAAACTGCGGTATATGAGCAGCCTGAACAGTTCTTCGTTTCAGACGTCGGTGTTGTCGGCGGTGGATGCGGCCATCACGAGCGACGTGGCCAAGACTCGGGAACATTTGCAGGCGGCGTTCGATCGGTTGCATGAGGCGCGGGAATACTTCTTTCCGACCGGCGCCCGGCTGTTGGATTTGACGTTGGTGGCTCGGACGACGTTGGGGGCGTCGTTGCGCGACGAGACGGCCGTCGGCGGTCCAGCCCGCAATCTGCTGATGTCGGCCGAAATGCTCGACGACATGGCCCGCGACGAGCCGGTCACGTTGGAGGCGATTCGTCAGGCGATGGCCGAGCGGCGCGTGGACCTGATCGGCGGCGAGTACGTCGAGTCGCCGCTGCCGATGCTCGAGCCGTCGGCGATTGCCGCGTCGCTGGACCGTGGGCGGAAGGTTTACGAGAGTCATCTCGGGCGGAGTCCGACGGTTTTCGGACGGCGGCGGTTCGGACTGACGCCGGTGTTGCCGCAGGTGCTTGTCGAGAAGGGTTTCAAGGCGGCGTTTCATTGTACGCTCGACGACGGACAGTTTCCGACGTCCGGAAATCAAAGTCGAATGCAATGGGAGGGCCTCGACGGCACGGCGATCGACGCGTTGGATTGCGTGCCGTTGGATGCGGGCCGGGCGGAATCGTTTCTTCAGTTCGCCGAGACGTTGGGCGACATTTTGAACGTCGACCACGCCGGCACGATCTTGTTGGCCCATTGGCCGAGCCGGTCGTGCTCGTGGTATGAGGACTTGCGTCGGGGCTGCGCGTACGGAGAGGTTTTTGGCAAGTTCTCGACGGTCACGGACTATTTCGGCGAGACCGTGGCGTCGGAGCACGGCACGAACGACTACAAGCCGGATCAGTACCGCTCGCCCTATTTGACCCAAGACGTGGCCGCCGGACGCCGCGATCCGATTTCGCGTTGGGTCGCCTACGTTCATCGCCGGGCGGTGTTGGAACAATCGAACACTCTCGACGCGCTGACGACACTCGTGACGCAAACGCGGCCGGACGGTTCGGCGTCGGAACGGACGGATGTTGCGGCGATGTTGGAGGATCGGCGCGACGCCGGCTCGTCGGACGCGGCGGCGTTGGACCTGGATCAGATGCTGTCCGAACGAAGGCATCGGGCGTTGGTCGATTTTTCCAAGGCGATCGCCGGATCGTCGGCCTCGACCCAACGGGGTTCGTTTGTCGCCAATCCGTGGAGTTTCTCGCAGCAAGAGATCCTTCCGCCTTCGTCCTTGTGCCTGCCGCCCTCGGCCGATCTGCCCGGCTTGGGTTTTTGTTTTGTGCCCGACGGGTTGGAGCCGTCGTCGAGCGGCGCGGCGCGGCGGACGTGGTTTGGGCTCGGAAAAGCAACGCCGCCGCCTCCGTTGGCCGAAGCGTGCGTGTTGCGGAACGAGTTTTTCGAGATTCGATTCGATCCGGCGACCGGCGGAATCCGCACGATCTCAGACTACCAGACCCGCGGGCCGCGTTTGGGCGAGCAGATCGCCTTGCGATATCCGAACGGCGACCGCGCCGAGTCCGAGGTCAACTACACGACCATGGCGGCCGACGAAATCCGCGTCACCGCGTGCGATGCGTCGCTGGGCGAGATGCAAAGCCGCGGGCGGCTGCTGGACCACGAGGGCCGTTGCGCGGCCGAGTTCCGCCAAACCACGCGCGTGCGTCGCGGCAGCCGCGTGATCGAATTGGAGTTGGAGTTGGACGTCCACGTCGAGCCGGGGGCGAACCCTTGGGATTCGTACTACGCCGTTCGATTCGCGTGGAAGGACGAGACGACGTCGCTGGGCCGCGATGTGGGTTTGGCCTTCGTGCCGACCGAATTGACGCAGTTCGAGTCGCCGCGTTTCGTCGATCTGGCGTCCAAGAAGCGACATACGACGATCCTGACGGGTGGTCTGGCGTATCATCGGCGGATCGGGCTGCGACGGCTCGACACGTTGTTGGTCGTTCAGGGCGAGACGGCTCGGACGTTCCGGTTGGGCCTCGCCATCGACGCGGGCCATCCGGTGTCGGCGGCGTTGAACTTTTTGGAGCCGCCGCCGGCGTTGGTCGATTCGCCAAAGCCGTCGGCCGCGACCGGCTGGCTTTTCCATCTCGATTGCCGCAACGTGTTGGCGAGCGATTGGGAGCCGATGTTTTCGAGCGAAACGGGCGGCGCACTCGTGGGCTTTCGCGTTCGGTTGTTGGAGACCG
>JBDKTJ010000122.1:0-3875 GCA_039698075.1 Thermoguttaceae bacterium | reverse complement strand
TCGACGTTTGGGAACATGCCTATTACATCGACTACCGCAACGAACGAGCGAAGTACGTCGAGGCCTTCTGGAAGGCGGCCAACTGGGACTTCGCCGAGAAGTGTTACGCTGCTGTTGTCAAGTGATTGATGGAACCAGGCGCCTCGAACGACCCGCGGGTTCGCAAAGAAGCGATCGCCGCTCTTTCGTGGTCTTTCTATTACCGCGTCCGCGATAACCCAAGGACACCATCATGGCTTACCAAAGCATCAATCCTTACGACGGAAAGATTCTAAAGACGTTCGACGAGTTGACCAACAAACAGCTTGAGACGGCGATTGAAACCGCCGCAACCTGTTTCAAAACCTGGCGGCGCACGACGTTCGCCGATCGAGCGGCGGTGGTCGCAAAAGCCGCGGCCATCCTCCGCACAAACGTCGAGCAGTTCGCTCGCCTGGTGACGCTCGAGATGGGCAAGCTCCTCGAAGAAGCCCGCGGCGAAGTGACGCTCAGTGCGGACATCATCGACTACTACGCCAAGAATGCCGAGCGTTTCCTTGCGCCCGAACGCCTCAAGCCGAGCGAAGGCGACGCAGAAGTCGTGAACGCCCCGCTCGGCGTGCTCTTCGGCATCCAGCCCTGGAACTTTCCTTACTACCAGCTTGCGCGCTTTGCCGCGCCCAACCTGATGGCGGGCAATGTCGTGATGGTGAAGCACGCGGGATGCGTGCCGCAATGCGCCATCGCCTTCGAGAAACTATGGCTGGAGGCGGGTGCGCCCCGAGGCGCATACACCAACCTGCTGATCTCGCATGACCAGGTGAATCGCGTGATCGACGATCCACGGATCAAAGGGGTGGCGCTGACCGGTGGCATGGATGCCGCAAAAGGCATTGCCGCAAGAGCCGGGCAAAACCTTAAGAAGTCGACAATGGAGCTTGGCGGCAGCGACGCCTTCATTGTGCTCGAGGATGCCGATCTCGACAAAACGGTGAAGTGGGCGGTCTGGGCCAAAATGAACAACATGGGCCAGTGTTGCGTTGCGGCGAAACGTCTTATCGTCGTCGAAGAACTGGCGGACCGATTCCTGGAAAAGTTTCAGGCCGCGCTGGCGTCGCTCAAGCCCGGAGACCCGCTGGATAAGACAACGACGCTCGGACCGCTATCGACCGAAGCGGCTCTGACGCAACTGCTGGGACAAATCGAACGAGCCGTCGCCCAAGGCGCTACGCTGGTGATGGGTGGCAAACGTATTGATCGACCCGGCTCTTTCATGCAGCCGACGATCCTCACGAACATCACGCCCGACAATCCCGCCTTCAGAGAGGAATTCTTTGGGCCGGTCGCGCTCTTCTTTCGGGTCAAGAACGAGGACGAGGCGGTGGCGCTTGCCAACGACTCCGATTTTGGCCTAGGCGGCTCGGTCTTCACCAAGGATGTTGCACGCGGCAAACGCGTGGCGAACCGAGTTGACACGGGCATGATGTTCGTCAACCATCCGACCTGGACGACGCCCGATCTTCCGTTTGGTGGCATCAAGAACTCCGGGTATGGTCGCGAACTTTCCCGCTTGGGCATTCAGGAGTTCGTGAACAAAAAACTGGTTCGCGTCGCTCCGATCGACTCGCCGGCATAATGGCGAGGTCCGCAACCGCATTTAAGGAGATACGACAATGACAACGACAAATAACAGATCCGCGATCACGGAAAAGCCCGTTTGGTTTATTACAGGCTGCTCAACCGGCTTTGGCCGTGAACTCGCCAAACATGTGCTCGAACGCGGTTGCCGCACGGTTGTGACCGCCCGCAACCCAGATGATGTGAAGGACTTGGCGGCCAAGGGCGATGCCTTGGTGCTCAAGCTCGACGTCACGGATTGGAACCAGAGCGGCGAGGCGGTCAAGGCGGCCGAAGAGACATTTGGTCGCATCGACGTGTTGGTGAACAACGCGGGCATCGGCTATTTCGCCGCCGTGGAAGAGAGTGAAGAAGACCAAGTGCGCAGAATGTTCGACATCAACGTGTTCGGCATGGGCCGGATGATTCATGCGGTTCTGCCTGGAATGCGCAAACGTCGCCATGGATTCATCGTCAATATTTCCTCCATCGGCGGACTCTGCTCATTTCCGGCGCTCGGTTACTACAACGCAACCAAATATGCCGTCGAAGGTTTGTCTGAGGCTCTCCGGCAAGAGGTGGAGCCGCTTGGCATCAAAGTGATGGTCGTCGAACCGAGCGGTTTCCGCACGGATTGGGCCGGACGTTCGGCAAACGAAAGCAAAAAACAGATTGACGATTACGCCGCGACGGCCGGCGCGGTGCGCAGCCAACTGAGAGCCATCTCTGGCAAGCAGCCCGGCGATCCGGTTCGAGCGGCCCATGCTATCGTCGAGGCGATCGAATCACGGAATCCGCCTCGTCATCTTCTTCTTGGCAACGATGCCTACGAAGCCGCCACGGCAAAGCTTGCCGAACTACGCAAGGAGTTTTTCGCGTGGGAGGCGGTTGCTCGCGGGGCGGATTTTCCGAAGGAACAGCAACACGTTACTTAGTTCGACGGACGACTGAATCGAAGAGCAATTGGATCAAGTCCCTCAACAGGGTGTTTCGCTGTATCTCTCAAATCAGACTCGCAAATAAGGTACATGAAATGAAACTGGGGCTGGAAAACAAAGTTGCCTTGGTGACCGCCGCCTCCGGCGGCATAGGTCTGGAAATTGCCCGTTCTTTGGCGTCGGAAGGGGCGAAGGTGGTCGTCAACGGCCGCACCCCGGCAAGCGTAGCAAAGGCCGTTGCCGATGTGCGAGCGGGATTCCCCGTCGCCGACTTGATATCATTGGTCGCCGATAATGGAAGTGCCGCTGGCTGCGTCGAAACCATCCGTCAGCTACCAGAAGTCGATATCCTTGTCAACAATCTTGGCATCTACGAGGCCGTGGGCTTTTTTGACGAAACCGACGAAGCTTGGCGCAAGCTGATCGAGGTCAATATCATGAGCGGGGTGCGTCTCGCCCGCCATTACCTGCGAGGTATGTTGCAGCGTGGCCACGGACGTATTGTGTTCATTTCGAGCGAGTCAGGCGTCAGTCCCGCTCCGGAGATGGCACACTACAGCGCCACCAAGACCATGCAACTGAGCATATCGCGATCTCTGGCCGAATTGACCAAGGGAACACAGGTGACCGTGAATTCGGTGCTTCCGGGGCCTACCCGCACGGAAAGCGCCGAGAAGTTTATCCAGGATGTCTTCCCAGACATTCCCATAGCTGAGGCGGAACGCCGGTTCATAGCGGAGAGCCGTCCAACTTCCCTTATTGGCCGTTTCATCAGTCCGAAAGAGATCGGCGATATCGTGGCTTTTGTGTGTAGCGCCCGAGCCTCGGCAATCAACGGTTCGTGCATTCGAGCGGAGGGGGGGATCGTACGCAGCGTATTCTGAAACAGGTGAGACCAAAACAAATGCGATTCCATCAAAAAGGGCATCTCAAAGAAAAGGTCTTTGCCGCTGGTATCCTTGTGGGCCATCTATGTCACGATTGGAGCGACATCGGCTTCGTGCTGCGATTGTTCTGACCCACATTACGAAAATATCGCTCCGGCTGGATTAGTCCCAGTCATGAATCTATGTTTCAGCGTGTCGCGCAACCGGCTGCCGTGGCGCCAAGCCGGTGTTAGCCGCGATGACAACAGCCACGCTCGCACCACGAATGCCCTGCAACGGTGACTCTCACCCGCGGTGAATTGGAATGCTCGATTGAGATTGTACGCCGTTTCGTGCGGTGTCTTGGCGACTCTGCTACGGGCGGCGAAGTTCGTTCCTGGAGAAATGTGATGATGAAAGTCAAATTTGCTTTGGCCGCTGTTGGAAGTCTCGTCGCCACGTTGGCGATTTTCCT
>JBDKTJ010000121.1:0-2880 GCA_039698075.1 Thermoguttaceae bacterium | reverse complement strand
ATCGAGCACAACTTGGACGTGGTCAAAACGGCCGATTGGGTCATCGACCTGGGACCCGAGGCCGGCGAACAAGGCGGTTACTTGGTCGCCGCTGGAACGCCGGAACAGATCGTGGAGCAGAGCAGAGGAGATGGGAAAGGGAAGGCGGAAAGCGGAAAACGAAAGAGCGGAGCGTCTTCCGCTTCCCCCTCTTCGCGTCCCTCTCCGCTGCGTTCTTACACGGCCGAGGCGTTGGCGCCCGTGCTGTCGGCGGGTCCGTTCGTCGAGCGAAAGCCTTACGAGTTTGCGGCGGCCGAGGCGGTTGGCAACGACGACCGCGAGTTGACCGACGTGGGCGGCGACGCCAAAATGCCGTGGGAAAGCGACGGCCGGCGTTGGCACACGGTCGATCGCGTCGGACGCACCGGCAATCCGTGCCGATGGTCGGGCCGCATCTTGTCCGAGGTGATCGATCGGATTCAACAGACGTCGGAGCTATTTGCCGAGACCGATTGGAACGCGCGGAGCGTGGTCGAGATTCGCGCGGCCAAAAAGTCGGACGGCTGGTTCTTCCACGCCATCACCGGCGAGGAATGGCTGCTGAAGATGAAGTTTCGCACGTCGCGCCACACGTTCGATCGCGACCAGTTGGTCGAACAACTTCAACTGAAGCCGCTCAACGATATGCCCGAACTGCCGCTTTACGGCACCGAACCGCGCGTGCGGTGTAAAAATCTCCGCGGCCCTTGGCAGGAAATCGAGCTGCGCGTGCACGGCTACGAAGAGATCGACCGGCCCGAGTTTTGGGAGTTTGTCGATCGGGCGGTCGCGGGCTTCGCCAAGTTTACCGAGAAGGTTCAAGCGAAATCCGACATCTTGCAGCCGTGGAAACAATTGGGCCGCGTGTGGCACTTCGCCCGAAAGGGTTTTTCGCTGGGTAAGAAAATCTACTGGGACGCCGAGGTGTTGGAGGACCTGATGGAGCTTCTGGCCGAAGTGGCGCCGAAGGCCCAGTTCCTTTGGAACAACAAGCAAGTGGTGCCGGTGTTCGTGCCCGAGCGGCGCGAAGCCTGGGCCGCCGTGCAGACGAAACGGCGCGACGCGGTCTATCTGCATTTGATGGGGCCCAAGGGTCGGTTTCCATTGGGACGCGTCGCCGACTTGGGCCTCGATCCCGAACTGGACGGCCAGCGGCCCCACATCGACGTGATTCGGTTGAAGTTCCGCACGACGGCCGATTTGAGCAAAGGCGATTTGCGAGGATTTTTGAAAGAGCATCTCGCGGCGGCAAAGTAGTGGAGAGACTCGGCGACGGCGCGTGCCGTTGCGCAAAAACGATTGCGATTTCGCAGGGAATGTCATGACAGACACATTGCTTCCAACGCGATTCCTGTTTCGATTTTCGACGGCTTGCCGATATCGCGATCCTTTGTGGACCGCCCGCGGCGAGTTGCTGGACGAGTCTTTTCGGCTGCCGAATTTTTCACAGCTCGAAGGAAAAACGCCTTGGGCCGACGTGCGCGCGGCGTGGAGCGAATCGGGGTTGGCTCTGTCGGTCCGCGTATCGGGCAAGCAGCAAACCGTTTGGTGTCGGGCCGGACGTCCGGAAGACAGCGACGGCCTGCAAGTGTGGATCGACACCCGCGACGTGCACAACGTGCATCGGGCGAGCCGATTTTGTCACCGGTTCGCGTTTCTGCCCGAGAAGGGCGGTCTGGCCGACGCGCTGCCGATCAATCGGGCGAAAGAGCCGCCGCAGCCCGCGCCGAAAGACAGCTTGCAGGTCCGCTACAAGGCCGCCGCCGACGGATATTTGCTGGAAGCGTTGATTGCCGCCGAAGCCCTAACCGGTTTCGATCCGGACGAACATCCGTCGCTCGGCTTCACCTACGCGGTGTTGGATCGTGAGTTGGGCGAGCAGACCCTGACGGTCGGACGTCCGATGCCGTACCAAGAAGACCCCAGTCTTTGGGCCACGTTGGAACTGAAGCGGTAATCCGTGTGTCCACGAAAAAACGGGAACGATCGCGAGGACCATTCCCGTTTGATTTCTGTTGTTTTGAGAGTCGCGTGATTAACGCTTCGAGAACTGCGTGCCTCGGCGAGCGCCGCGGAGACCGTACTTCTTGCGTTCCTTCATGCGGCCGTCGCGCGTCAGCAGGCCGGAGTCATGCAGACCGTCGGACAACTGCTCGTCCCATTTCTTCAGGGCTCGGGCGATGCCCAGCTTGCAGGCGTCGGCCTGGCCGGTGACTCCGCCGCCGTCGACGCGGACCAGCACGTCCAACTCAGCCCGCTTGCCGGACTGCTCCAGCGGCGCCACCACGGCGTTGCGCTGGCGAATGCTCACGAAATATTCTTCAAAACCGCGATTGTTGACGACGATCTTGCCGTTGCCCGGACGAATGCGCACCCGCGCGATGGAGGTCTTGCGTCGTCCCGTGCCGAGAATGTCGTTGCTTTTCACTACCGCCATGGATGGTCAACCCTTTATTTGTTATTTCGTTCCGAGTTCCTTGAGTTCGGGCACCTGGGCCTGATGCGGATGCTCACTGCCGGCGTAGATCTTCAACTTTTCGAGGGTTTTGAAGGCCAGCTTGTTCTTGGGCAACATGCGGCGCACGGCCTCGCGAAGGATCAACTCCGGACGACGCTGATGGCGCTTGCCGGCCGTCTCGCGTCGTTGGCCGGGATGGCCCGTGTACCAGGCGTATTCCTTCTGGTCCCACTTTTTGCCGGTCAACACGACCTTGTCGGCGTTGATTACGATGACGTAATCGCCGTTGTCGACGTGCGGCGTGTAGGTGGGGCGGTTTTTCCCCATCAAAACCATCGCCAGATCGCTCGCCAATCGACCGACCACTTTGTCGCTGGCGTCGACCAGCCACCATTTCGGCTCGA
>JBDKTJ010000120.1:0-35503 GCA_039698075.1 Thermoguttaceae bacterium | reverse complement strand
AGTAGCCGTATGGGAGCAGGACCGCAACACCCACAAATCCAAGATCGACTGGCGATTTACGACGGCCGACGCCCGTATCAAACTGAAACGACTTTATCCATCAATCCACGACTGACAGAGCACTAGCCTCTCCGAGGGATTCGTAGCAGACCTCGCGGACCGTGTGGCAGGCGTTAGGGCTGGACGGGCTTGTTTTTCCGCTGACCATAAGGGCGTGGTATGCTTGTGGGCGTCTTGCCTTGCGTCGACGTCTTTGATATGCTGGCCATCGGTGTTGAGCAACGGTTGGTTCCCAACGCACCAGCCACGACCTTTACGAAACCAAAGCCCTTTGTTGCGACTTCCCATTTTGCGTGCCATGATTGGTTAAGGCATTGCAAATCTGGGTTACGTGGATAATCAGGGAGGTCGTGTTTACTGCCCACCACTGTATCGCACTTTGTAAGTCCTTATCTGTCAATCAGATAGAAAAACGATCCCCGATAGCTCAGTTGGTAGAGCGAGCGGCTGTTAACCGCTAAGTCCAAGGTTCGAGTCCTTGTCGGGGAGCTTCATAACCTCCTTAGCAGTAAGGAGGTTACGTCGTTTCTTGGGGTGCAATCCCCTCACATTCCCCTCACATCTTTTCCGATAATCGCCCATCCGCAGGAAAACCTGATCGGCGATGGCGACCTCATCCAGGTTCAGATAGTGCTTCCGCATCGTCTCTGGATTGCAGCCAAAAGCCACGGCGGCATCCCCTTCGGGCACTCCAGCCATTCGGGCTTGGCTCATGGCCGTAGCCCGCAAGCTGTGCAGCTTGAACCGTTTGGCCTTGGTGCTGCGGAAATAGGCTTCCGCCTCGCCCTGCATCCACTTGACCAGCCGAGCGGGGGTGAACGGTTGAAAGGGCTTCGTCCCCTTGCGTGCCTTGAATAGCTCTTGGGCAAACCGCTCGAAAACGTATAGTGGGCCGGAAATGTGCTGCAACTCAGCAAACAGATTCGAGGGTAACAGGCAAGTCCGTTGTTTCCGGCCCTTGGTCGTTTCCGACGTGAACGTCAGCCGACCATCTTGCAGCCGGTCAGGCGTCGTGTGGGCTAACTCCCCGATCCGACAACCGATCGCGGCCTCGACTTCCAGAAAGAGCAACGGCAGCCGCCAGCCCGGCCAACGCTCTTTCAGCCACGCGAAGAATTGTTGCTTTTCTTCTAGGGTTACGATTCGTGGCGGCGTCTTGTCCTCCTTCGGTTGTACGATGTCTACAAAAGGGTCAACCTTGAGAATTTTGCACACATCACGCCACCAACGGCCATATACAACGGACAGATTGTTGATGTCGTTGCGGACGGTGCGAGGTTTCTTGCCTTCCTCGGCGCGAGTCAGCTTGAATGTCTCCGCCATGCCGGGCGTGATGTCCTCTGGGCCATACGTCTTTGGAAAGGCACGCCGAAGGAGCCGGACAGTTCCCAGATATTGGTCAATCGAACCAGGTCGCAGATTCTGCGCCTTCATGTGGCGAGTCACAAGGCTCACGGCATTATCCCAAGACCACGCCTGCTTCTGCTCTTTCTCTTTAGGTGCGCAATCCTCCCGAATCTTCTCGGGGGCAACGTCCTGGGCTGCGTGCTTCGTGCGCTCGCCAGTGGTCAACTCGCGCCGCCGATTGTTGGCGTCACGGAAGCAAACGAAATAGCAATCCGAATCGGGACGCTTTTTCAGATTGTACCTGATCCTGCGCCCGTCGGGCAGATCACACGCATAAGTTGGTATTCGCGCCAAGGTACTGATCCAATTGCTTCTTGGTGAATCTGTATGTTCGACGGGGGCCGCGCAACGGCACAAGTCGCTTGCGTTCGATCAGCCCATAAAGAGATGCCGCCGTCACCCCAATATAATCGGCGGCTTGCCTGGAGTCAAAGTAATCACCGGGATTCTGCTCGGCCCATGCCAACATCCGCCCGACCACTACGAGCGCCTCCCTTGTTTTCATGGTGTGATGCTGCGGATCAATCAAATGCCCAGCGCCGAAACGACATGCAGTAACACTGACCTTCTCGATCAGGTTGGCAAGATCAATCTCCTCAATGTAATCTGAGGTGTGGGCATATTCCAATTTGACAAAGACATCACGCAGGTAGCGGACAAACTCTTGCCTGGTTTTGGGCGGTTTTGTTTTCACAGTAACCTCTTACAAGAAGGAAACACTTCTTTCTATCAAAGGATTCGACACGGACTTGCTTACGTCCTATGTCTCCGCGAAGGACGACGACGACAAGCCGCTCCGACGCAAGGGTTGCCTCGGAGCGGTACTTGCCATCGTTGTGTTGGTGATCGTCGCTATTCTGCTGAAAGCGAGATCAAACGAACCGCCGCTTTTTACGCAAGCCGAACAGTTCGGGATTGTGCTTGCGGATGGCGATGTATTCGCCAACATCGAGCAGCCGCACGTTCACCTTGCCGTCGCCGAACAACGGCTTTGCCTTTTCGCTCTGCTTGAGCCGGTCTATCGCCACGCCGAGCGACTCGCGGCAAAGGCCGTTTCTGACAAATACCTGCTGGCCAGCCAGCGAATTCTCCACGGACAATTTGTCGCGGATCAATTCGGCCACGGCCTTGGGATAGGTTGCGCCGGCCTGCTTGGCGGCTTCGACGGTCTTCTCAAAAACATTATTCATTGGAAAATCTCCATAGGGTTAAAGAAAATGTGACTCGACTCAGCCGGCATGGGGAAATGCGGTTTTCATAAGCGCGTCGCCAAATATCTCGCCTCCCGATTTCTCTTGTGGCTTCGCAGCAGCCGCTTCGGCCGCTTCCACCTCCTTGACTGCCGCCTGTGCCCGCTCCTGATCCGCCGCCCGGAACAGTTCCCTCAGAGAGAGTTCCCGTCCGGCCAAGCGTTCGAGGCGTTGAATCTCGGCTTGGGTATGAATCTTTTGCCGAGCAAGGGCTTCTTTCCTCGAAGCCGAGTTGCGCAGAACGAACGGAAAGGTCTTTCGCGTCAGCGGACATTGATATTCGTTCATCGCAGACATAGAACTCAGATCGTGCATTTCTCAAGTCTCCTATTGCCGCAAGAAACCGGCGGCTGACGGTTTGAGGCGGATTGCCTCCGGTCGTTGTGTGATTGCCGTTCGTAAGCGGCCTCTTCCGAAAAGAATTCCGGCCGCCATTTACGTAGGCTTGCAAGCACGGCAGGCCAGTTGTTGGGGGCTGCCACAATGGCCAGTCGTGCGCTGGCCATGATTCGCTGCCGACAGATGCCGCCGCAGAGATAGGCGGCCTCCTCAAACGCTTTGAGGGACTCTCTCACAGTCATAGGATGCTTTCTGCCGCAGAGTGCGGCGTTAGAGATGTGGCTGGCATGAATGCCGCCACGGGAGAAGTCCGGTGACGTGCCGGACGATCAGACGCGAAGACTCAAGCCGATATTGACGAAATCAGTTCTTTGGCGAGTCTATCGGCGTCAGCTACACACAATAGGGTTCCTCCTTTCGTGCCGCAAGAAACCGGCGGCCGACGGTTTGAGGCACATTGCCTCGGCTACAACGCCAACTGATAGGCATTTTGTTCTTGCGAGTTCTTTTTGATCTTGCATGGGACGAGCACGCCCTCGCTGACCAGCGCGTCGAACACGGTTCGCGTGGCGGCGTCCGATTTCAGTTTGGAAGTCTTGAAAAGGCCCGTCTTGCTTTCGCCGTTTGGAAACTGCTTCGCGGCGTCGATCAATCGCTCCCGAATCTTGTTGGACTTCTTATTCTCGCGTGCGTTTGCAGGCGTCAGAAGACTGACCTCCCAATGACGCGGCTTGCCAACGATTCCTTCGTCGATGTCAACGGCATGGAGCGCGGAGTGACCCGCAGAGCCGCCAATGGAGAGCCAAAGTTCGTGATGTCCGGTTCCCGGCTCATAGGGTGTGCGGCGGCCGATAAGAATCCATTGCCTCGCAAACTCCGCGAAACCCGCCCAACTCATGTCGTCAAGCTCGGGCGGCTCGTAGTCGGCTTTCCTTTTGTCCTTGCCCTGTTTGCGGGTGTGGTGAATCAGCACCAATGTTACGCCATGAGGTTGGCAGATGTCGGCCACCTTCCGAAGCATCTGCCCCTGGACGAAGAGATTGCCGGCATCGACGCCGGGCATACACAGATAAGCCGGATCGAGGATCAGAACTTCGCATTTGATCTCTTGCAGCATTCGTTCCAGAGCGTCCATGTGAACCGCATCGGTGAACGTCGGTAGGAACGGAGACCAATCCAGGCTGGTGATGCTCGGAAGTTGTACTCGCTTCGACTTGCAGATTCGGCGAGCCGTTTCCTGTATCGTGCCCAACCCACTTTCGCCGCTGAGCATAACGACTTTGCACGGTTTTGAAACTTCAAAACGTCCGAGGAAAGGCTTGCAGGTGGCAAGCGAAATCGCCAAATCAATGGCAATAGTCGTCTTTCCAGATTTCTTTCCGCCAGCCAGAATACAAGGCTGATCCTTGACCAGCGTGTCGTCGATCAGGTAGGTAATCTCGTAGTTGCCTGAGTCGAGTTCAGCGCTCGTGATGAGCGGAATCTGCATCCGGCCGAAGCCCAGCTTGACCAGGGCGTTGCAGGCCGCTTCGTGGTCGCCGTTATGATTCAACAATCGAAAGGCATCGTAGGCGTTGTAATTGCAGTCCGGCTCGAACGGCTGGGCATTGACGGAGAAGACGTGCAAGAGCCTTGTGCCGTCCTGGGCGGTGACGAACGAAGCCGAAACAGGTTTGTCCGTTCCCGGCCGGGTCGCATAGTCGCCGTTGATCGTCCAGCCATGATCCTTGATGAAGTTCCAATCGGAGGTTCGGATGAAATCGTCAGCAACCGGATGACGCGGCTTGGGCTTTTCCGCCGGCTTGGGCTTCTTCACCGACTCCAAGAGTTTCTGAATCACGGATTCCGGCAGCTTGGCGGGCGGAAAGTCCGGCGAGAGGGTTTTGGTCCATTTGCGGGTGAATCCATCCGTTGTTGACGGAGGGACGACGGATTGAGCGGCTTTGCCGCCAGCGCCGATCCTGATTTCCAGCGACTTCCACTTGAAGACCGCGACGCCCAAGGCGGCCAGACGAGCGTCCCATGCGAACATATCCTGACCGCCTCGCTTCGACGCCCAGCCGGGCGTTGGTGGAATCTCACCGCCGAACAATTCCGCCAAATCAGCGACTGCTTCGGGCGAATCCCGGTCGATCGCCACAACCTTGGACTCGGGGCCGAGCAAGACACCGAGATTCATCTCGGGGTTATTGTCAAATCGTTCGCGGAGTTCGTCATCCGAATACCGCTTCGTGTGCCAAGCCTTGCCGAGGGGCGCTTTCTTGCCGGGCGGGATGAGCACCGGAACCATGCCCATCGAGTTGAGCAGAAGGGCCGTGTCCAAACATGTCATGTTTTTGTCCTTGTGTTGTTGTGATGTCCTTGTGGATGGGCTGCCGGGTGCGGACATCGGCCACCCAGCGGTTTCGCCGACGCATTTTGAGTCCTGAAGGACACGATTCCACCCACCCACGGGCCTGAATTCGTGCCCGTGGGCGACCGCCTTACCACCCACCCACGCACCCCGCCCCATATAATGGGGCGGGTGCCGGGGGTGGTGCAGCCAGGTTTGGGTAAAGAACATCCCCGGCGCGCCTTTGCTCAGGAAACAAAATCTCAGAAGAACGTGGGCGTGCTTGCGCTCGGCGGGGTATTGCAGTTGAATTGCAGAGAAGAATGCCGCTGCGCCAGCGTCAGACGGCCGTCGCCTGCGTTGCTTTTTCAAAAGCAACGGGGGCACACGGCGGACGTGGCGATGGAAGATCGGCCACGCTTTTCGGCGGGGACTGAACCGATCTTGGAATCACTGTGGCGAGCAGTGACGGTTCTTTCCTATCGAGCCGTCGCCGCACACGACTGCGCAACAGGCCAATGATGTTGGCAATCTGCTTACGAGGCACTTTGAGCGACCGAGCGATTGCATTGCCCGAAAGACCGGCAAGCATCATACCAGCAATGGTCTTTTCCAGCGGCGTCCGAGCTGCTTTCACAAGTGTATCCACGATAAAATGACAACTATCCTCATCATCAACCTCATTGCCGACCGGCGGTTGATTAAAGCGGGATGGCACTGCCATCCTATAGTCTGCCGCTTCCACCAGATAGGAATACTTCGGGTCTTCCAGCGGGCTGTCGCTGGTTTCCTGATCCGATTCCCGATGGGTCGGCTGCGCCTTCCGAACACGAACAGGCTCCGGCAGCGGCTCCAGACCGTCTCTCTTGCGGTCGGAAACGGTGCTTGCCGGTGGATTGATGCTCAAAGTATTATCCGCCTGCAAGTGTTTATGACTGTGATGCAATTCATTCTTGATATAAGATTCAACCTTCTCGGGCGGAATGTCATTGTTGGCCAACCGTTCAATACACGTCGCTAAGTCATCCGACAATGCACACAACAATTCGTCGGTATTGCGACGACCTATTTCGACCGCTGCCTGATATTTCCGAAAGACAAGATACATGAAGGTCCCATAGAGGATTCCTTCCACGGCCTTGTCCTTGCCTTCGTGCTTGCGGTGTTGGTTAAGAAGTTCCGCCAGATTGGCTGGCGGCGCGGTGGCCGCTTCATGGATCGCCTGGGACAAACCCGCCACCGGACCGGATGGGCCGACTTTTCTTCCTCGCTTCTTCGCCATTTTCATCTCCATTGCTTCCTGTTTCCCTTAATACTGGTTCGCAATACGCCGCGTCATTGCCAGAATTTTGGGGGAATTTTGTGGGGATGCCTGCCATTCGTAGCGATTCTCACCCAAACCGTTACAGGGCCACGGCGCGAATCAAACGCAGCGGCGTGAAAAACTTCGTGCCGCGTCGTCTTCAGAATCGAATGTAGCGAATAGAACGGTTGGTGGGCCGATTGCGATCAGTCGGCGCGGTTAGATGCGACACTTGAGATTAGGCATCGCTGACGTTACTTACTTACTTTGGAACCCTGACAAAACCTTCCCTCATTCCATCGCAATCTCGCAGGAGAAGGAGGCATGTTGGCGTTACTTACTTACTGATTTACTTGCCGATTCATCGAGAAAACACGCCCAAAAACGCCCCCGCGCCAGACGCGAAGCTAGGGGCCTTCCTGGGCACATTTACAGAACCTCCACAAGGAACGCCAGCCTCACTATTCATGCCATTCTGGACTGCTACAGGAGTTCTGGCGAGGCATAGCCCGCAAACCAACGCGCGCGGTTACATCGGGTCTAAGACATGGTTTAAGGACATGACTTGACGCGGCAACTGGTCATTTTGCCAGCCGCCGCAACGCTTCACGCTTAGAAATGCCGCGAACAGCGACCAACGCAGCGAGTTTGCTTTTTCGGGGGCGGGCCAATCCGCTCTCCCAATGCAAAACGGTCAATGCCGACGCGCCGACCAGTTTTCCATAATCTCCAGCGGACAGTCCAAGCCGTCTCCGTTGCGATTTTACGGATTTTGCCGAAAACCGAACGCCGGTCAAAGCATCGTCGTTCGTCGGTTTTCGCTGTTTCTTGAAATGTGCGAGTTCCCGGTCCTTCTGGCGCAGAAGCCTTTTCAGCTTGGCGGCCTCTCGACGGGATGTTTCCGCCATCTTACGAGCCGCAACAATCTGAACATTTGCCTCTTTCTTGGCCAGACGAAGGATTTCGCGTTTCAGTGCGTTGAGGATGTTCGGCATGTTTTCTCCAGATACGGAAATATAGCACAGAGGGGCGTTATCGGCCGTCGGCGCTTACAGCATGTTGGCAACCGTTGCCTCTCAGTTGTGTCTCGCTGGATTTCCTGCCTCTGCCCATCTGGCAATCCGACCAGAACAGCCCCGAGTCACGTCGCTGCCCCTTGGTGGACCGTTCAGCGTCGTACCGCATCCAACAGTGACCGAAACGTTCTGTCGGTTTCGCCATGAAATGGCCACCTTTTTACCGAATGGCCTTAAACGCGCACCTCACTGGGCCGCAGTCTGCAAGCTCGTGGGAACATGCAGATTCGCCATAAAGGACAACATACACGTTCGAGACCACACATCGGCACGAATCAATCCCATCTCGTTGTGTCCGCCGTGTCCCAGCGCGTGCCTGGGGCTGCCATTTGGCCCGAAGGGCAAAGAAAAGCTTTGCGGCATCGCCAACAGCACAAGAACGCCGTTCATTGTCCAATGCTCAGGACGCCGGTCAGAATGCGATGCCACAACACCAACGAGATCATCCATCGCATTGCCGAGACCAGGGACATCTCCCCCTGTCCAACGATCCCCGACACATCCGCTCTGTTGCGGCTCATCGCCCAAAGGCGATTCGTTTGCACAACGTCCTCTCGCCATTCGCCAACGCAGTGTCCGCAGCAGCCAGGCCAATAATTTTCCGTCCAAATCCTCTGTAGACGTTTCTTCATTTCGGTTACGGACTAGTCGCCTTCTGTATACATAGCCGACCGCACGCCACATCGTTATGTGGCCTCATAACACGTCTTGAGACTGCCATAAAACATCGTATTTATAGGCATTTTATGCTTGCTTCAGTGCATGTCCCAGTTAGTCTTGAATGCAGGTATTCACCTATTCGCAACTCTCATCTAAAGGACAGGGAAATGTATTCTATCAGGTCGAAACGGAAACGCAATCTCACAAGGGAACAATTGGACCGCATTTGCAAAAGACACCACATCGACAAACGCCATTATCAATGTTTCTGGGGATTGATTGCCAAGAATCGGCTGACGGCAAGGCTGTTTACTGATCGGCTGTTGCATTGCAGCAATTACAGCGCGGCCTTTCAGGAAATAATGATTGCCGCCGGCCGGTTGCGTATCGCCACGGATGAAGAACGACGCCTTTTCAGCAAAGGGTAAACCATCATGGCGAAACGCATCAGACACGTTTACCCGGCCGATATGGTCGCCCATTTATGGGCGCATCAGTCGCAACAGTCCGCCCGCAACGGCGGGAATCTCTATTTCGATGGGGATACGATCTACAGCTATGGCCCGCATTTCCCCATTGCCCGACACGTCGAAACACGGCGCGGTAGAGCGGTCTTGTTCACCACGCGCGATTACAGCGCAACGACAGCGGGGCACAAGTGTATTGTGCGTCGGGCGTGCCGACACTTGACCGTGTTCCACGTTCGGCACGTTTGCGACACCAACAGGAAAGGACAATTCGACGAATACCGGGAGCGTTACTTCAGCTTGGCCCGCAAGTATTCCAGGGCACGGAGTAATAAACCCTGGATTCTCGGCAGTCTGCGCGAGTTGGTGGACGAAGCCAACCGTTTCGCCGAATTCTTCGGCTTGCGTTCCCGCCAGTCCCTGCCGGCCGACCTATCGGCGATGGAAGCGGAATGCAAGGCAGTCGAAAGGCGCGAGCGCGAGCGGAAGCAACGCGCAGAAGCCCAACGCCGCCTGGAAGCCCTGGAGCGCGTCCAAAAATGGGTTGACGGGGAAACGGATTTTATCGGCCAACAGGGTGGCCCTATCCGGTTGCGAATCAAGGCCGACGAATTGCAAACCAGCATGGGCGCAAGGGTTCCCCTTGCCCACGCCGTCAAGGCGTTTCGGACAATCAAGCGATTGCACGACAACGGGCAAGGCTATCAGCGCAACGGCCATACCATCCACTTGGGCCACTTCGCCCTGGACGCCGTTGACGTACAAGGCAACGTGACGGCCGGTTGCCAGTTTGTCGAATGGCCAGAAATCGAGCGTATCGCAACACTTGCGGGGGTGAATCCATGATTACCATGTTCAAGAGCGATTTTAGCCGCCGAATCGTGCCCGACGATTGCCCGGATACGTCCTATCTGGAGCAAGAGGGTTTTGAGGACCGGCGGGAGCAATACCGCCAAGGGGCGTTTGAATTCGTCGGGATTCGCGCGGCCGTCGAATTGCCTATTCCCTACGGCAGGGATCGAATTCTAGTCAAGGTCGAAAGCCCCGGCCTCTGGGGAATCGAATCGGACAGCGGGGAAGACTACTTCCATTCCGTTTTCCAAGAGGAAAGCAACACACTGGCCGACATGTTGGCGGAATTGGGCGTCAAGGTGGTGCCATGAAAGAAATTGCTTTCGTTCGCGCCGACTGGTTGGAATTCGCCGCATCCCTCTATCCCCAAAAGGTGCTTGTCTATTCCTACACGGTGCAAGTCCCCGACGTGAACCAATGGCAAGCCAAGCCGCCCGAAAACTGTAAAGTCCCATTACTCGCGCGAATCCGCCCCGCCGCATAACGACTTACGCGCAATTTCGTTGTCAACAACAGGCTATAGAACCAATGATGCAACACGTCGCCATTTATTGCCGGGTCAGTAAACGCAACGGCCAAGACGTTCGCAGTCAATTGCCCGACCTGGAACGATGGACCGCCGCGCAAGACCAGCCCATCCGATGGTATCGTGACCGTTTCACGGGCAAGACGATGGACCGACCGGGTTGGCGTGCCCTGGAATCGGACATTCAGACAGGGAAAGTCTCGGCCGTCGTATGCTGGCGTATTGACCGGCTTGGCAGAACGGCGAAAGGGTTGACCAGTCTGTTTTCCGACCTCCAAGAGAAAAGAGTCAACCTTGTATCGTTGAAAGACGGGCTTGACCTTTCGACCCCGGCCGGCAGACTCATGGCAAACGTGCTTGCCAGTGTCGCCCAATTCGAGACGGAAGTCAGGGCGGAACGCATCCTTGCCGGTCAAGCCGCCGCGCGTGCCGCCGGCAAGACTTGGGGCGGTGGCAAACCCGGTCGGCGCGTGACCCTCACGGAAGAGAAGGAACGGACAATCAAGCTATTGCATGACCAAGGCAAGGGAATCTCTGAAATTTCCCGCGTCGTGGGGCTTTCTCGCCCGACAATCTACCGCGTTCTTGGCCGTTTTGCATCGGCGTAAACGCTTCTCTTTGCCCTTCTGTTGCGTCGCCTGCGCCGACATATCGACGACCATTGCCGTTGTTCGTGCAACAGAAACGACGCCAAGCCCCTCAGATTCGACGCAAAACACCATCCGACAGGGAGGGTGGGGTCAATTTAATGGCCCATGTCGTTTTTTTCGGCGGCCGAGCCGGGCCTGCCGTATCAAGACTGGTTGGCTGCCGAATCCAACGACTGACGCGGCAGCTTATACCATGCCCGCGATCTTCTCTTCACAAATCCGCTTGGTCAACTCCTGCAACTTCTGCACGCGACCGGCAAGATATTCGAGTTCCTCCTTGGTGATTGCAAAATCATGGTTGTAGCGAGCGTCAATGTAAGCCTTCTTCAAGAGATCGAAACACCGCTTCTGCTGTTCGTTGCCACGGGGGAACACGGTGAAAAAGTCAGCATGCAGATTGCTAGCCTGCCGATCCAGCTTCTCGATGTCGTGCGTCTTTGGCCTGTAGCGAGCAAACGTCAGAACAACGGCGCTCAAGAATCGCTCCGTGGCTTGATGAAGATGAAAAGCGGCATTATTGGTATCATCTCGATTTAAGGCGTTCTGGAAATCGAGAAGAAAATTGCCGGCGCTGGTGAACCAGTGCTCGTAATCCTCCTTGGCGTACTGCTGGCTTTCAACCGGATCAATTGGCCCTGGTTCGGCCAGCGTGTGCTTACCATTGTCGTACAGCAACACCCCTTCGTTCTTGATGTCCACGAAGAAGTAGCTGCCGCGCCGGAGGTCTTTGTTCAAGTGTTCGATGTCTTCGACGATCACCGACGAACTCGGCCGGTCGAGTCCCAGGTTTCGTAACCGCCGGTCGATTGCCTCGCACAATCGAAACTCCCCATCCACTGTGGCATGGGCACGATCTTCGGTCACAACCAGCAAGTCGAAATCGCTCTTGTACTCGTAAATCACTTCATTTTCGACGTAACGATCATGCACCCAATCGCCGCGAGCAAACGACCCGAAAAGGACCACCATAACCAGATCATCGCCGACCAACTCACGAACCACGTTCGTGATGGCAGCAAGCTGTTCGGCGACATGCTCGGAGCGTTGTGGGAGGGTGGTTTTCATAAGGAATGATCCTCGATGGAGACCATTTTCCCGTGGATAGGGCTATTCCGCAAGAGGGGCAGCTTGTGATCGAGGATATTATGCACAACAGCGGCTTTTGTGACGCTGTCGGTAATTTTGACACAAAACCACTTCTCGCCCTTCTCCATTTTGCAGCATATTGACAGACACTATCTTGGTTTTGAGACAACTTTCTTATCGGATGTGGGTTGTTCACGACGAGTCATGTTGGTCATCCATTCTTTTTGACCCGATGTTGATTCATCGTCACCAAATCCACGGTTCGCCAGAAGCTCTTATTGCAGTTCCTCCGCGTCATATTCTCTCTCGCCCCTTTCAATAAGTTTGCCATCATCCTGAATGATGAAAAGTCATCAGCCATTTGTACGATTGTTTGTTGTCTTGCTCACGCCAAACCCGCCATCACCAAAACGCCGACCCCAAATCAAAACTGTAGCCAAACACCCTCCTGGCCTCGGCAATCCATTCCGAATCAATCGTTCCGTCTCCGATTCATAGCCGACTTTTCGTTTGATTTTCCGTTTTTGGTTCGTCCACCACCGAAACGGTTTCATTGCCTCGGTGATGCCAAGAATACGCCATGCTTGGTAAATGTAAATTCCACATTCGCACCTCAATGACACTGAAACATCAAGCATACATGACTGAAATCTCGTTTCTGCAAATCTTGTTCACGAATCCAAAAATACATTCGTCCCGCATCGCCCCACAATGCCCCTAATCCATCCTTATCTGAATCAATTTGAAGCAGTAACCGCCACTCGGATTTTTCCAGGTCTTGTGTTGTACCATGAACTTTGGGATTCTCCTTTTGCTGATCGAGTCCGTTCCATGTAGTCGAACAGTGTTGTCTCATATCGTTTTGAATTGTTGCTGGATATCCAAGTAGATGGTGAAATGGAACGGCCTCAAAACCGTAAACCGGAAAAGCGGCATATCTTTTCTCTTCCACTGGCGTCAGTTTCAACAGTTCGATTTCTTTTGTTTCTGCTGGTGGTAATGTGATTGTATTGGCAAAAGCCACTCTGCACATGCGAAGACGGCTTTTCTTTGGCAACGTGGCTGGTATGGATGCTGGCTTAAGGCTACTCGGATTGTCACAATAGTAGATTACTTTCCAAGTCCCAATCCCATCTGTACCTGTCATTATTGCTTCGGTCTCGCAGAAGAAGTAGAGCATTCCTCTTGGTGGAATTCTTTCGTCAACATTGTAAGCAGCAATATCATCCAGGCGGAATTGGGCAACTAACGCCATCGCCACGCCATTATACTCAGGCCAACTTATGTTGTCGGGCAAGTCAGGTGTTCCACCCAAGCGTGAGTCTCCTACCCGTAGCTCCCCATCAGATGCAGGTGTTGCTTGAATAAGAATCGAAACGTCCATTAACTCTACGAGACGGTCTGCAACTCTGGACAACCCGCCTCTCTCCAAATGCTTTTTCAACTCTTTTTTTGCCGAATCATTCCATTCGTTATATATGGCGTTTGGCGTAGTTCTCCTTGTGAAACTATCTCGCTGTTCAAAATAGGTTGTTTGCGTGTGGGCTGGTACTCTTGCAAACAAGCCAGCAATGCCATCGTATAGACCACAACGTTTGGCTATGAGTACAAACACGAAGATTAGAACTGCATAGGCTGCATATAGTACCCACGGACGGCTTGATTGTGATCTTCCGATACTGATGGTTGTGAAAGGGGCGAGTGGCAACTGCCACTCAAGAAAGGGAAACCACTTCGCCTCCATGTGCCCTTTCTCAAAATATTCGCTGTGGTCGTAGGCAAACTCCTCCTGCTCAAACCGCTCGTGTGAGCATGTGAAACCGTATCGGCCTGATGGACCTGTTCCCGCTACGAACCATCGCACCAAGCGAGTCCAAGGGTCTTTCATACCATATTCATTCCGCACTGTCTGAACTTGGCCACGCTCAATCAATCTGTCCCAGGGATAGTCCTGGGGAAGAATCGAGCCGCACAGGATCACCTTGTTGAACCTTAACCAATCGTATTTCAGAAGAGCATTTCCGAGTATGTAGGTGCCGAAACTGTGGGCAACAATCGAAGGGTGTTGTCCATCAACCAAATCTACGTCTCTGTCTTGGATTTCCTCCCGATAGACCTTCCGAAACCACCGCACCTTCATTTCTCTGGCAAATGGGAGCACGAATAGCCAGATAGGGAAGTAGCCAAATCTCCATCGGCCCGTTCGCACGAGCCAGCCGTGTTTTGGCCCGAGATCTGTTAAATCCGAATACCAATCGGCATGTGTCCGAATACCGTGGAGTCCAAAGAGAACACGTCCTTCCGTAGCAGTCGTAATGACATCACCGGTATCCGGCGGACGAGCGGGTAGCGTTGGATCGACGCACACTCTCAACTCAAATGTCTTCGGCACGTCATTCCTAGCGTCCCAGCCTGGAGGTTTGACTTGAGGTGGGATGAGGCATAAAAGACAGCGAGTCGGGAACGTGGCCCCTCCATTGTCGCTGCTGTCTTGCCAATTGCCCTGAACTGCGGAAAACACATCCTGCAACCGCTGTTCAACCGCTGGTGGTGCATCTGGCCGAACCATCACAGAGCCGACAATTTGGTCCTCAATTTCGACCAACGGATCAGCAGAACGGCTTTGCTTTGCCTTCGTCACAAAGTCATCTGTTTCCAATAGCCGAAAACGAACTTGGTTGGTATTGACAAGTTCCGATAAATAGTCTCTCGTCTCCTGCTCCAAGGCATTGGCCACATGGGTGAGCAGGGAGAGGCGGGCCTCATAAGCGTTGTGAAGATCATCCACCACGGCGTGACCTCACCTGTTCGTTGACCACAACACCTTCACATCGCAGTTTCCGCTGTTGGCCGTCAAGAATCCTTACCGCTTTGTTATCCCCAACAGTGTCAAAGGGGGCCGATACATAGATGTTGTTTTCCAGTTGAAACACACGGAAATTCAACTTGGCTTCAAAGACATCCCGCTGGAACTTGAACGACAAATTGAGTTGTTCCGGTGAAACCGATTGCACAAAACGTTCTTTCACGTCATCCTGAAGATACTGCCTTGCGAACTGGGCCATCGACCAGGTTTGTTTGGGCGAGGTTCGGATGGCAACCATCGCACTGTAGAGTTGTTCCCGATCAGTGCCGCTGACGGACTCGTAGGTACTTTGCAGGTACTTCGCCAAGAGTTTCGTTCCAGCCTCACCCTCCATTCCAAATCTACATTCGAGAAAGCTCGTGATCCAATAGTCCGCAGCCTTTCCGAAGCCTCCAGTTGACTGAAGATCGAGAATGCGACCACTCCAGAAGTCCATCCGACGTTTCTTGCCCTCAAACAAAGCTGCTTTTCGAAGGCGGGACGACCTGCTGAAGATATCTTTTAGCACCTTGATTCTTGCCCCGCTTCTGCTCGGACGAAATTGGAACCCTTCATCTTGTGGAAATGCCCATAGTGTTGCTCGTCGATCCGAACCATTTCGGGAGGCGGTGAGCATGAGAAGCGTAGGTGGGGACCGATCATCCATCACCCCGCCCAGTCTTTGTGCCAGAGCTTGAGTAGCAGCCTTTGCCTTCGGCGGCGTTCCGAACGCAAAGTCCATGACGAGTTCACGAACAATGTTCCTGCGTTGCTGGAGATTGGCACTCCCATCGGCCCGGAAGTCAACCGTGGCTTGGGTCGGCAACTTCGACGAAACCAAGAGATTGTCCAAGATTTCTTGAATCTCGGTATTGACGGGGAAGGCACCGCCAGCCGGAGACGCTCTCTCGTCCGAGGCTATCTTTCGTTGAGGCGTAACCTCAAAGGCGTAGAGTCGAAATAGTTCCATTGCTTGATCTCCCTTCTGGCAACTTGCTCCTGCAAAGAATGACATACACTGCTTCTGAATACTGTATCTGGCCTTATCGTGGCCTCGGCCAGTTGTGCTGCAATTGAACTCGACAAACGGCGGATTCGGCCCAAGAGCTATATCCATCAATGTTTCGGTATAGGAGATCATCTAGCGGCTGTCGTTCCAGGCTGTAGCTTTCCTGCCACATGCGACGAGTAACCCCTTCGACAAATGAACGACGTTTCATCGCCTTCATAAATGGAAAAGAATCGACAAGTGTAAGCTGTTCAAAACTCTCCGCAGCGTTTGTGATGAATTGGCCACCGCCAACCATCAGTAAATGCAGTGGACGGCCAATTTGCGTCTGTATATATGCGATCTCCTCCAGCACCTTCTTCCCCTCAGTCCAATTCTTGTTACCAGTTTGAAACTCGACCGCAACGGTGTTGATGCTTGGATTCTCTTGGAGATAGGTACGCCAAAAATGCCAGTCACCTGGAGCCGCAGCACTGAGATGTGGGATTGGGCAAACACCTGCATTGTAAAGTTCTTCGAGGCAAAGTAGTTGACGTTTGCGATTGAACAAGTTGTCCGTTCGTGGCACATCGAGAAAATGCGAGAAGTTTGGACCAATCGCTCCTAAAACGCCCAGCCTCTCAATCTGTGATGGAGCCTGGTCAGTTTGATGGCAAGCCCAGTATTTCTCAAGAGCAGGATCATTTGCCACGCCTACAAGAAGGATTTGTGTGTCAGAAGCCAAACCAAACGCCTGTCGAATCTGTTGCGGAGTTTCGCCAATAGCCCGATATTCGTTCTTGTTGTTCCTGAGGCGAAATAGTTTGTATGTGGTAATTGCAACTATCGGCCATTTCAATGGCTGGCTGCGGCGGTATCTATGATCGATGAGCGGGATATAGCGCGGCAGTCGTAGCGGCTTTTGCTCAATTGGACGAAGATTATCGAAGCACATGCCTCGAACTTCCGCCAGTCGCAGAGGAAAATCACTCTTTAAGGGACAAACGGAATTGCATGTCTGCCGGTCGCATTGCCTCTTATGGCATTGGCAAAGCTCGAAGCAGTTGAACAAAGCCAACTCGGATTCGATACCACCGCACACACCGTGAAAGCAGCAGCGTTGGCACGTAGCGGCCACAACGCCATGTGGTCGCAAGGTTTTCCGAAGTTGGGCAGAAACAGGCATGTTACGGTCTACTCCATGACGATCTCGGCTTTTCCGGCTCCTGAAAGGCTAAGAACCTCGCCGATTCGTAGCCTCGCCACTCCTGTGTCGATTAACGCCTTACCAAGAACCCTGGCTGCCTCGCCTTCAATGACGCCAATTCGATCATAGTCACGGGTAACATCGATGCTCGCTCCATCACCCGTGCGAACGGCAAGAAGCACTTCTCCTTCTTCAAACAAGGCACCGTCCACAGGTTTTACTGTGAAAACCTGCCGTACAAGCTCAGGACGATACAACAGAGACGGCAACTGCATTTCCGTCATTGCACGATCACGCCGCTTGCGTGAATTCTTAACTTGGCCTTCCAAAAGGTTGTCACCCATAAACGATCTCCTTCACCACTGGACTGTAGAATTGTTCCCGCCCCTGCTTTCTACGTCTAAGAAGTCGCTTCTTATAGAGGTCTTTCAACCGATTATTCCATGCCGTAGCTTTTACCTTATCCTGGGGCCGCAGTTGTTCCAACTTGGCTCCAGTCACTTCGCCATATTCAAGCACCACTTTCAATGTCTTTGCCTGAACCGAATCCAGGGAGCCGATCAAGTCGGCCTTATCCGGTCTATTTCCATAGTCTTTCACATGCAGATAGCATTGGTGATTCCAATCAGCAACCAAAAGCAAATCGTCCAAGCACTCGGAGTCGATGTTGGCCAGTACGGGGAAGGTGTCCATTTGATCTTCAACAGCTTGGCGGTAGAATGACACCAGCATCGCATTTGCCCACGATCCGGCTATCAGCGAGACGCCATGAAAATCCAGAATGACAATTTCCCCCGGCGTGGCTGCCGCCAGTTCGTGGCATATTTTGGCGTAGTCGGTCTTCCCCCTCAGTCGCCCGAGGAGTCGAGAGCCAACAACCTTCTTCATCTGGATCAGCATGTCTTATCTCACCATTCTTAGTAGCATATAGTGAGAATTATCTACATTCTTGGCCCACTGTCAAGAGGCACGGGAGATTTTTTTGCCGCACCACCTATCTGGTGGGGGGCGAAGGTGGGTTGTGCAGACGTGCGGCAACACACAGAAAGCTGGAACCCAGGCATCGAAGGCGGATACGATTCTATCCCGGTATCGAAGTCCAAACCTCTTCCATCCATCGTGATGCAGCCCTCGCCGCTGCGAAAGCGAAGATAGCCCCATTGTTCTGCAAGTGCTTTGAAAACTTGCCGAAACCCCAACCCGCCATGCCCTTGTCCGTACCGGGTTATTCCGTCTCGCAATGCCATTTTGAGTGCTTCATTGTGAAACGAGATGGCGGCATAGTCGGGGCATGTCCGAAGGCTTTCCAAAACACCAATTCCTACGTCGGCCACCGAAAACCGGGCCTCGCCTTCGCTTACTTCATATCCAACCAAAGCACCCGTGGGAGCATTGGCGTGAATAACGGCGTTTTCTGCCATTTCGTTGAGAGCGGCGTGTAAGCAAGCGGCCACCTTCTTGGTGAAACCGCCGTCCTTTGCCGCACGCTCAAATCGCAATAGAAACAATTCCCAGTCTTCCTGAACGATATCCTGTTCACACTCCACGACACAAAATTCGACAGCCCGTCCATCGAGTCGCCGCATTGGGCTTTTCGGTGGCCCTGAAGACCGTAGACCAAGTTCCGAACGCACTTCTCGGAGAGCTAGTCCAAGAGAAGAGTCAGTGATTGTAGGCGGCAACGCAGACACGTCATCTCGATTCACCCATCGAAAACAACCGTATTCCATAATCCCGGAGAGTGTTGCCCCACGAAGCTTCGCCACAAACTCGTTGATCCGCCCGTAATCGGGTAGCAAACTCTGCAACTCTTCTACCAGTTGGGCGGTCAAGAAACACATCGTTCACAACTCCCCCTTGAACGCTTTATCCAAAATCGACGGCAGCAGGGCGTCGAGTTCGGCGGCGGATTGGGATTGCAGGGCTTTGAGCGAGTCCACCTTCGATTGCAAATCGCCGAGATAGGCGACTATGCGGCGTTGCTCGGAAAGGGGAGGTTGATAAATGGGAAATGCCTTTAGCTGTCGTTGATTGATGGAAGCAAGGTTGGTTGTCTGTTTCGACGCTGCTTGGAAATATGCTTTCCCATGAGGCGACCCAATCACGGCCGACAGAAAGAAAGGGTCAAATTCGGCTGGGTTCACTCGGACACGAAAAATGTGGTTTTGATGTATGCAGTTTGGAATCTCTCCCATCCATACCGTTCCTCGTCCAAGTTTATCCCAATCCCCGCCTTCGGTAAGCAGGATGTCTCCCGACGCAAGCAGCCACTTGTCTCTCTCAGATTCAAGTATTCTCACAGTCTTCATAATCCCTAGATCAAGATGGCCGTCCTGAACATTTGCAACACGAAGATAGGGCAACTCAACCGTCGAGCCACGCAGGTCACGTCCCAGTGTTACACCTGATCGAATATCGGCCACATCTCCCAGAGCTACAACACTCCAATTGTGTGCAGGTGCGAATAACGAGAACTGAGCGGACAACAGCAAGTAGCCCGCCTCCTTATCCGTTGACTGTCGAAGCCGATTCGCCTCGTCGATCTTCGCCGCCAGTTCTTCAACCTTCGCCACAATCCGCCGCTGCTCGGGTAGCGGGGGAAGGGGAATTTCTACAGTCAAGAATCGCTCAGGCCGAATGCGATTTTTCCCGCTTGTGCCTTGCGATAACGCATCGCACCTATTCCATAAATCTCTTGTTTTCGTGTACCAGTGAACCCATCTCGGCAGAACCTTCTTCTCGTCGAGAATGAAAGTCGGAAACTCATTTGACCCAGCACACCCGGCCATTTCCGGGCCAGCAATTGCCACCGATCCGTGACGCACCCAGATTTTATTGATAATCAGGTCGTTTTCACGGACTTCGTTCAGTGTGGTCGCAGCAGTCTGGCTGCCATCAATGGTTTCTCGTTCGTATGCTCCTTCACCCCACCACTTCACGCCGAGTGTGCGATACGACTTTCCTGGAAGAACCTCTATGGAACGCTGAATTGATGTGGCAACCTCTCCTAACGGAACCAACGGTACATCTTTCATTTCTTACCCCCCGCCAGCACCTTCTTGATGTCGCCCATGATCTCGATGATCCGCTTTTCTTTGGTCAAAATGCTTTCGACCAATTGCTCTGGGGGCAAGTGCTCCAATGCTTCTTCGGCATTAGGGTTCTTGATATCGAGATTCACCGAGACGATGTTGCCGTCGTCGTCCTTCGTAATGACATCTGACGCCTTGACCTTCCACGCCCGATCATTTTCCTTCCGCTTGCCCCACCATTTCAGGCAGTCGGCAAACTCTTCATACTGAAGCGGCTTCGTTTTCGAGTAGTTTTTGCGGCCCTCGGGCAACGGCTGTTCGTAATACCAAATGGTCTTGGTCGGGCCGGAAACATCGAAGAACAGCAGATTGGTCGGAATGCTGGTGTAGGGAGCGAAAACGCCATTCGGCAAGCGAATGTTCGTGTGCAGATTGAACTCGGTCAAAAGCTCCTGCTTGATTCGGGCACAAACGCCGTCGCCGAAAAGCGTACCATTTGGCACGACTACACCCGCACGACCACCTTTTTCCGATGACGAGCCGACACGTCGCAGCTTTCGCATAATGAGTTGCAAAAACAATAACGCCGTTTCGGAAGTCTGTTTGTCGGCGGGAAAATTGCTGCGAATGCCCGCTTCTTCCTCGCCGCCGAACGGAGGATTGGTCAGGATGATGTCCACCCGATCTCGATTGCCGATTTCGGTCAGTTTGACGCCAAGGCTGTTGCCATACGTTACTCTCGGCGACCGCAAACCGTGCAGCAGGAGATTCATTTGGGCGAGCATGTAGGGCAGCGGCTTGGCTTCGCCGCCGAAGATGCTCTCCTCCTGCAATACCTTGAAGTCTTCAACCTTCTTGCACTGTTGTTCCAGATGGCTGTACGATTCGACCAAGAAACCCGCCGTGCCGCAGGCGGGGTCGAGAATGACTTCGCCGAGGCGGGGATCGAGGGCTTCGACCATGAAGCGGACAACGGGCCGTGGCGTATAAAACTCGCCGGAATCGCCCGCCGTATCCCGCATCTCTCGCAACATCGACTCGTAAAGGTGGCTCAACGTATGAATCTCTTCGGCGGACCCGAAGTGGATGCCATCGACCAGATTGACGACATCCCGCAGCAGATAGCCGGAGATCATGCGGTTGATGACGCCACGAAACACGTTGGCGATGACATCCCGTCGTCCGTCGCCGTTGCGGCCTTGCAGCGACCGCAGATAGGCGAACAAGCCAGCCCCTTCTTTGCCATCGGGGCGAACGGCTTCGTCGTTGTTGATGAACTTGATGAGTTCGTCGCCGGTGATGCCGTCCTTAGCCGCCGCCCAATCTCGCCAACGATACGGCGATTCGATGGCGGGTCGATATTTTTTGCCAGCAAGTTTCGACTCGACTTCCTCGTTTTGCTCCACGTCATCCAGAAACTTCAGGAACATGATCCAAGTGAGCATCGGCAATCGGTCGAGATCGCCGTTGAGGCCCCGATCTTTCCGCATGATGTCTCGTGCGGATTTGATGAGGCTGCCGAGTTGTTGGGCCGTGGTCTTCGGTGTTTCAGTCTTCGGTGCTCGTTTTTTTGCCATAGCGAAATTGAAATCTAGTTTGTCTTTGTGATTTCCCAGATACTCGGCTTTGATGGATTGTCGTATTCGGTCGCATGTTCCATCGCCAGTAGGATAGCACTCACTCCATGTTTGTTGACTGTACCTTCTGGCCAGCCGTAGCGTTCCTTGAAAATAATGTCCAGCAACGCTATCTGATTGTCAGTGTTATTGGGCCGCCTTTGCAGTGCTTGCTGCACAACGTCAAATTTGTCGTCCACAGTCATCTTGTCGTATTCTTCCTCTGATATCCCCAGTTCTTTGAGGTACACTCGAAGATCATGCGGTGGTTGGGCACAGAGATTACCAACTAGTATTTCAACGAGTCTGTCTAGCTGTTTCTTTGAGTCAATCTCCCTATGTAGGAAGTCCATGATTTGAGCAAATTGCTCGGGTGTGAAAGGCGAGACCGCTTGTTCTCGTGGTTGGTTTTCCATTACCTTCTCCTTTTCCTGTCGGAAACAGTCCTATCGTGTCCTTTTTTACGCCGCCGCATAAAGCAAGGTTTGTAGTTCGGCCACGGCTTCTTTCAATTTTTCAACGCCGCCGAACTTGTCCACAATATCGATGACCGTGCCGTGTTCCGATAGCGGCGGAACCTTCAAAATGTCGGGGAAGGTGAATTGCGTCGTGCCGTGTTCGGCGTATTTTTCCAACAGATCGTTGAGAATCGTCTTGGCTTCGGGACTGTATTTCTCAAAAAAGTCCTTCCGCTCGGTCTTCAATCGCTCGGCACGCTCTCGTCTCGTCCGTAAGGGGGCGTTGAAAGCAAGATGGCAAAGCAAATCGAATGGATCGGCGTCGGGCTGTTTGGCGGCTTCAGCCAGTTCGTCGAAGTCGATGCCACGCTCCTCCAATGCGGCAACAATCTCGTTGCGTCCATCGACATTCGCCCAGCGTTTGCGTAGCTCGGCGGCATTTGGGAAAAGCGACCGAACCTTGTCGGCAGTATACTCAGTGTACTTCACCACCTTCAGACGGTTGCCATCGGGGTCGAGTTCATAAACCACCTGGGCGGCGATTTCCACATGACCGCCATCGACATAGAACTTTCTTCGCTTTTCGGTTACATCGTCATCGCCTTCCCCAAAATCGACCGTGGTGCTTTCCTCATCGTCTATAACGACATCCTCCGCTTCGACAACTTTCTCCTCCTCGGTGGGGACGCCTTCGTCATCGACGGTCGTTTCCGTAACGATGGTCGGGTCGCCGTCAAATTCAGGATCGGCGAACAGGCGGGTCGATTGGGTGAAATCGAGGATGTTGAAAAAATACTTGTTGTAATCGTCCCGAAGCCGAGTGCCACGTCCGATGATCTGCTTGAATTCGACGATAGAATTGACGACACGAGCCAAAACCACGTTTTTGCAGGTCGGGGCATCGACGCCCGTGGTCAACAACTGCGATGTGGTGAGAATGACGGGCGTTTTTTGATCGACGTCCTGAAAATTGCTCAAATATCCCTTGCCGATGTCACCCTCGTCGGACGTCACCCGGCACACATAGTTCGGATTGTCTCGGACCAAATCGGCGTTCAAATTGCTCAACTCACGCCGCATTTCGTCGGCGTGTTCCTGATCGACGCAGAAGACAATCGTCTTTCCAAAGCGATCCGTCCGCTTCAGAAAATCGGTGATGTTACGAGCAATTGCTTTGGTGCGTGCCTGTAATGCCACCGCCCGCTCAAAATCCTTGGTCTGATATTCCTCGTCAGGTATTTCACGACCATAACGATCCATTTCGCCCTTGGTCGGTCGCCAGCCCACGGCGTCATAAGTCGTGACGATGCGGTGAACACGATAGGGAGCGAGAAAACCGTCATCGATGCCCTGACGCAGACTGTACGTGTAGACGGGGTTGCCAAAATAGGCGTAGGTGTTCACGTTGGTTTCGTGCTTGGGCGTTGCCGTCATGCCGATTTGAAAGGCAGGCTCGAAGTATTCGAGGATTTCACGCCAACTGCTCTCGTCCCTCGCACTTCCACGATGGCATTCGTCCACAATGATAAGGTCGAAAAAGTCGGGCGGATATTCTTTGTACAAGCCGGGCCGGCGTTCGTCCTCCGCAATCGCCTGATAGATGGCGAAGTACATCTCTCGCCCCTTGCTGATTTGACCGTTGGCGATTTTCCATCGAGCATCGCCGAACGGGGCGAAGGTTTTGTCCTTCGGATCGTCGATCAAAATGTTTCGGTCGGCGAGATACAGAATCTTCGGGCGACGGTGTTCGCCGGTCTTATTCCACAGAGCGTTCCAAAACTTCCAACAAATCTGAAACGCCACGAGAGTCTTGCCAGTGCCGGTCGCCATCGTCAGCAATACACGCCGCTGCCCTGTCAGAATCGCCGTCATCGCTCGATGGATGGCGATTTCCTGATAATACCGAAGATGTTTTTCCGGCTGATGGTAGCACGGCGTCAGCAGTTGCGTGGCGGCTTTATCTTCGTCGAGCTTCTGGCCATTTCGCAGTCTGGACCAAAGTTGAGCGGGAGTCGGAAATGCGTCGATGATTTTCTCGATGCCGGTCAGAAAATCGAACTCGATGATTTCCTTGCCGTTGGTGGCGAAAGCGAACTTCAAGTCCAAACATTCGGCATAATCTTTGGCTTGCTGAAGCCCTTCGCCCGGCGTTTTGTAGCTGGCCTTCGCCTCCACGATGGCGATAGGAAAATCACGAGTGTATCGAAGCCGATAATCTGCCCGCTTTTGTTTGCCCCGCCGAATCTTTTTCGGTGCAGCAATAACCCGACCATCCGTGAACGTATGTTGTTCATTGATTTGGTCGTCCGTCCAGCCCGCCTGATACAGGTTCGGCAGAACGTACTTTCGACAGGTATCGGCTTCGGTTTCGGGCATGATGGAGGTTCACATGCTAGTGCTTTGATTTCTTATGGCCATGCTACTTCGTCTTTACTGTCCGTTTGGACAGAGAACGCAGTTCAGAAACATCCATACGTGTCCGTCTCACATTCGCCGATATGGTCAGAGTGAAACTCTTGGGCTGTGGCAAGTTCTCGGCAAAGATATCTCCGACAATCGCACGTTCCCCCGTCACTCCTGTTCCCACATAGAACACATCAGACCAGACTCGCCTCCCAGGCTGAAGGCTGCCACACCCAATGCCGATTCGGAAACGGTCATCGTTCTTGTCGATAGTAACTTCACCGGGATCACGTCGAAGGACGGGTCGGATATTCTTGAATGCAGCCTTGTTATACCAAAATGAACGCTTTTCCGGTGGATCAGGCATATCGGACTTGTACATCACTACCACGCCAACATTCGTCGGAACAGTTAGTTCCGCTCGCACGTTGTTGGCAGACACTTGTCCGACATTTTGTACGACCACACGAACTGGTCGAAACAATCGTCTGGTGAACTCATAGTTAGCCAATTCTCGGTAGTAGTTTTCGTTTGGGCGGTTGTGAGGATCATAGCTGTATGCCGAAAAGTCGATTCCGCCAAGTGAACCATACTGTTTCTTTGGTGTCAGATCGGGAATCGTTTCCGCCGCAGGCATGTCGCAGAACTCAGCATCCCACGAGATTTTGGGGCCAAGCGAGTCATCCCGCTCAACATCGGCAAACGCAACGACCAACTCAGCGGATTGTGGGACTGATGCCTGCCCCATCTGGGCGATTTCATCAGGTAATGCTGGCTTCGTGGGATCGGTTGAACTGCCCCGGCGAACGTAGACTTCCGTTTTCTTCAACTTGCCGTAATCATTCTTAAGGAAGATCGGGCGTGGCTGTTCTTCAATGCGAATGAGGCCGATTTGCTTTTCGTCACAGGCAAACGCTTCGTAGTGGAAACGAACGGGCCGGTTCGTCTGGTTGTTCACAAATTGCTGGAGAGAATGGTCATCGAGATGGTCGGTGTCGGCGATGCCGAGAATGTTGCTGCGGCCTCCCCGAACCTCCTCCACGCCGATGAGGATGTAAGCCTCCGACCGCCGCCACGCATTGGCAAAGCCAAGAATGTCCTTGAGCAACTCAGATTTCTCTTCGTCCGTAGCCCGAACGAAGCGGTACTGCTCCCTCTTAAAATCGAGCGTTACACCTTCCTCCTCGTAGAGGAGTTGTTCAAAGAATGCTTTGTCCATCGACTCTACCCCTCCAACACCAACGCCCAGATTCGTTTCAAAGGAAGCTCTGCTTGCAGATCGGCGGGGAGCTTCTCGTAATTCTTTAGGATCGCCTGTAGCAAGTCTCCCGAATCCCATAGCCGAACCGTGAAAAAACTCTGACGTGCTTCTTGGATGACCGACGACTTGAAGCCCCCCCAACAAACGAGCAATCCTTGATCGGCCCGGAAGTTCTGCAACACTCCCTGCAAGCCCCGGAGCACAACGACATCTGCCGGGTCAGGAGAGGATTTGACCTGAACACACATGCGAGGTGGACCAAACCCCATTGGGCCTGCCCCAGCCAAGATGTCTACACCACCATCTGGTCCAGGCGGCGATACCCGAGTGAGATAACCTTCGGCTTGGAGAACCGCATCGACCAGAATTGCCAATTTGTGACCGGCAAACTTCCGTTGGATGTGGTCAAGAAGCTGGTCTCCGGCAGCTTGCTCAATATCAAGACTTTCCTCGCCTTCAGCTACTTCACCAGTGGCCCCAATCTCCAACGATGGCATAGCCCTGCCTGCCAGAACCGCTTTGATCCGTTCCTCGGCATTGTTGCGTGTAATCTGACAAACGGTCATGTAGGCACCGAACGAATACAGAATATCCTGATCGAAAGCCGTTCGTGGAATGTCTGTCCGAATCCATTCAACCGGGCGAACATGATGTACTTCGCTTCCCAAATCCGTCCGGTACTCGTAGGGGCCTCTTATTCTGCCGATTGCAATGGCCGATTGGATGTGCAGCGGCAGAACAGCCAAGTCGCCTTCCTTGATGCGTTCACGGAACGCCCAGATTTGCCCAACGTGATTAGCCGCCTTATTTGGCGAAGCGTCAGAGTTGTGCTGCCGGTAGAGTTCGGCCAGAACTTCCCTCGTGGTCACGTCAGAGAGATCGGGCAATTCATTCCAGCCGATTGTGACCAAATTGTTGTCAATGGCGATCTGCTCCTGCTCGCCCCGGCTTCCCGCTCGTACTACCCAAACTGCCACGGCATTTTCTCCAATAAGGCACGAATGAAGGGGCTTGTTGCCACTCGAAAAAGCTGGTCCTGACACACAAAGCCCCGATTTTACCACAATGGGGGGAATGTACAAGCAGCCCACCAGATGGAAGTGTAAGCCGAGTCAACAGTTAGGGCCTTGTGTCTCAGGGTGGCCCGGGGCTGCGTGGATGCACATTTTTATGGATGATGGTAATCGCCACACCTATGTTGTGGTGCGAAATGGGGGGGGATGGTCTGGCTTGTCAGGTTAGGCTCTCTGGCTATGCTAATGAATGAACTTGTCGCAGGCAATTTTGCCGAGAGACTTCTGACGATTTGAGGAGACCCGTCATGTATGTTTGCCGTCTAAGAATTGAAGGCTTTCGAGGAATTGAGTCTGCCGACATCGTTCTTGGACAGCATTCCGTACTGCTTGGAGCAAACAACGTTGGCAAATCGGCAATTATCGATGCTCTTGGTCTTGTTTTAGGGCGTGATAGGCTGGTTCGCACGCTTGGCGATTATGACTTTTTTGGTGGCTTGCCTACAGCAAAGAGCAGAATTCGGATTATCGCCACCGTTACGGGCTTTGCCCCAGATGATCCTGAAAAACACTTCGATTGGTTCAACATCAAAGATGGTGCCGTACCGTATTGGTGGGATGGGAAGACAGTCCATCATGTCCCTGAAAGGCCCAAAGACTCGCATCTCTGTGCCGAGATCGCTTTTGTGGCCCGATTTAATGAAGATGACCTTGAAGTTGAAATGGTCCGCTATTTCCTCGACGGAGATGGAGACCCTTTCGAGCAAGATGTTACGACGGTCAAGCTGAGTCATCTCAAAGCTATCGGGTTTTACCTGCTACCATCCAATCGCACATGGGACCGAGTCGTTTCTTTTGGCTCCGAGTTGTTTCGTAGAGTTCTCAGATTTCAAGCTGCCGTTCCAGCCGCAGCCGTAACCGATTTGCGAAACGCACTTCGTAATCCGACCGTGAAACTCGAAGAAGACCCGCAGATACAGGGACTTGTGAAAAATCTCAATGCCGAAATTGATGGTTTCATTGGAACTGACTCCTCTGGTCTTCGATTTCGACCGACAAGTGGCGATATTGAGGGCGTTCTTCAAGCCCTAACGCCACATCTTCCAGGCAAAATAGGAACTATGTTGCCAATCAGCAAACACGGTTCGGGAGTAATATCATTACAGACCCTTCTGCTGCTTTTCGAATTTGGAAAATCTCGCCATTCCCGAGGCGAAAACTACATCCTTGCCGCAGAAGAACCAGAACTTCACCTCCATCCAGGTCATCATAGTCGCCTTGTCGCCAGGATTCGAGGCGTGAGCGATCAATCCGTCACAACGACGCATTCGCCTGAAGTTGCAGCATACTATTCACCACACGAAATCTTGATTTTGCAGAACGTTGATGGACATCTGAAGTCGGTTCCACTGGTTCCGTATGGAGAAGCGGTGCCAGACAAGAACGCAATAATGCAACTGTATACGGTGCATAGAGCGGCAATTTGCGAGGCCCTTATGCACCGCACGGTCATTGTCCCGGAAGGCAAAACCGAGTTTCAGTGGTTTCGCTCTTTGATGCGTCTACGCACTACGATAGAAGGATGGGGTAACACTTGTGAGGACAACACAACCGTTGGCATTGTGCCAACGACGGATGCCCAAGTTGTTGCAATATACGAGCGTTTTCAGTCGCTTGTGGAACGGGCCATCCCGCTAGTAGATGGCGATAAGGCTGGTGATGGGTATGTGGCGACTTTGCTTAAATCGATTCCACCGCCAAGAATCGTCGTTCAGCTTGAAAAGGACTGCACGCTGGAACATGTGATTGCATGGTTGCTCGGCCCCGGCAAACCTTCGGAATGGACGGATGTTGCTGCCATCTTGAGCAACCTCAAATCGCATACACATGCTGCACTTGTAGCCGAACTGACCGTACACAAAACGAATTGGCGACTGCACGAAGACCTCCTCGGCCATATCAGCACGAACAGTTCTACCCATTCTCGTATCGCAGATTTGTGCGATGGGCTTTGTGAGATCGCAGGCCACGGCACCACGACCAAACACTGTTGGACCGAGGATGCCAAATCTTCCACAAAAGAGACTCACATCTGGCGATGGCGGCCAGCGTAGGAGGGCGTGATGGGACAAGTTCAAGCATTTTTAGGTCCAGCGGGCAGCGGCAAAACCTACGCATTGATGAACGAAGTTGAACGACTCTGTTCGATTTCCACGTTTCAACCTGCCCAAAGTATTCTTGCCATCACATTTATGCACGGTTCCCGTCGGCGTCTTGCCGCTCGGCTACACGCATGTTCAACAAATGGGGTCCGAACGCAATGTGAGACGATTGACTCATTTTGTTTGCGAATCGTCAATCGGTTCCGCTGGTATCTGAATAAAAACAAACCAATTTCTATTCAGGATGAGGTTAAGAATGACAAATGGCTCGAAGGGGAACGAGAATGGAAGGCAAGCTTCCGAGCCATTCGCAAAGCTGCCATCACGCTGCTTCAGCACGCAGCAGTTCGTTCGTCAATCGGGTTCACCTATCCCGTCATTATTGTTGATGAGTTTCAAGATTGCGTGGGTGAACTGTTGGAGTTAGTCGGTTTGCTCTCAGCAGCCAGTTCAGTTATTGTAGCAGCCGATGATTTTCAACACCTCTCGAATAGTGAAACATGCCCTGCTTGCGAATGGCTACGAGACCAGAAGGCGGAAGTCATTCCATTATCTGGGAATCGGCGAACGAGCGACGATGTGTTGCTGGAAACCGCCACGGCATTACGAAGCGGGGACAGTGCGAATTCGTCTATTGAAGTTCATCTCCCAGATAGTCCTGCATTGATTGCATGGCAAATCTGTTCTCGTTTGGCTTGGAAAAAAATCCCCACCGGCAACTCAATGGTCTTGATCTCTCCTGTGCGTCTGGGATCGTCGCCGTGGCTTCAGGGCGTTTGTGCTTCACTTGAAAAGGGATTTGAGGAAAAATGGAAGTTTCACCCACGTCCGTTCCACTGGGAGAGTGGTGAAGAAGAACAATACGACGTTGCTGTTCTGAATGCTCAAATCAACATTGAACAAGGTATTGCGAGATCGACACTTTGCGATCTTGAACGATCAGATGACCAGATTGTCCGATTGGCCGCATCGCAGGGAAGGAGACGTATTTCATTGCGTGGTGAGACTGTACTGGAATCGTCCGAGTTTCTTGATATTTTGAAAAAGGCGACCCATTCGGCATCAGTGTTTCGGCGTGGGCGACAGAATGCCCGAATCGCTACGACTGTTCACGGAGCCAAGAATAGAGAATTTGACTATGTATTTATAGCATGGCCATACAAGGTCCAGAATGATAACGTACTTAAACGAAAGCTGCTGTACAACGCTGTCACTCGGGCAAAAAAGGGAGCAATACTATTCGTTCAGGGCGGTGAAAAACGAATAAAAGACGATGCCGTTTTGCGTCTGCTCGAATGTGGAATTGTGAAGAAGAAGGTAAAACAGTCCAAAAGCAGTAAGAAGAGTGACACATGACCATCCTCTTCCTCCACGGTCTCGGTTCAACAGTGGGCGGCGTCAAGCCGACCTATCTGGCCCAACACGGCCACACGGTTCTCAATCCCGCCTTGCCCGATGATGATTTCGATGAGGCCGTCAAAATCGCCCAGGACGAGTTTGACCGGCATCGGCCCGATGTCGTGGTCGGCTCAAGTCGGGGTGGGGCCGCTGCCATGAACATCGACTCTGGCTCAATACCGCTAGTCCTCCTTTGCCCGGCTTGGAGGCGGTGGGGAAAGGCGACAACGGTCAAACCAAACACCTTAATTCTGCATTCGAAGGCTGATGAGGTAGTGCCGTTTGCCGATTCGGTTGAGTTGATTAGGAACGGCCACTTACCTCCAGAATCGCTGATTGATGTTGGGACGGAACATCGGTTGGCTGATGAGGAGTCGTTGAAGAAGATGTTGGAGGCGGTCGAGAGGGTGAGCAAGGCCAAGACCATAGCCGAGAAGCCGAAGATCAGAATTGACTGGCGTCGGCTGTTCGCCATACTTCTGGCCGTTATGGTCGTTTACTTGGCGATGTTTCCGTTCTTGTGGCCATCAGATCGGGCGTTGCCACTGACGCTGGTTATCTTCAGCCTGCTCCTCACGTCGATTGGACTGGCACAGAAGCTTCTGTATCAAGGTCAGCGACCATTTCGGGCATCTATGGCTATGGGGGCCGGTTTCTTCCTGAGTATCCACATCTTCTATCTTGTAGCAGTTCTATTTGAATCCCACCTCCTTTTCAATTTTCCCTTTGCCCCGGTTGATCCGATTGAAGCACTGATGGGTGGGGCAGTATATGGGATTGTATTGGGACTGCCGGTCGCATTGGTGATTCAGTTAATCGACGGAACAAGACATCTTTGGGACAGGTTCAAGGGCCGGAAGGTGGCAGCTTCCCGCTCGATGAAGCCTGCAACCACCATAGTGCTGCTCTTGGTCGTGAGCGGCATGACGTTCAGCGTCTTGTACGTGTGGCAACAGTGGTATATCCCAAGACAGGGGACCGTGGCAGCCATCGAACAGCGTTACGGCTCCCAACTGAAGGCACTGGCGGATTACGCCCACGACTACGAGCAGACTTCCAAGATGGACGGCCCCGATGGCGAAAAGATCAAACGGCTATTTGGAGACATTACAATCGTCGAGGCTTCAATCGACGATAACGACGGCCTCAACCAGATCGCAATAATACCGGCGAAGACATCCCTGATCGGCACTTCTTGTTGGTTCCCTCGTTTCCCAACGATTGGCAAACCAGTCGTCAACCTATATCAAGGTGGCTGTTGCCGATATATCAAGTACAGCAATGCCGTGCGGGACCAAAATGGAAAAGAGCGGTCGTATACTATCGTCCTCGACTTGTCGAAAATGAACGAGATCGACAAGTGAAGCCACGTAACAATGTGGAGTGAGCGAAAATAGTCATGGAAGAAGCATCCTTACCACCATCCGGCCAACCTATTGAAGCTCATCCCGTGGAGAGCGGCGTTTCTTCGTCAATGAAATCTATGGGAGTTCTTTTGACGGTTTTGCTCGGCGTCTTTGGATTTCTTTACAGCCTGTATCTCGTTGCCACGGGGGCGACAATTGGCATCCTCATCTCGTTAGGTGTTCTGGCAGCCACTACACTATTGCTGGTTGTCGTGTATTGGCCTTATCGCCGACGAACTGCACTGCTCGGATACGAAATCGGCGTTGCCGCACTTTGGATCGGCTATTTCATAGGCTCGACGTGCCTCAGCAGTCTTGTTGACATCGAGTGGTTTTGCACGATCTTTTGGCCCTGGGTGATTCTGGCCGTGGTCGGTGGGTTTCTTCTGGCAAGCCCGCATGAACGGAAAGGAAACACGACAACAGCACGGAGGATTCGAGTCTGCATGTTGGCTGGGTTGGTTGTGGCAGGCGGATTATTGGCTCTTGGTTTTGGTCGTCTTGTCCTTTTTGAAAACCGACCGATCACAGCCTTCCTGGCATTGAGAACGTTCAGTCTGAAAGATGTTGCATTCTCCACCGACGGAAATACGCTTGCCACGATAGGAGGTTGTAATGGAGAGGAGCGGATAGCAAGATTGTGGGATGCGGCCACAGGCACGAGCAAGGGCAATTTGAGGGACGAACCGGACAAGAGTAGCGAGTTCAATCCAAAGTGCGTTGCTGTCCATTTCGTAAACAATCCCCCATCACTGGCGGTTGCTTCGCATTCGTGTGTGTGCGGTGAAGGGAAATTTTCGATTCAACTCTGGGACATCAAGAACCAGAAGGTACAGCGTTCCTTCCAATGGGACGACCTTCTCCTTGTTCGCAGGCCAGTATTTTCGGACGATGGCAATTTGTTCGTCTATTCTGGAAAGGGTGGACATCTGCGAGTCTTCGACTTGCAAGCGGGGCGGCTTACCATTGACATTCCCCGCAGCAAGGAGAATGCCGGTTACATCGCCATAACTCCAACGTGTAATAAACTGGCATGTGCTACCGACGACCACAAGATCGAAGTCTGGGATGTTGCCCAGGCAAAAATGGAACGTATGCTGGAACCCAGCCGTACCGTCTCGTCTGTGGGGTTGTCGCCTGACGGACGGATTTTGGCATACGGCACCGAGAATGGCGTCCTTGAAATTGTCGTTTTGTCTGAGGATGGAGAATCTTGTACGGTTCCCTGTTTCGACGATGGGGCCGTACACTCGGTCGCTTTCTCGCCGGACGGCACCGCATTGGCCTGTAGCGGCGGCGAACGAGGACTCACGACGATCATCGAAATGCAACATTGGAAGCCTATTACAACATTGAGGTTGTGGGGTGGGTGGCATATCGACCATCTTGCGTTTTCTTCCGACGGAAAACGATTGGCAACAGGAGATGCCCTCGCTCGTGTCGCCGTCTGGGATATGATGTCGCTCAAGGGAAAACAATAACCAACTGACTGAACTTCCTCCTTCGTTCTGTCTGTACTGGAGAACCAGAAGATGCTTATCCGCCCCGAATCCCCTGCCGATTACCCTGCCATCCGGCAAATTCTAATCGACGCATTTGCGAACCATCCCTTCAGCCATCAAACCGAACATCTGATTGTTGAGGGGTTGAGAGCCGATAATGCCTTGACCCTCCCGTTGGTCGCTGAAATTGATGGAAAAGTGGTGGGGCAAATCGCATTCTCGCCAGTCACAATCGATGGGAATGACTGTGGCTGGCTTGGAGTTGGACCCGTCGCCGTCTTGCCCGCTCACCAAAGAAAAGGGATCGGACAGGCACTCGTCAATGAAGGATTGAAGCAGATTCGTGGCCTGGGAGCGAAGGGTTGTGTCCTGGTCGGCGATCCGGCGTTCTATCGGCGGTTCGGTTTCCAGAACAACCCGGCCTTGCGAATGGAAGGCGTTCCCTCAGAGGTTCTTATGTGCTTAGCAATGGGCGACCAGATGCTCGAAGGAACCGTGACGCATCATCCGGCATTCTTCATCGGTATGGACCAACCAGCCTGATAGCGATGACCGCCAACGTCTTCAATCCCGGCCCCACTCCCAACACCGTCCGTTCCGCAGATGGAAAGGTGCTGACCGCACCAGACGGCTGGGTGCTGCTGCCGCCAGGCGATGCCGCCCTCACTCGTCGTGTAAAGGCGGCTGGAGATCATTGGGTCGTCCAAGAGAAGAAAGGACGAAAGGTATTCTCAAGGGGCGTTTGGGCGTCGGCTGCGGCCATCGAGAAGATTCGGACCGAGCTCGAAGCCGAACGATCCACGGAAGGTTACGCAAAACGCAAACAAGCCGATACTCAGCGCAGGGACAAGGCCCAGGCCGAATACGTTGGAGATTTTTTCGATGCTGTTTTGAAGTTTCTGGCATTTCATCCAAGACATGCCGAACTTGCTGACCGCCTCGCCCATGCCGTGACCGAACATGCTACTCCGGTTGGAAGCGGGACCGTCGCCCGAACCAAACGAATCCCCGTTGAACAGCGTGCTGAAGCAGCGGTCATTGCTTGGATGAGACATCAGACCACAGCCTACGATTCGATGACCATCCCAAGAAGCAAAGGAAAAAGACGGGAAGTGCGACGGATACTTGCCGAACGTTCTAAGGAATTATTGAGCCGGTATCGTCGAGGGGAGGCGGTTGGAGAGACATGTCCGCTCCAAAGAACGTTGGTTTGCCAGGATGGACGCTGCGGTTAGCTCCACACCACCGTATCGGGATCGATATGACACACTTTTCGCAGTCTGGCTGTCGAGTATGAGGGACGGCACTTTGCCAACAATACGCCAGTAGCAAGCTGGAACCACCATCAGACCGTGGGCTGGGTGGCTCGCGTGAAGGCAATTATCAGGTATCGGATGGGCGGTGTCATGGGTAGGATGCCGCGTCGGAAAAGCTCTACTGGCGTCCGGCCGCCCGAAGCAAATTCAGTCTGCCACGGCTGCCGTGGCGTGCTCTGTGGTTCGGCCGGGCGGTTGCCAGACCAGCAGCCGATCCGTCCCGAAAATTCAGGGGGAAATTACTCGACAAGGAAAAAATCCTTGTCGAGTTGGCCCCTCACATTCCCCTCACAAAAATGCGAAAAGAGGCAAAATGACGATGACTGAGAAGGGATGACAATGAATCAGAGACCGATGCTAAGTCGCGGGCTGTCAACGCATTACGTTGACCCCTATTGACTTACATCCGGGTCGTCTGATAAATTCGAGTCCTTGTCGGGGAGCTTTCGCTAAGCCATTACCACCTATGAATTTACGGTAAGTTCTGGCATCTAAGCGCAAGGCCGTTGCGCTTACGGCAGATTCTCCCCCCTCTCGTTTGCGGTTGGAACGTTATACGAGATTGCGTTTTTCGAGTGTTACGCGCCCGGGCCCGCGAACATCGGACAGAATTGCATAGACAAAGAGTGCGGGTGGGAAACGAAAAGGGGACCTCACTGATTTCCAGCTCCCCTATGTCTGAACCTTCGTCTTGTTGACGTAAGTCTTTTCCCTATATGGAGAAAGCCGTTCGACATTCTTGCCGAACGGCCTTTCATCCCGTTGAGTCGGGGCGACCGGCGATGGACATTTCTTAATGACCCGACGGGGATAGGGCTCTTTCAGCTTGCGATCGCGCAAGTGCAATATTTCAAAGCAGATACGTTTGTTGCACTCGGCTCGGCCGAA
>JBDKTJ010000119.1:0-5446 GCA_039698075.1 Thermoguttaceae bacterium | reverse complement strand
CTCTAAAGCATATCGACCGGATCGACGTCGACATTCCACTGCACCTCGTCCGACGGCTCCCATTTGGCCATGGCCTGACGGACCGACGCCCGCAGCCCGTCGCCGTCGAGCCCTTGCGTTTGGATCTGATAGCGATAACGCCCCTTGAGCCTGGCAAACGGACACGGCGCCGGTCCGAGCACCCGGGCCTCGACGTTTTGCTGGGCCAGCGACTCGCCGATCCGGTGGGCGATCGCGTTGGCCGACTCGGCCACAACCGGTTCAACCGGCCCGCGGACGACCAATCGGATCATGCTGGCGAACGGTGGATAGCAAAGCATCTTGCGCATCGGCAACTCGCCGGCGGCGAACGCGGCGTAATCGTGCCGCACGGCCGCCTGAATCGCCGGATGTTCGGGACTGAACGTCTGGACCAGCACCCGCCCGCCCTTCGGACCGCGACCGGTGCGGCCGGCCACCTGCGTGACCAACTGGAACGTCCGCTCGGCGGCGCGGAAGTCGGGCAGATGCAGCGCCGTGTCGGCGTTGATCACTCCGACCAGCGTGACATTCGGAAAGTCCAACCCTTTGGCGATCATTTGCGTGCCGAGCAAAATTTGGACCTTGCCCGACCGAAACGCCGACAGCGCCCGCTCGTGGCTGCCGTGGGCTTTCATCGTGTCGGTGTCCATGCGCAGCGTGACCAAGTTGGGAAACCGCGCCCGCACCTCCGCCTCCAACCGTTGCGTGCCCAAGCCCGAGTAGCGGATGCCCACGAAATCGCACTCGGGACAAACGGTCGGGGCCGGCATCGTGAAATTGCAACGGTGGCACAGCGCGACCGCCTCGGTGCGATGGTGCGTCAGCGCGATGTCGCACTCGGGGCAAACCACCACGTGGCCGCAAGCCGGACATTGGATGTGCGTCGAGAAACCCCGGCGGTTGAGCAACAAAATCACCTGCCCGCCGTCCTGAAGCGCCTCGGTCATCGCCGAAAGCATCTGCCGGCTCAACGCGCCGCTGGACAGCCCCCCGCCGCGCCGTTGATTTCTCAGGTCGATCGTGCCGACGGCCGGCAACGGGCGGTCCAACACGCGACGCGGCATCTCGACCAGCGTGTACTCGCCCGATTGGGCCCGCTGCCAACTCTCCAGCGACGGCGTGGCGGAGCCCAACACCAGCGGAATCCCTTCGGCCCGGGCCCGAGCCAGCGCGACGTCCCGCGCATGGTAGCGCGGCGGATTTTCTTGCTTGAAGGACGATTCATGCTCCTCGTCCAACACGATCAGGCCCAAGTGCGGCGTGGGCGCGAAAATCGCGCTGCGGGCGCCGACCACCACCGACACCGCGCCCTCGGCGATTCGCTGCCAATGCCAATGGCGCTCGGCGTCGCTCAGATGGCTGTGCAACACGGCCACCGCGCCGAATCGGCGGCGAAACCGCTCGACCGTCTGCGGCGTCAGACTGATTTCCGGCACCAACACGATCGCCTGGCGGCCGAAATGGATCACCTCTTGAATGGCCTGAATGTAGACTTCCGTCTTGCCGCTGCCCGTGGCGCCGTGAATCAAAACAGTCTGATGCCGCGCGGCGCTGATCGCGTCGAGAACCGTCTTGAGCGCCCGTTGCTGATCGGGATTCAGCACGAGATGTTTTTCTTGGACGGAGGGCGCGATGGGCGGTTGTCCGGTGGCGATCCGCTCCACGCGCGACCGCAAAAGCCCCTTCCGACGCAGAGCCGCGATGGGCGCCGACGTGCACCGGGCCGCCCGGGCCAACTCGCCGGGACTCATCGACTGGCCCGTCGCCGCCAACACTTTGAGCACCTCCACTTGCTTGGGCGGCAGCTTTAACTCGCCGAGCCGATGGATCGTCTCTCGATCGACCGACAAAAGCGTCGTCATGCGCGTGCCCGCCCCGACGCGCACCGCCGCCGGCGTCACCGCGTCCAACACCGTGGCCCAATCGCACAGATAATAGTCGGCGATCCATCGGGTCAGCCGCAACATGGCCGGCGACAACAAGTTTCGGGCGTCGATCACCGAATGGATCGACTTCAAGCGGCGAGACCCGACCGGACGGTCCTCGACCCGAACGCAATAGCCCACCACCAAACGATTGCGCGCCCCAAACGGCGATTGAACGCGGCGGCCCGGCTCGACCGATTCGCGGAGCGCTTCGGGCACCAGGTAGTCGAACTCCCGATCCGGTCCCGCCGAAAGCACCACCGAGGCCACCCGCTGGACAGACTGATCGTCCGTCTCCCACGGTTCCGGCGAGGTGTCGAAAAGTTGGCGTTGCGGAGGCACAGTCGAGCCGGGGGACAGGAGACCGAGGCGAGAGGACAACACATCCCCTCTCCCCTTGGGAGAGGGCTAAGGTGAGGGCAGCTTTTGCAACCGAGACGTCGACCACCCTCATTCGCCCATGAAGCATACCCGAACTGCTCCCTAGCGTGAAGCGGAACGAGTCAAGCGTCTGCACCGCAAGCCCGCGCAGTTGACGACGCAAAGTTCTTCGTTGAAAACAAAAACATCAAAATATTCAAAATGTTGTTGACAACTTTCTCGCCATTTTGTAAACTGCACGACTGCATTAGTTATCTAATGCAGTTTATGAGGCCGCAATGAACATTGATCCGGGCAGCCACGTTCCGATCTACCTGCAAATTGCCGACGCGGTGCGCGCGGCGGTGGCGACCGGCGTCTATCAGCCCGGCGAACCGTTGCCCTCGCTTCGGGCCATGGCCGTCGAGGTGCACGTCAATCCGAACACCGTGCAGCGGGCGTACGACGAGTTGCAGCAGGAGGGGCTGGTCGGTTCGCAGCGCGGCCGGGGTGTTTTCGTCGCCGATCGCGGCACGTCGGTCGCACGGTTGGCGGCCGAGGTGGGCGTTCGCCGCGGACTCGAAGAGGCGGTGCGAGCCGCTCAACGGGCCGGCATGGAGCCGTCGCAAGTCCGCGATCTTTTTGGCGCGGTCCTCGACCGCATGATCCAGGAAGGAAGGCAATCGTCATGAGTATTCCCACGCCCAATGGTCCGGCGGTGGAAACGTTTTGGCTGACCAAGCGATTCGGCCGCACGCTGGCGGTCGACAATCTGTCGCTGAAGATCCCGCGCGGCAGCACCTTCGGCCTGCTCGGTCCCAACGGCGCCGGCAAGAGCACGACGATCAAGATGTTGATGGGCATGCTCTCGATCACCGGCGGTCAGGCCCGCGTGCTGGGCGTCGACGTGGCGACCGATCCGGTGCAGGTCAAGCGGCGCGTCGGCTACGTGCCCGAGGCGCATCACATTTATCGCTGGATGCGGGTCGGCGAGGCGATCGGTTTCTGCAAGTCGTGTTTTCCGACGTGGAACGACTCGCGATGCCGCGAGCTGCTCGATCTGTTCGGCCTCGACGTCCAAAAGAAAGTCAAACATCTGTCGAAGGGCATGCAGACGAAGCTGTCGCTGCTGCTGGCTGTCTCGCACGAGCCGGAATTGTTGCTGCTGGACGAGCCGCTCTCGGGCCTGGACCCTGTCGCCCGGGAAGAGTTTTTGGACGGCGTGTTGCAGACGGTTTGCGACCGGGGCCAGACGGTGCTGATCTCCAGCCACATGCTCGACGACGTCCGACGGCTTGCCGACACGGTGGGCATTCTTTACGAGGGCAAGCTGCTGCTGCAAGGCCATCTCGAATCGCTGCTGGGCACGACCAAACGAATCACCGCGACGCTGCGCGACGGCGTCCGGCCCGCCAACGTGCCCGACGGCACGATCTTTCAGCGCACGGTCGGCCGCGAGTGGACGATCACGGTCCGCGATTTTTCGCCCGAGAAACTGCAACAGGTCCGCGCGTTGGACGGCGTCGAAAACGCCGTCGCGGCCGACCTCGGCTTGGAGGATCTTTTTAAGGATTTTATTCGAGGGTGTCGCACGGAAAAAGTTTTGGAATCGGGCTCCGTGTGATCGGATTTTAAGAATTTCTTAAGAATGTTTTTTGAGGACAAAGGACCGTCGTCATGAACACGGGATGGCTTTTGTGGAAAGAGTATCGGCAAAATCGATTCATCATCTACGCGGCACTGGCGATTCTGCTGGGGCCATACTTGATCGGTTTTGGCGCCCTTTACGGTTGGCGTTTGATCTATTGCCCGATGAACGTTACGCCGCGGAATTGGGCGGAAGTTTGGTGGCGCGTTTTGGCTTTCGCCAATTTCTGCAGCATGTTCTTGTCCCTGCTGAGCATCGCCTTGATCGGCGGCAACGCGATCTCGGGCGAACGGGTCGATCGGTCGTCTGAGTTTCTGTTTTCCATGCCTCTTCGACGTTCTAGAATACTTGTCGGCAAACTTCTCTTGGCCGCCCTCGTTATCGCCGTCATCTGGCTGCTGAACGACTTCGTTTGCTGGTTGTCACCGAAAATGCCAGGACTGAAAGTGCCAGGACTAAGGTCATTACCATTAGCCTTCATCGCCACAAGCAGCCTGGTGATTTTCTGCTCGGCGTGGTTCTTCTCGTCACTGGTCACCAGTCCGGCGTTTGATGTCTGCGGTGGTCTGATGACGCCAATGCTTGTGGGCATCGGCATTCGATTCACCACATGGCTGTTGACGCCCCACGGCGCGGTGCCGTTTGCCGGCAACTACGACGCTGATTTTTCCCGTTGGTACTTGCGCGTGTGTTGCGTCATCGCCCCCGTGTGTTTTTGCATCGGCACGTGGCGATACCTGCGTCGCGTGGAACCGTGACGCTGCGGAACAGCTTTGATATTCGACGGGAAATAAAAAAACCCCGGCGGAACGGCCACCGGGGTTGACTCTTTAGGATTTCGACGAGCGACGCCCTACTCTTTCAACGCCTGAACGATGCTGGTCAACATCGCCTTCGCATCGCCAAACAACATCAGCGTGTTGTCGGCGAAGAACAACTCGTTCTCGATGCCCGCAAAACCGGGGTTCATGCTCCGCTTGATCACGAACACGGTCTTGGCCTTGTCAGCGTCGATGATGGGCATGCCGTAGATCGGGCTGTTCTTGTCGTGCCGGGCCGCGGGGTTCACCACGTCGTTGGCGCCGATGATCAGCGCGGCGTCGGCCTCGGGCATCTCCGGGTTGATCTCGTCCATCTCGATCAGCTTGTCGTAAGGAATTTCGGCCTCGGCCAGCAAGACATTCATGTGGCCCGGCATGCGGCCGGCGACCGGATGGATGGCGAACTTCACGTCCACGCCCTCTTTGATCAAGGCGTCGTACAGTTCGCGCACTCGGTGTTGGGCCTGAGCCACAGCCATGCCATAGCCCGGGATGATGACAACCAGCCGGGCGGTCGACATGATTTGGGCCGCGTCTTCGGCCGTCGCGCTTTTGGCCGTTCGCTGCTCGGTGCTTGCCTTGCCCGTTTGAACTTGTCCAAATCCGCCAAACAACACGTTGGCGAACGAACGGTTCATCGCCTTGCACATGATGATCGACAGGATCAAGCC
>JBDKTJ010000118.1:0-24888 GCA_039698075.1 Thermoguttaceae bacterium | reverse complement strand
CTTCTACCGGATCTGCAATGTGAATATCACGGGCACTCATGGCAACATCCTGATACTGGTTTTAATCAAGAAATTACCAATTTAACCTATTCTTCGCAGTCGCGCCATAGGACTTTACTGCACCCTTACGGCCAAACCCCACCGACGAGCTGGTTGAAAAATCAGCAACACGCCGTTAGGACACTACCCCGGCCGGCCAATTCTTGACGTCGCCGTGTTGCTAGGATATTCTGGATGGACCGATTGGGCCGACGCCCATTCGCCAACATTCCCCGCCGAACCGGCGACGCGACCGTTCCGTCGATGTCCCGCCGCACCGCGATCGCCTTTGTACGTCCCACCAGAACGCGGAGAGTCCGCCATGAGAACCATGCTTGCAGCGCTGGTCGTCGTCGGCTTGGCCGCAGGCGGCGTCTACTACTATGTCACGCGTCTGAGCACCGACGGCGGGACGGATTTTCGCAAGGAAACCATCCGACGCGGCGATCTTTTGTCGACGATCACCGCCTCGGGCACGCTGGAGCCGGAGGAAGTGATCGACATCGGCGCCCAGGTCGTCGGACGCATTAGACGGCTCGGCCTCGATCCGGACGATCCAAAACAGAACAAGACCGTCGATTACGGTTCCACGGTCCGCGAAGGCATGGTGTTGGCCGTGATCGACGACGCCACCTATCGAGCCGAACTTCGTCAGGTCCAGGCGCAACTCGAACGCTCAAAGGCCGATTTGCTACAGCTCAACGCCAAGCTGGACCAGACGAAGCAGGAGTGGAAAAGAGCTGAGGTGCTGCAACCCAAGAACGCCATCTCCGATACAGACTACGATCTGGCCGTGGCCAACTACAAATCGGCCGAAGCCAACGTGGCCGTCGGACAGTCCGTGATCCGGCAAAACGAGGCCGCATTGGAACTCGCACAGGCCAACGTCAACTACACGGTCATCTGTTCGCCGGTCAACGGGAAAATCATCGACCGCCGCGTCAACGTTGGCCAGACCGTCGTGTCGTCGCTAAACGCGCCCAGCCTGTTCCTCATCGCCAAAGATCTGCGCCGCATGCAGATTTGGGCGTCGGTCAACGAGGCCGACATCGGGCGGATCCGCCCCGACATGCCGGTCCGGTTCACGGTCGACGCCTTTCCGGGCGAGACGTTTCGCGGCCGCGTGAGCCAGATTCGTCTGAACGCCACGATGGCCCAAAACGTCGTCACCTACACCGTGGTGGTCGCGGTCGACAATTCCAACAATCAACTGTTGCCCTACATGACGGCCAATCTTCAATTTGAGGTCGAACAGCGCAAGGACGTCTTGCTTGTGCCCAACATGGCGTTGCGATGGAAGCCGAAGCAGGAACAAATCGCCCCAAGCGTTGCGACGTCGTCGACGAACGCCTCGAAGAAGGACGACAAACGTTCGGCCCAAGCCTCATCCAAACGTCAAGACGACACGGGGCGAATATGGCTGGACGACGACGGGTTTGTCCGCCCGATCGACGTCACGGTCGGTCCCAGCGACGGCCAGATGACTGAAGTTGCCGGTCCCAACGTGAAAGAAGGGCTCGAAATCGTGCTCGGCGAACAACCGAAGGATGATGCCTCCAACGCGCCCGCCAATCCATTCGTCCCGCAACTGCGACGCAGCCGATCTCACTGATCGCGTCCCCTTCTTGTTCCGGCTTGACTTCCCACGAAAGAAGCAACAAAATAGACGGCGTCTCTTCCGCAGCTCTTATGGAGATGACGCAATGGACGCTTTCAAGCCGATTACGGAACGCCCTTGGCCGCCGGCGAAATGGCGAGAGGGGATTGCCATCCTCGGGACGGTTGTCTTGAGCGACTTGGTCCTCTATCGCGGCCATGGATTTACGGGCCTCGCGGTCCTTTTTGCCGCAACGTCTGTGCTGCTGACGTTGGCTTCACCGGGGCCGCGATTCAAGGATTCCAACACGGTCAAGACTCCGTCGCCGCTGCGAAGTTGGAGTTTTTGGGTCGTCGGCGTTCTTCTGCTGGCGTCCACGGCAAAACTCGTTTGGTGCGGTTCGCCGTTGTTAGTTGTCGTTGCCATTGCGATGTTGGCGGCGTTCACCGCGGCGCTGTCGGGCGTGTGTCCCCATGTGTTGGAGACCGTCTTCATGGCCGTGCAGATCATTCCAGCCGGCTATTTCGGTCTCTGCCATTATGAACGTTCCTTCAAAGAGCGACCGAGACATCACGCGGTGACGTCGGGCCGATGGCTTGCCGTACTCTTGCCATTGGCGGCCTTTGTGGTCTTTGGCCTCTTGTTCATATTAGCCAACCCTAATCTCGTAACGTTTTTTCGTGATGTGCGACAATGGCTGGAGCGGTTTGCGCCAACTGTGCCGGAAATGCTTCTGTGGGTTGCGACGGCTTGGACAACCGTCGGGCTGTTACGGCCAATGCTCGGCCGAACGACCGAAGAAATCTTGGACAGTGACGAGGACTCGTCGCCCGTTGGTTCCGATTCGCCGTCGCCGTGGTACGCGGCTCTGCGGAACACATTGACAACGGTCATCTTGTTGTTCGCCGTCTATCTGGCGTTCGAGTTCAATACGCTTTGGTTTCGAGTTTTTCCGAAAGGATTTTATTACTCGGGTTACGCCCACGAAGGCGCGGCTTGGCTAACGGTCGCTTTAGCGTTGGCCACTTTAATGTTGTCGTTGGCGTTTCGCGGCGGCATGCTCCAAGATCCGCGGCTTCCGCGTCTTCGACGCCTCGCGTGGTTGTGGTCGTTGGAAAACATGATTCTGGCGATTGCCGTTTATCATCGACTGTTGATCTACGTCGGGTTCAACGGAATGACGCGGATGCGCGTAATCGGGTTTCTCGGCATCTCGGCGGTCGTGGTCGGTTTTGCGATGGTGGTTTGGAAGATCATCGGAAACCACAATTTTCTCTGGCTCATCCGGCGACAGCTTTGGACTTTGGCCCTGGCCGTTTACTTATTTGCCCTTGCGCCGACCGACGCCATCGTGGTTCGTTACAACGTACACAGAATTTTGGCGGGCGATCTGGCGCCTTCGGTGCAGATCAGCGTCCACCCCATCGATTCGGAAGGCGTTTTGCAACTACTACCGTTGCTTCGCTGCAGCGATCCAATCATCAGCCACGGCGTTGCCGCCATGCTGGCCGAGCGGCAAATCACCGCGGAACAACTGGCCCAACAACGCCGCAACAAGGGATGGACGGCCTATCAAGGGGCTGATTCGCTGGTCCATCGAACCTTGAACGCCCACGCCGATCAGTGGTCCGAGTGGACGAAAGATTCGCGGCGACGAAGCGAGTCGCTGCAAAAGTTCCGCGGTTACGCATACCAATGGTACTGAACGGCCGACCTCGCCGCGGCGGCCGTCAATTGAATCGGGCCTCGAACTCTGCAAACGTTCGCGGGCCATGCTGGCGTTGTTCGCGTCGCGATTGGACCAACGAATAAACGCCCGAAAACATCACGCCGGCGCCGCCGATCCACAAAAGCGTGCTTGGCGCGACGTTCCAAACGGCCAAGCCTATGCCGACCAGCGAGGCCGCCAGTCGGGTCAGCCCGTAAAGAAACGTCATGATGGCCGCGTATCGGCTGGTATTTTCACCGGGCGGCGCGAAATGGGTGATGCCGATCTGCCACCAGAGAATCCACCATCCGCCTTGCGCACCGCCGCGCAACAATCGGCCCGCCATCAGCAGCGGCAACACGATCGGCGGCAGCCAGCCGGCCACCGTCGCGGCCGCAGCCAACAGCCAGGCGTCGAGTCCAAAGGCCAACCGCATCGCCGCCCAAGAAATCCACGGGCTTTCGCGGTCGAACCATCGCCCCAAAAAGCCCGTGGTCGCAAAAGCCGCCAGCGTGGGCAATCCGTGCATGAGCATCGCGCAGCCCAGATAGCCATATCCCAACGTCTTGCTCAACAGCGCGGCCAGCAGCGATAAACCGAGCAAATTGAAGAAGTTCTCAATCAAACAGCCTAACAAATGCCGACGATATCGCGCGTCGTGGGTCACGATCTCAACGGCATTGTGGAAGTTTTTGAAGATTTCCAGCCGAAACGCGTGCCGGACCGCCGCGACGGATTCCTCGTGTGGGCGAATCCGGCGGAAGCAGACGAACGCCGCCAGTCCGAGCGATGCGCCGCCGACCAACTCCGCGCCGGCAACCATGCGCGCGTGCCCACCCGCCAGCGACAATCCGCAAGCCGACGCCATCAAGCTGACGGCGAAGGCCAACGACGCCCATTGGCGAACCGAAGCGGTAATTCGGGCGCGGTGCGCCACCGGGTAGTTTTGACGCAAGATCGCCGCGATCGCCGGCCGCGTGATCAACTCGAAGATGCTGCCCAGTCCGAAAAGCATCTGAAACCAGAATGCGTCGCCGGCAGCCAACGCGACGACCATCGCCAGCGAACAACAACCGGCCAGCAAACCCGGCACGAACACGAACGGCATCTTGCGGCGCGAAGCCATCCAGCCGCCCAAGTACAGGCTGGCCAACATGCCGACGCCCGCACAACCGTCGCGCAACGGAAGTTGCCAGTTTTGGCCGCCGATTTCGCGCAAGGCCACAAACGGCACATTCAGCAAGACACCACCGCAAACGGCGTCCAACAACGCATAGGCCAGATGAAACCGAAACGTGCGACGGACGTCACCCGTCAAATCCAGTTTTGGAAAAAGCCATCGTCGCATGGGCGCGTTCAAGCGAGGGAACGTCAACGCAAATCATTGGGCGGCGGCTAAATCCCGAAGAATCGCCTCGACCACGGCGTCTTTTTGCATGTCGACGGCCACCTCCATGTTGTGACGCCACGCAGGCACGCGACGCCGATCGAACACCGTCGCGCCGGTGGTCAACTCGCCTTGCGTTTCGACGTCGCCGGCCATCGATTTCATCGTGAATAGTTCCGGGTGCGCGACGGCCGAAAGCGTCACCGAATCGTGAACGTGGATGCCTTCAAGCCCGAACTGTTGGCGATACCCGCGAAACGCCGCCGGCAGCAATTTGCGCAACAGCCGGCCCACGCGCGTCGACTCGCTGGGCAGTTGATTGAACAGATCGTAGCTCAACTCGATCCGATTGGTCACGTCCAACGGAATCAGCGTCTTGGTGGATGGCGAACGAAAAACCGCCTGGGCCGAAGTCGGATCGCAATACATATTGAACTCGGCGGCCGGCGTGATGTTGCCCGGTCCGGCGACCGTGCCGCCCATGATGACGATTCGTCCGACCAACGATGGCAGCTCGGGATCGCGCATGAACGCCCGGGCGATATTCGTCAGCGGGCCCAACGCAATGAGCGTCACGGAATGCGGGGCGTCGCGCACCTGATCGCAAATGACTTTTTCGGAAGGCAGCAGGTGCTGGCGTTCGGCCACGACGAACCCGGCGCCGCCCAGCCCATCGGCGCCGTAAAGGCTGCGACGATCCACGGCCAACCGGTTGTCGGGCTCCGAGGCCGCCCCCAATCGCGGCCAACGCGGCGGATCGAGCTGCTCGATGATCGCTTGGACATTACGAGTGGCCTGGGCCGGCGCCACGTTGCCCCCGACCGCCGTCACGGCGAGAACGTCCAACTCGGGATTCGATAAAGCCATGCACAAGGCCATGGCGTCGTCAATGCCCGGGTCGACGTCGATAATCACCTTCCTGGCCATGGCATCCTCGTATCTTGAGACAGCGATAGACTTTACGGCATTCCAGACTATTCTACGTCCACGATGACCGTCGTGCAAGAGCGAAAATACGCTACCGAGGGGGACGTCAGCGTCCTGTAAAACCTGTCGCCAACCGAACCATCGCCGCGTTCCATAATGCGAGAACCGAAAGACTGGGCGTTGGAACCGGAATCAATGTCCTCTGCTTTCACGACGGTTTGGTTTGTCGTCGGCTCTGCCTTCGCCTGCCACGCCCCGGGTGTACTCGCGGTACTGTTCGGCCCAATCCACGGGCGGCGGGGCGTATCGGCTCGCATCGCGATTGCCTTGCGACCGATCGATCGGCACGGCGCCATGCCGCAATTCGACTGTTTTGGGCCGCAGCCCGAGACTACGCAGTTCTGCGTCAAGCCGTTGTCTCGCCGATTGACCGTCGGCGCCTGGCTGCGAGGCTGACTCTCGCATTTGTTGCCAGCGTTGCAGAAATCGTTGAGCATCCTCTTTCGACCAGCCGAGCCGCTCCAGCAGCTTGGGTTTCTCTTGGGCCAACTGGTCTCGCAGATATTCCAGCGCCAGTTCGGTCTGTCGGCGGGCATATTCCAAATTGGCTTGATCGGCCACCGCCTCGGTCGGCTCCGCCGTCGGCTTCTCGTCAGATGGCTTGCCCGGTTGACCGCCTAACTTTGAACGATCCGCCACCGGTTTGTCGGTCGGCCGGGTTCCCTTGGCTTGCTGATCCATCACATCGACTTCGGCTGACTTGTTGGACGACGGCCCCGACGGCTCCTCGGACGACGCTCCACTGGGACGGGCATCCGACGGCGGCGTTTTTTCTTCACTCACCCCAGATCGTTTGGCGGCGTCCTGATTTTTGGACGTCCCAGCCGGCAAGTTGGAGTCCGACGGTTGGTTCGCCAATTTTTGGCCATCCGCCGGCGAACCGCTCGACGCGCCGGTGGACTGTTTTTTCTCGGCGTTGTCCGCACTCGCGCCCTTAGCCTTGTCCGACACATTTTCCGCGTTTGTGCCCGATTCCGACGGTTTTCGATCCGTACCCTCAGACGAGGACTTGCGGCTGCCCGGACCGCCGGTCGACGGACGAGACGAACCGATTTCTTTGGGCGATTGTTGTTGCGATTGCGACTGGGAAGCGTCGCCCTTGGGCTGCACGGCAGGATTCTCGACGCCTTGACCTTTTTCCGGTTTCGGTTGATCGCCGGACTGCGGCAAGCCCGCCTGCTTTCGCTCGGCCGACTCCTCGCGACTGGGTTGCAACGTTCGGGAATCGCCGGACTTGGTTCCGGCCGGTTGGCCGTCGGTCGCTTGGGCATCCGGTTTTTCATCGGTCGGCTGCTCGGACTTTGTCTTTCCAATCTGACCGTCTTCCGTTTTCATAGGCTTGCCGGGCGATGGTTTGCCATCGCGGCGATCGGTGTTCGTCTTGTCGCCGTCCCCACGGCCCCCGTCGGTTTTTTGGCCCTCGGACTTCTGGCCGTCGGATTTTGCATCGTCCGATTTCTGGCCGCCGGCCTGACCCGACGAATTCTGTTTTTCGGAAGACTGGCCACCGGGTTGCGGCGATTGATCTTTGCCGCCGCCGCTCGATGGATTCTTGCTGCCTTGACCACCGGCGTCATCGGCCTTCTGACGCTCGCCCTTGGACTGCTCCGAGCTACGGTCTTGTTGATCTTTGGCCTCAGACGCCGCCGACTCCGACTTTTCCTGACTGCGGTCGGACGACGGCTGTACTGAGGGCTTTTGCTGGGCGGATGAGGTCGAACCGCCTTCCGATGGTTGTTGGGAAGCGGACGACGACTGCGATTGGTCGCCGCTTGACGGTTGCGGTTGATCGTCGGATTTTTGCTGGTCAGATTTTTTTTGCGATTGGCCCGACGTTCCTCCGCCGGATTGCGGTTGCGACTCGCCAGACTTTTCACCGCCGCCGGACTTTTGCTCGCCCCCGGACTGACGATCGCCGGACGAGGGTTGCTCCGACGATTGGGACTGGCCGGATTGCTGTTTTTCGGCGGACGATTGGCCGGATCCGTCCGACGCATTGCCCTTCGACGGCGCCTGTTGTTCCTTACGGTCGTTCAAAATTTCCTGAATCGCGTCGGCCGGATTCGAGTCGGGATCGATCCGTTGCTCCGGTCGTTGATCGGTTTGAGACGCCAACTGCGGTTCGTTGGGTTGGCGTTGCGATGGGGACTGTGGAGAACCGGTTGCACCGGCCGGCGGTGAAGACTGGCGGTCGGCGGCTGTTTCATCGCCATGGCGGGCGCCATCGGCATTCTTCGTTTCCGCATGTCCGTCCGCAGTCCGTTCCGCGTCGCGACGGGCGTTGTCGCCGTCCTTCCTCTCCGGTTGTCCGCGATGGGTCGTTTCGGCGTCCTTTGGGTCCGACGCGGGCGGTTGGACGGAGCGATCGGGCAACACTTCGATTGGGTAGCGGATGGGCCGAGGATTGTCCCGTCCTTGGACGTCGGCGAAGCGAATCTGATAGACGTTATATTCCGCCGTCGGGACGTTGAGGGTCTCGTTGGGTTCCGGGGTTTTCAACCGCAAAGTAAAACGTCCGGTGGCCTCGCCGCCAGCGACGTTCATGCGAAGCCCGTGGCGTCCGGTGCAGCCGAGATCGATTTCGGCGGTGCCCGGCTTGATGTCGACGTTCGCTTTGGCGTGGATCGTCACTTCGGTGCCTTCCACCGCCCGAAGATCGCCTTGACGCGGGACGGTTCGATCGGACAGGCCGAGATGCGGGGGGTAATGATAGGTCACGCGATCCACCTCGATGGCGGGCGCCGCCTGCACCGCGACCCGATAGCGTCGCCCCCGAGCGTCGCCGACGGCGATCCAATACTCGCAACTCTGCTGCAGTCCCGACGGATCGGGCGGCAAGTCGCACTGGTAACGGTACTCGCCCTTGGGCCGAGTCATCGACACGCCTTGCTCGACGGTCTGTCCGTCGGCGGTGCTGTAAAACAACTGCGGCGATTCCTCGTCGCCGAGTCCGACGATTTCCGCCGAAACGTTGATCCGATCGCCGTAAAACGCGACCACATCGCCGGGCCGGACTTCACGAATCGCCACGCGCGTCGGCGCACCGACGTCCGACCAGGGCCAAAGTACGCGAGCGGCTGACCGCAACGGGTTTTTGGGCGAGACCACCAGGTAAATCGCGAAAACGGCCAGCACTCCGGCCAACACCACCCCGAGACGAACCACTCGGCTTCGATCAACCGCCGTGTCCGACTCGATGCCGGCCAGGTCGGCGGCGGCTCGCCGTTCGATGGCTTGATAGATGGGCGAGGCCACTTCCCGCCGATGGCCGCGAAGCAACAGGAAGTTGATCAGGCTGTTTTTCAGCGACGGACGGCTTTGCTCGATCGTCGATGCGGCAAACAGCGGATGGATGCGCCAACGGAGCGACGGCAACAGTTGACGCACAAAGACGACCGCCACACCGATCCAAAACGCGAGGCAAAGCCACCAGCGGCCCCAAAATCCCAGTCCGCCGTCAACTACCCAATGGTCAACCACGGCGGCCGCCAGCAAATAGACCACGGCGCCGATGACCAGCGTCAAAATGCCGCCGACCAGATCGACGCCTTTGACCTGACGCTGTGTCTGGGCGATCCGCTGCCGAATCATGGATTCGCAGGGGCTGGTCGCGTCAACCGGCGGCGACGGGTTGGACGGGTTTGGCATCGGTTTTGACTCGTTTCCCATTCTTCTATTATAGACGCACCCCGTCCCATCAGGATTCCCAAAACCGAAGGTTTTTTGGCAAGTTCCCCCCCGATCATCTTTCGCCTTGTTCATCCTCGGTAAAAGCGGAGCGTCGCAACTTTGCGTCAGAGTCGGGGATAGGCGTTGCCAAACGACTTCCGCGGCCCCGACCTTGCCGGTTGTAGTGGATAATCGCACAAAATTCCGACGTCGGTATTTTGACATGGTGAGGAAAATGACCTATGCTTCGGTAGGTTGGGAAACAGGACCCGTTTCCCGGCCTGCTCGCCGCCACCGATTCCCTCCCCCCTTCGCACAAAGAAGCCTCGGAGTTCTTTTGTGCCCACCTAGGACGGATGCTGCCATGCGACGCTGGGTCCCCTCGATTGACTTCCGTGTCTTCTTGATCCTTGCAGCTTTTGCGATTGCGCTGCCGGCGTTTGGTCAAACCACCGCCAAGTTTCTCACGTCGGATGCCAACGGCGACGTCGCCGGGTTTCTGCAAAGCGGGCGGCAATTCGAACAGCAACATCGCTGGGGCGAGGCGCTGGCCCATTACGAAGACGCCATACGGCACTATCCCAACGACGCCCAACTTCAACAGCGGTTCGACTCCGCGCGGCTCCATTATGATTTGGAACGCCGTTACGCCGACCGAAGTTTTCGACGGTCGGTTTCGCAATTGTCCACCGAGCGCGCGTTGGAGTTGTACGGCCAGGTGCTGTTGAAGATTGAAACCCATTACGTCGAAATCCCGCATTGGAAGACATTGCTCGATCACGGCGCCGGCAATCTTGAGATGGCGCTCGGCGAGCCGATGTTCGTGAATCAAAACGTCGCCCCGGACGATCGCCCGGCCATCGACGCGTTTTGCCGCGAGATGCGAAGCCTGATCGCGATGCGAACCATCGCCAGCCGAGACGACGCCCGAGAGACGGTCGCCGCCGTCGCGCGATTGGCCGAACAACGGCTCCACGTCGCGGCCTCCGCGGTCGTGTTGGAATATCTCTGCGGCGCGACCAGCGCGTTGGATCCGTACTCAACCTATCTGACGCCCGATCAGTTGAACGAAGTCTATGCCCAAATCGAGGGCAATTTTGTCGGCCTCGGCGTCGAATTGAAGGCGCAGCAAAACGCTTTGGTGATCGTTCGGGTCATTTCCGGCAGCCCGGCCGAGCAGTCGGGCGTGCTGCCGCAGGATCGCATTTTGGCCATCGACGGCCAGTCGACCGACCATCTCTCAACCGATCAAGCGGCAAACCTTTTGCAGGGTCTCGAGGGCACCGCCGTGTCGCTCGCGTTGGCCGCGCCCGGCCAGCCGTCGCGTCAGCTCGAGGTGCAACGTCGCCGCGTCGAAGTGCCCAGCGTCGATCAGGTGTCCATCGTCGATCGGCAATACGGCATCGGATATTTCAAGCTGACCTGCTTCCAAAAAACCACGGCCCGCGACCTCGACGCCGCCCTTTGGAAACTGCACCGCGACGGCATGAAGAGCCTCGTGATCGACGTTCGCGGCAACCCGGGCGGATTGCTGCTCTCGGCGGTCGAGGCGGCCGATCGTTTCATCGAACGCGGTATTATCGTGTCGACGCGAGGCCGAAGCGTGCAGGAAGATTTCACCTACTCGGCCCACGTGCAAGGCAAGTGGCAAATGCCGCTGGTCGTGCTGATCGACCAGGACAGCGCCAGCGCGGCCGAGATTTTCGCCGGTGCGATTCGTGACCATCATCGCGGTACGATCGTCGGCATCAAGAGTTTCGGCAAAGGCTCGGTCCAAGGCATTTTCCCGTTGGACGATTCGACCGCCGGCGTGCGTCTGACCACGGCGAAGTTCTATTCGCCGACCGGACGTCCGTACAGCCGAATCGGCGTCGAGCCCGACGTGCTGGCTCGTCCGACCCGCACGGCCGCCCGACCGATCGACGGCCAACTGCCCGCCGGCGGCGACGCGATGCTCAACGCTGCGTTGCAAGCCGCCCGACAGTTTGGCCAACCGCTTCAAGCCCGAACGGGAACCTATTGACATCCCGGTTTATTTTGTCGTCCCCGCGTTGGACGGTTCGTTGCACGCGATGGCTTACGATGCCGTCCCGTGCAGGATCGCCGCCAAGTCAGCCTCGGGCGTCGTGATCGGCGTGACGGCAAACTTTTGGGCCAACACGCTCAGCACGGTGGGCGTAATAAATGCCGGAAGGCTCGGGCCCAGTCGAATGTTTTTGACGCCCAAGTAAAGCAGCGTCAGCAAAATTGCGACGGCTTTCTGCTCGAACCAGCTCAAGACCATCGACAGCGGCAGTTCGTTCACGTCGCAATGAAACGCCTCGGCCAACGCCGTGGCAATGCGGATCGCCGAGTAGGCGTCGTTGCATTGGCCGACGTCCAGCAATCGCGGGATGCCGTCGATCTCGCCGAACTCGAGCTTGTTGAAACGATACTTACCGCAGGCCAACGTCAGAAGGACGCAGTCGTGGGGCACGCGTTGAGCAAACTCGGTGTAATAATTGCGGCCCGACTTCGCACCGTCGCAACCGCCGACCAGGAAGAAGTGCCGAATCCGTTTGGCCTGCACCGCCGCAACGATCTTGTCGGCGACAGCCAACACGGCGTGGTGGCCGAATCCGACCATGATCCACTGTTCCGGCGAGTCCGCCGCAAACCCCTCGGCGGCCAACGCAGCCTCGATGACCGGCGTAAAATCGCGGTTCACCCCGATGTGCTGAACGCCAGGCCAGGCGACCAGCCCCGTGGTGAAAATGCGGCCCTGATAGGTTTCCTTCGGCCGTTGGATGCAATTGGTCGTCATCAAGATCGCGCCGGGAAACGCGTCGAACTCCGTCCGCTGGTCCTGCCACGCGCCGCCGTAGTTGCCGACCAAGTGCTTGTATTTTTTTAGTCCGGGATACGCATGACACGGAAGCATCTCGCCGTGCGTGTAGACGTGGATGCCCTTGCCTTCGGTCTGCTGCAACAAGGCGTCGAGGTCCTTCAAATCGTGGCCCGAAACCACGATCGCCTTGCCGCGAATCGGCGTCACGCGGACACGCGTCGGCTCGGGCTGTCCATAGACGCCGGTATTGGCCTTGTCGAGCAGCGTCATCACGTCCAGGTTCAGCTTGCCGGTCTGCATGGCCAGGGCGAGCAACAGATCGACCGAAACGTCCGAACGAGTCAGAAAATCGAGGGCCTCGTGAAAAGCGGCGTAAAGGGCAGGCTCTTCATAGCCAAGCAAATAGGCGTGATCGGCATAAGCGGCGGCGCCCTTCAATCCGAACAGTGTCAAGTCCTGAAGCCCGGCCACATCGGGCCCCAACTGCGTCCGACGTTTTAGAATGGACACTTCCTCGCCTTGCCGGACCAGGGCGCCCAGTCCCTGGGCCGGTTGCCAAGCCGCGGGCCCGTCGAATGTCTCGGGCGTTCGGCCGGCCTTGACGCAGGCCGACTCATAAAGCCGCCGAGCCCGATCGCGCGCCGCAGCGGCGTCTTGCAAGTGTCCTTGCAACCGCTCGGGATCAAAATCCACGTTGGTCACTGTGGCGAACAGGCATTCGATCATCGTGCGATCGACCGCCGGATCGCGGGCCCCCAGTTGCGCAGCCCGATGCGCATACATCGAAATCCCTTTCACCGCGTAGACCAACAGGTCCTGCAGTGCCGCTGAAGTCGGATCCTTGCCGCAAACCCCGAACTTCGTGCAACCGGTTCCTTGCGCCGTCTGTTCGCATTGGTAACAGTACATCGGTGGGAGACCTTTCTGAAAATGGAACGAGGAACTTCAGCCGACCAAGCGGTCATTCGTCAGGCAATTGTACTTGGCCAGGCAAGTCCCCCCTAAAATGCCTCGACCGAACAGACAAGATCCCGCCATGGACAAAACACACCCCCAGAACGAGTGGTGCCGTTGACAGAAACGCCCAACGGTTTTACCATGCCAGTGGTGTTGGTATTCGTATCCAGTGGTCTCCAGCCCGAGAAAGACGCCGTTTATGCCGCTGTTTGAAGTTGAAACTGCCTCGCATATCATCATCACCTGGGCCGCCGACGAGCCTGCCGCCACGGAAGTGGTCCACGAGAGCTATCCGCAAGAGCCGCCGATTCGCGTGACTCGGCGTCCTCGTGATACGTGGGTCATTTCGAAGTCGGCTTTGGGGATCACCGGTCCGACCGATCCCTGCTCAACGGCTCGGGATTGCCTGGCCAAAGCGGCCGGCGACAAATTGCATGCCATTCGGCTTTACATGCAAAAGACCGGGGCCGATCTGGAACGGTCCCGAAAGGCGATCGAATCGAACATGGTGATGGGCTGGTAGCAAGACCCCTCGCCCGCACGTTCGAGCCGTGTCAAAACAAACTGCGTCCGATCGTCCGCAGTTGTTCGCGATGGGTTTCGGTCAGTCGGGCGATTTGCTCGACGATTTCCAAACGTCGCGATTCCATCTCCGCCGATTTCAGCTTGACCTGTAGATCGGCAAGCTGTTTGCGATATTCCGACTCAAGGGCTTTGCGGTAGCGGATGTCGCCATGCGCTAAAAGCTTTTCCCGCATGGCGGAATCCCCTCACGATCGTGCCGCGAATGAGATCAGGGAATGTTCGGCGCGCCGGTCGGATTCGGCACCGCACTGAGTTGCGAGAGGACTTGAAGCAGTCCGTTCAGATGAGCCATGCGCGGTCCAAAACGGTCGACAAACTCGTTGAGCATAAACTCGCCGTCCATCAGGCTCTCGTAGTTGGCGTTGACCTCGCTGGTCAATGATTCGAGGAACTCGGTCTGCACCTTGCCGAGCGCTTCGGCGGCGGCCCGACAACTTTGGGCCAAATGCGGATTGGCCTGTTTCCACTGTCCCAGCTCGGCGGCCCGTTGACGCTGCGCCGCGCCAAACTGCGTGACCATCTCTTCAAGCAGTTCGTTCTGACGATCCTGCGCCGCGAGAAGTTCCCGCAGCAACCGCGTCTGTTCGATATCCTGGCGACCGCCCGAATTCGGCGAATAATTGGCCTGAGAAACGTCAATTTGACTGAACAAGGGAGGACGTGTTCGCGGCGAATCGTTGTTCATGCGTCTCACATTCCTTTCACTCCTCAGTATAAACAGAACGCCCTCGAAATGTCGAGCATCTGACACGGATTCTCCGAAAATGGCTCGCGACGGGGGGAAAGCAAGGTACGTCCGGCCGGCACGACGTTTTTCAGCCGAAAAATCCTTACGCGCCCTCTGGCAGATCAACGGCATGGCGTACAACTACCTCTCGCGTGGCATGCCGCTGCAATCCTTAAAGTCCTTACTCGTCGCCACCCGATGCCGGAGGAAGCGGGCGTTTTTATAAACGCAAAAATGGGCAAGATGTATACGATCGCACAACACAGACACCACCAACTGCCATGACGAGCAACAACGATTCTAAGTCCAAACTGCTTATGGGGTTTCTGACGGTTGTCGAGCATCCGCAGCATGGGCTTTTCGGGGGCTACTTGGTGTTGAACCACCTGGGACGCCCGCTGGAGTTTCACTGCACGGCGCCGATCAAGCCGAATCGGGCCCAGCAGATTCTCTACGGTCCCACGTTGGAGGCGTTTCTGTACGGCGAGCAGATCGGACAGACGCTGATCGGTCGGGCTGGCGCCGCCGCACAGTTGATTTGCACCGATCGTCAGCCGGTGATGGCCGCCCGAGAACACATCGCCACTCCGCTGGCGTTGGTGTTGCCAGGCTCGGACGAGCCGGTCGTCGAACCGTCGGAATCGTCGGGCCGAGTGTTTCGGGTGGACGCCGCCCATCACGGCCCGCGGCTGGTCACCTTTCAGTTGGGCCGCAACCGGTTGGCGTTGCCCGAATCGGCTGAAGACGATCGGCGGCAGATTACCGAACAGTTGGCCGAGTTGGCCGACTCATTCGACCTGGCCGAACCGTTCCAACGCATTCGTGAAGCCATCGAAGAAGCCCAGCAGGCCGTGCGATGATCCTTCATTGGCATGCTCCCGCGCCGCCCATCACCCAAGGGGTGAATCCGCGGATGGAGACCGTCGTGGTCTCGGCCCCGTGGAATGCGTTGCTCAAGCAGCCGACGCCGTTCGAAACGCGGCCGTGCTCGCTGGAGTCCGCCGCGCCGCGTGTGGTGTCGATCCCCATCGTGCGGCCGAAAGTACAGGTGCGCAGTTTCGTCTTTCCGGAATCGACCACGCCGGCGATCGATCTGCCGTCGAAACCGGCGGCAACCTCGCCATCGGCAAATGAATCGGCGCTGCCCCTGACGCGCATCAAACCTCCGGCCGATGTGGTGAAGCTGATCGACCGCTTGCACTACGTGCTGCAACCGTCGTTGGAGTCGCTGCTGGATGAAGGTTCGCTCACGTTTCCGTTTCGGCCGTTCCCGTTTCAATTCGAGGGCGTGGCGTTTTTGTATCCGCGTCAGGCGGCCGTGTTGGCCGACGAAATGGGACTCGGCAAAACGATGCAAGCCATCACGGCCATTCGGCTTTTGCTGCGACGCGGCGAGGTTCGAGACGTGTTGCTGATCTGTCCCAAGCCGCTGGTGACCAACTGGCAGCGGGAGTTCGCCACCTGGGCGCCGGAAATGTCGACGATGGTCGTCGAGGGCGATCACGCCAAGCGAGCGTGGCAATGGTCGCTTCCGGACGTGCCGCTCCGGATCGCCAACTATGAATTGCTGTTGCGCGACCGCGCGTTGTTGGCGGATCGCCATTTTGATCTGGTCGTGCTCGACGAATCGCAGCGGATCAAGAACCGCGACAGCACGACCAGCGAAGTGGTCCGTTCCATTTCCCGCAAACGCAACTGGGCTCTGACGGGCACGCCGGTCGAAAACAGCGTCGACGACTTGTTAGGCATTTTCGAGTTTCTCGCGCCGGGCATGCTTTCGTCCGACATGAAGCCGCGCAGCATCGGTCGCGCGATCGGCGACCATGTGTTGCGACGCACGAAAGACCAGGTGCTGAAGGACCTGCCGCCCAAGTTGATCCACGACGAACCGTTGGAGCTCCTGCCGGAACAGCGAGAAAGCTATCGATTGGCCGAGGAAGAGGGCGTCGTGCGGTTGACCGCGATGGGCGATGCCGCGACGATCCGCCATGTGTTTGAACTGGTGCTGCGGTTGAAGCAGATCTGCAATTTCGACCCCGCAACCGACGTCAGCGCGAAGTTCGAGCGATTGGAGGCCGACCTGGAAGAGATCGCCCAAAGCGGCCGCAAGGCGATCGTCTTCAGCCAATGGGTCGAAACGCTCAAAAAACTGTCCCAACGGCTCGATCGTTTCGGCCCGCTGGAATATCATGGCCGCGTGCCGAGCGGACGCCGCGACGCGGTGATCGAGCGGTTTCGACGCGATTCGAGCCGGCATGTGTTGCTGATGAGCTATGGCGCCGGCGGCGTGGGTCTGAACCTCCAGTTCGTCAATTACGTGTTTCTGTTCGACCGATGGTGGAACCCGGCGGTCGAAGATCAAGCGATCAACCGTGCCCATCGCATCGGCGTGGACGGCCCGGTGACGGTAACGCGATTTTTGACGCTCGACACAATTGAGGAGCGAATCGACCGTATCTTGCAGGAAAAACGCGAGTTGTTTGACACGATTTTCTCGGGCGCCGAGTCTCGCCGCAAGCTCGGCCTGACCCAAGAGGAGTTGTTCGGGCTGTTTCAGCTAAAATGTCCCAGCGGTCCGATCGACCTGGCGGCGTGACGCCGACGCCTGCCTATTCGTCGCGGGTTGGGCCGCGATCCAATAGCTTGCCGTCCGCGCGATCACCCAACTGCTTCAGCAGCTTCGCGTCGATGTCCTTGGTGACCGACGTCGCCCGCCCATCGCCGAACAGAAAATTGCAAACGGTCGGATGGTCCGACTCGAATCCGCCCACCGCCAGATCGTTTTTCTGTAACGCTAGATCCATCGGTTGATTCAAAGGCGTCCCCGTGTTGCGCAACGTCGCCCGGGTGCCCGACATCCAACCGAGGTCCTTCTGCTCGGTCAACTTTTCGCCCACGTAAATCGTATGGGCCGTACCGTCGGTCACGTCTTTTTGCGTAATGTGGCTATTGAGAAACAATACGCCGTGATTGTCCGTGTCAATGGGCGCCTCAACGTCGTTGTGGCAACCGGCGTAGTTGCTCACGGTCCACGTGCCCGCCAAACCATTGGCGTCGGTGCGAGCGTCGGGCCCGGTCGGTCCAAATCGCCACGAGCCGGCGTAGCTCGGACAGATCCAAAGCGCCACCCGAATGGCCCGAACCGCGGCGTTTTTCGGATCGTACGCCCCCACCGCGAAATCCATGTGTTTGAACATGACGCCTTCGTCCACATAAGGCAGCAGTTGAACCAGCCAACTCATCTGATAGCCTTCGGCCTTGTTATGGACCGGTCCGCGGGCGTCGATCGTGCCGGGCGGGAGCATTTCGTGAGCCGACTGGTAGTTTTGCAGGGCCAGCCCGATCTGCGTCAGGTTGTTCAAGCACTGGGTTCGACGCGCCGCCTCACGGGCCGATTGAACGGCCGGAAGCGACAGAGCGATCAGGATGCCGATGATCGTGATCACCACCAAAAGCTCGACCAACGTGAACCCGCGCGGACGTTTTTGGGCCGTGCCGCTTGCCGCAGTCGTGCGTCTCATAAAAGAACTCCCCATCAAGGTTCTGTTGTTTTCTTGGCGACGTTGGACCGGACCGAAGCCACACGGTCGAGGTCCACAAAAACCTGTTTCACGGATCGGCATCGCCACGTCGGCTCGTCGGGCCAATCGGCGAACACTCGAACCTCGCGTCGCTTGGGCTGTTTGCTCACGGCCCGAACGTCGATCCGAACGCTGCCGCCCCGATCCGCCGCGAGGTCCTTGGCTGAAACCGTCCACGTTTCTCCGGAATATTTTGGATCAGCGGCCAACCGTGCGGTGGCTCGCTCGACGCCGGCCTCGGCCAACCATCGCGATTGCTCGCGTCGGAGATTGGCCTGTTGCGACTGACGCTCCAGCCCAACCTGACGCACGGCCAACACCATCAAAACCGCCGCCATCGCAAACGCGACCAGCACGACCACTAAAATCGCGCCGCGACGCGAATCGCGTCGATCGTTGTCGTTTGGTCCGCCAGCCATTTGTCTTGGCATCTCAACGACCTTTCTTCGCAGGCTGAACAAATCGCCGATCTTTGCCCAACAGCGCCACGACGCAAGTCTCGCGTTGCGACGGCGACTCGCCAACGCCAACGGTCAGCGACGCCCAAGACGCCGCGTCACGACGGTCGAGCTTGAACGTCACGGAGCTTCCGGCCGTCAGTGCGAACGACTCGCGTCGCAGCAGCCTGCCGTCCTTCCGCTCCTCGCGGTCCATCGTCGCGCCGACCGTTTGATACGTCGCCTCGCGTTGGTCGGGCAAAATAAACCGCCGCCGATCGGGCTCGAACTGCAACGCCGCGGCGGCATCCGTCCGAAACTGTTCGGCCAACTGTGCAAACGCGGCCGTTCGACCGACGCGATCGCGGCCGGTTTGCTCGGTCCGCATCAGCAAATGAAGCATGCCCACCGCGATGCCGAGCAAAATCGCCCCGGCGGTCATCACCACGATCATTTCGATCAGCGTGAACCCGCGGTTCGCCAATCGGTCTGGTCGCCGGACTTTCCCGACCATTTTTTGCTTCCTGGAAAACCCAAACCTCGACTCAGTGCGCATATCGCCACGTCACCAACGTAATCGGCGCGACAAACTGGCCCGCCGCATCTTGCCATCGCAGACTGGCCTTGATCCGCCTGGCCTGCGGTTTTGGACTCTTGGAATCCGACACCTCAAACTTCAACTCCGCCCCGAGCAATCGCTTGGCGGCCTGTGCGGATAGCTGCGGCGCGGCTTCAACGGTCAGCTCCGCCCATGGCTTGGCCGCAAAACGCTCCATGGCGTTCGACAACTCCGCGATCGCCAATTGCCGCAGATCGGCGGCACGACGCTGAGCCGCGATCGCCGAGGTCATCTGCAAACAGACGACCGCCAACGCCGCAAGCAGCGTGCCGGCAACCATCAATTCGAATAGTGTCGCCCCGCGTCGTTTCATGTCTTTCACGTCAGATGTTCAATTAATTGGACCAGCGGCACGAACAACCCCACAACGACAAATAAGACTGCCAACCCCATCAAAATCACGACGGGTGGAAACAGCATTTCCGCAAGTGCCTGAACCCGATAGAGCAATCGTCGTCGAACGCTGTCGGCCATTTCGCTCAACGCCCAAGGCAAATTGCCGACCCGCTGGGCCGCCTGCAAAACGGCCAGCTCCGGCCGACGAATCAGCCCGTGCCGACAAAGGCTCTCACACCAATCCGCTCCTTGGCCGATGTCGACCACCACCTGGAGCAACCGGTTGCGGATGTTTCGTTTCGGATACGAGCGAGCCAACGCGACAAGGCCCTCGGACAGAGGGCGTTCTTGCGAGGCGACCAGCGACAACGTGTCCAACACTTCCGCGGCGTCGGATTGTCGCGACCATCGGCTCATTCCCGGCAAATCGAAGTCGGTCCAACCAAAATAGCGAACCGGCAAATAGAACAACAAAAACGGCCCCAACAGCAGCAGCGGCAACAACAAAAACCAATAGTTGGCGACGCACCTGTCCGCATGGATTAAGGCCGCGGTCAACGGCGGCAACGTCGTGCCGAAATCCCGATAGATTTTTTCAAACGAAGGGACAATTTTCAGCATAAGAAACGTCAGCAACAGCAGCCCGATCGCAGGCAGCATCACCAGATACATCGTCTTGCCTTGCAGAGCCATCCAGGTGGGTTGATCGGCCGTGTGGGCCGCGGCGGCCTGACGCAAAGCCCGGGCCAGCGTGTTCGTCTCGCAACCGACCCGAATCACCGGCACGCTGAACCGCGGCAACAAACCGGGACAACGATCCAAGGCGTCGGGCAGTGACATGCCGCCGTTGAGCATTGCGGCCAGTCGCCGGGCGCGCCGGCTGAACGCACCTCGCCGCTCCCGGGCGAACGCCTCAACGGCCGACGCCAGCGGCATCGATCGCTCGGCCGAAACGGTCAATAGCCACAGCAGCCCATACTGTCGCGACGCCCGATATTTTTGAGTGGCTTCCACCGAGACGAAAACGACCACGAACCATAAAATAACGCCAAAAAACTGCATCACAGCGGCCAGCAAAATGAACGACAAGGCGACGGCCACCGCGCCGCCGCAAATCGTCAGGAAGTCGACCGTGCTGGAAAGCATCGTCCCGACGGGCTGGGCCTGCAATCGCCGCAGTCCAAACAGGACGAACACCGACACGATCGCTCCGATCGCAACGGCGGCCACCACGGCAAGATACAGGGTCATATCCATGGTTTACTCATCCCAGGGCGGCAGGGCCGCCAGCCAATACGAGCTACTGCTCGGTTGGTTCCAATCCGCTCCCGTTGGTCGCTATACTTCGTGACAAAATTCACGATCTTTCGGATTCGTAATAATACAGGGCGGCAGGGCCGCTTCCGCGACGCAATTCATGACAACACTTGCACCAGAAAAATCAGCGGCAAAAACAAGGAAATCACGAAAAATCCAACGCCCGCGGCGATCACCAAAAACATGATCGGCAACAGCGTCGTCTCCAACAAATTGCCGTGCGAACGCACGCGTCCCTCGAACATTTCGGCGGCGGCGCGAAAACCATCCGGCAGCGCCGACATCGTTTGCCCCCAACGGACCATTGAGACCAAGGTGGCCGGAAACTGCCGGCGAGCGGTCATGCTTTCGTCCAAGGGGCGGCCTTGCTCCACCTCCGACGCCGTTCGGCGGCATCCACCGAAAAGCCCCGTGTTGCGCAGTCCGTCCCCCGCGAGGCGCAAAGCCTCGGGAAGCGGCACGCCTTGATCCAACAGCAGGCCCATCAGCCGGGAAAACCGCGACAAGTGACTCCAACGCAACAGCGAGCCAATCATCGGCACGCGATACAACGCCGGCCAAAGCCAACGAAACACGGATGTGCCCCACAACAACAACGGAACCACGACCGCCAGAACAACCAGGATCGCCAAACCGCAGGCCAGCGGTGGCGACCCGTAGATCGCTACGCGGGTGATCACAGGCAATGCGGTGCCGAAATCGCGGAAGATTTTTGAAAAACTGGGAGCAATAATACCGCCGAAGAACGCGACCAGGGCGGTCGTCGTCAACAACAGAATGAAGGGATACGCCAAGGCAATCGCCACGCGGCGGCGCAGCTCGATTTGATCGTTTTGTAGAGCCGCGTACTGCTCCAACACCTCGGCCAATCGACCGCTGCGGACGCCCGCCATGATCAATCCGCACAGATGCGGCGGAAGACGCGAGCCTTGCGATTGCAAAACGGCCAACAGATCGTCGCCCGCGTCCACGCGATCGGCCATCGCGCGAAACACGTTCGACAAACGACGTCGCGGCAGCTCGGCGGCCATGGTCCGCAACCCAACGCCCAACGGCACCCCGACTTTCGCCAACTCAGCGACGCGAGCGGCAAACTCAGCCGCCTCGTCGGGCGAGAGTTTTCGGAACGCATCCCATTTGCTTCCGCCGGACTGTGCCATGGGCGATCACCCCGACAACGACTGCAACATGATCTTGTAAGGAACGAACAACGCCAGAGCGTACAACAACGTGACGCATCCGCCAAGGGCGACCGTCAACACAACCGGCAGCAACAACCGCATCATCTCGGCCTGATGCCTCGCCTCGCGATGACAAGACGCGACCATGTGTTGCAGCGACAACAGCAAAACGTCCCCGCGACCGGCAGCCAGCAACACCCGACGAATCAACGGAGGCAACGAGGCGTCGTCGATCGGCGGCGTCTGACCGTTTTGCAGCATCGCAGCCACGCGACGGACCGTCTCTTGCATCCGACGATCGCCCGATGCGTCACCCGCCAAAACCATCGCCTCGGGCAGCGGCGTTTTGTTTTCGACCAACAGGCTGAGCACCTCCAGGAAGGTTGCGTCGCGTGTGGCCCGCAACAGCCGGCCCATCCACGGCAGCCAACCCAAAATCATGCCGCCCGAGCGACCTGTCGCACAACCATACCACCAGGCGACCACGCCGAGCAACGCAACCACCGGCGCCACAGGCCCCCAGTACCACAAGGTTTGTTTGAGCACCTCGAAAAAATGCCGTCCCGGGATGTCGAACGCCACGAACATTTGGTCCAACTGCGGAGCAATCGCCAGCGTAAAAAAGATCAGCCCGAGCCATGCCACCAGAACGACCATGAGCGGATATAGGATGGCGATCGACGCCGCCCGCTGAGTGTCGGCCTGGCGTCGCGCCGAGGCGGCCACGGATTCCAACGCGGCGGGAAGCCGGCCCGCTCGCACGCCCGCCTCGATCACCGCGTGATACGTCGGCGGCAACTGTCCGGCATTCTCCAAAACCGCCTCGGCCAGCGATTGGCCGCGGGACGTCTTTTCGGCCAACGCGGCGGCCAGTTGCCCAAGCCGTCCGGGCATGTCGGCGCCCAGTTCCGCAAGCCCGGACTCCAACGGCGCCCCGGCTCGCGTCAAAGCCGCGATTTCGTCGTTCAACGCAATCAGGTCGTCCAACGAGATGGCGTTCATAGGTCTTCGTGAAAAACCGGATTTCGATTCATTTTTCCCTCTTCCTAAGGGAGACGGGACTTTTTATTTCGCCTAACTCTTTATTGCAACCGGCTGGGAAAATCCCAACACGCGACGCACTTCGGCCGGACTGGTCAACCCAAGCTCGACGCCGTGGCAGGCCCGCTGCCAACGACTGACCATGCCCGACTCGACTGCCAACTGCTCAATCACCGAGGTTTCCGAGCGGGCCAACACCGCGTGGGCCAGTTCGGCCTTGGTCAACGTCAGCATTTCGACCAGCAGGAAACGCCCTCGATATCCGGTTCCGCCGCATTGCTCGCATCCCCGAGGAATCTTCATCCGCTCGACAGGCAGGCCGAGCCTAGCGTCCGGATCGTCGGACGGTTCGGCGCATTGGCATAATCGCCGCAGCAGCCGTTGGTTCAAAATGGCCAGCAAGCCGCTGCGCAACACGTAAGGCTCCAGCCCCATGTCCAAAAGCCGGCCGACCGTCTCGGCGGCGCTGCCCGCATGAAACGTGCTCAGCAACAAGTGTCCGGTCAGCGAGGCTTGCAAAGCCGACTCGGCGGTCGCCCGGTCGCGGATTTCGCCGACCATCAGCACTTCCGGGTCCTGCCGCATGAGGAATCGAAGCCCGGCGGCCAGATCGAGACCGGCCGGCGGATTCACCTGCGACTGGGCCACGCCCTCCACGGCCACTTCGATGGGATCTTCGATCGAGACCAGACTTCGCGCACCGGTGGCTTGCCGGGCGATTTCACGCAGACAGGCGTACACGGTGGTCGTCTTGCCGCTGCCGGCCGGGCCGGAGACCAACACCGCCCCGGACGTTTCGCTCAACAATCGCCGCAACGGATACAACACGTCGTCCGACAAGCCGAGATCGTCCAAATACTGATAGCGAGCGGTTCCTCCGAAAAGCCGCACGACGATTCGCTCGCCATGCAACGTGGGAAACGTACAGACTCGCATCTCCACGTCGTCTTGCGGCAGTCGGATGCGACCTTCCTGGGGGCGATCGGTATGGTAAGTCAACAGGCCGGCCAGAACCTTGAGCCTTGCGGTGATGTTGGCGGCCACTTGGACGGGAAACATCGCCACCGGCGTCAGCACGCCGTCCACGCGAAACTTCAATTCCAATCCGTCGCGGGTTGGCTGAAAATGGACGTCGCTGGCCTCGGCCTGACGAGCGGCAGCCAACACCGCGTCAACACCACGAGCGGCAAAATCCGGATCGACCAGATTCAACCGACCTAGTTCGCCACACAGACCGACGGCCGTTGGCTGCAACATGATCACCCGCCAGAGAGGAGTGTCCACTCCGTCTAATGTACCACTTGCTTCGGATTATTGCAAGCGGTTCATGATCGCGGGTGCAGTAACGGATTTTGGCGGTTGGGTCAGGGACTGGTCCAATAGAGGTCCCAGTGGTTGGCTGTAGACGAGGCAGCAGAGGCTTGCCATTCGGTTGACACGACGAACTCGCCAACGAGCCCCAGTTTGCTTTAATCTGCGACCAATCACGTGTTTACACGCCCCCTCCACCTGGCCGCTGCCTATCGAACGTCCCTCGGCCAATCGGCCTGCATAATCGAGATGCCAACGATGCTTGCCCAAGTAGGTGGCCAATGACTGCAACGTCTTTCGGTGTGACCGTTTCTTGGTTCGTAGCCACGCCGCTCGGAGCCGCTGTCGGACGATCGGCCAACCGCCGGAAAGCAACGCCGTGCGAATCGAATCGATCCATCGGCGACCGCGAGCCGTGTTTTCGCCGTAGACCGCTTTGGCCGTCTCGGCGACATGCTCCAACGCATGGTAAACGTCCAACATTCCGGCGGCACCGGGAAAGTGCATGGCGGCTTGTTGCCAAATCCAACCGGCTCCGTCGGCCAGCATGGTGATCGTCGTCGTATCCTCAATGCCGAGTCG
>JBDKTJ010000117.1:0-9420 GCA_039698075.1 Thermoguttaceae bacterium | reverse complement strand
GGGATCGGCCCAACGCCACGGCTGTGGCGGCCCTGGATTCACTGGACAGAAACGGCCAATGGCGTCAAGTCTGGCCAAATGCCCGCTACGCCACGACTTAACGCAGCCCAGAACGCTGGTCACGCACGTCCGCGGGGGCAACTTGACCCTTTGGGGCCTGTCTGTTACGCTCAAAGGTTTCTATTTTATCGACTTTGAGCAATTTCTTCGAGAAGACAGACATGGCACACGAAGTTACGTTGATCCCGGGCGACGGCGTTGGACCTGAACTGGCCAAGGCGGCTCGTCGCTGCGTCGACGCCACCGGCGTGGCGATCCACTGGGACGTTCAAGAGGCCGGCATCGACGTCATGGCCCGATGCGGCACCCCGCTGCCCGACGCCACGATGGACAGCATCCGTCGCACCCGATGTGCCTTGAAGGCCCCGATCACGACTCCGGTCGGCACCGGGTTTCGCAGCATCAACGTCCATTTGCGTCAGGAATTGGGCCTGTTCGCCTGCATCCGGCCGTGCAAATATTATCCCGGCGTTCGTACGTTTTTCAGCGATCGCAAGGTCGATCTGGTCCTGGTCCGCGAGAACACCGAAGACCTGTACGCCGGCATTGAGTTCGAGGCCGGCCAGCCGGTCACGGGCGAGTTGTTCGACTTCATCAACAAGATCTCGCCGCAGCGGCGGATTCGCTCGGGCCGCGACGAGACCGGCATTTCGATCAAGCCGATCAGTCTTTCGGGCACGGAGCGAATTGTTCGCTGTGCGTTCGAGTATGCCCGGCAAAACGGTCGCCACAAGGTGACGGCCGTCCACAAGGCGAACATCATGAAGCACACCGATGGACTGTTTCTGGCCACGGCCCGTCGCATCGCCGAACAGTTTTCGGACATCGTGTTCGAGGACCGCATCGTCGACAACATGTGCATGCAGTTGGTCCAGAAGCCGGAGTTGTACGACGTCCTGGTGCTGCCGAATCTCTACGGAGACATCCTCAGCGATCTGGCGGCCGGACTGGTCGGCGGCTTGGGCGTCGCGCCCGGCGCAAACCTCGGCCCCGACGGCGCGGTGTTCGAAGCCACGCACGGCAGTGCGCCGAAGTACAAGGGCCAGAATAAAGTGAATCCGACGGCGTTGATCCTGTCGGCCGTGTTGATGCTCCGCCACTTGAAAGAGTTCGAGGCGGCCGATCGGCTCGAACAGGCCACGGCGGCGGTCATCGCCGAGGGCCGCGATGTGACCTACGACATGAAGGCCGACCGGAACGATCCCACGGCCGTGGGCACGCAGGAAATGGCCGCGGCGATCTGCAGAAAATTGGGCTAGAGCGAACCTTTTGCGGTTTTTCCCCTCATTTCACCCGAGATTTGGCTCTTTCGTGTGCCAATCGGTGGCGCGTTGAAACATCGCGGCCCCGCGCAGCAGGCGCTCTTCGGCCAGCGGCGGCGCCTGCAATTGCAGCCCGATCGGAAGCCCCTGTGAGCTGAATCCGCATGGAATCGACATGCCGGCGATGCCCGCCAAATTGGCGCTAACCGTGTAGAGATCGAACAGATACATCGCCAAGGGATCGTCGATCCGCTCGCCCAGCTTGAACGCCGGCGTGGGCGTGACCGGTCCGACCAGCAGATCGACCTGGCCGAACGCCTGATCGAAATCCTGACGAATCAGCCGCCGCACCTTGAGCGCTTTTTTGTAATAGGCGTCGTAGTAACCGGCGCTCAGCGCGTAGGTGCCCAACATGATGCGGCGTTTCACCTCGTCGCCGAACCCTTCCGAGCGGCTGCGGCAATACATGTCAATCAGCGGAGAGGAACCGGCGAAGTACGAGCCCGCCTTTTCGCGATCCTCGCCTCTCGCCTCTCCCCGCTCCTCCTTGCTCCGATAGCCGAAGTGGACGCCGTCGTAGCGTGCCAAATTGCTCGACGCTTCGCACGGGGCAATGATGTAATACGTGGCCACGGCATACTTGGCGTGCGGCATCGAGACTTCGCGGACCGTCGCCCCCAGCGATTGATAAACGCGAATCGCCTCGCGCACCGCGAGGTCGACTTCCGGATCGAGCCCCTCACCAAAATGTTCGCGGACGACGCCCAACCGCAAACCGTTTAGCGGCTTTGCGACCGATTGGGTGTATCGCGGCACGGGCTGGTCGATCGACGTGGAATCTTTCGGGTCGTGGCCGGCCATCACTTCCAACAGCAACGCGCAGTCCTCGGCCGTCTGGCCCATCGGCCCAATCTGATCGAGACTGCTGGCGAACGCGACCAGTCCAAAGCGGCTGACGCGGCCGTAGGTGGGCTTCAGGCCGGTGATGCCGCACAGCGCGGCGGGACATCGGATCGAGCCGCCGGTGTCGGAGCCAACGGCCAGCGGGGCCATGCGCGAGGCCACGCACGCCGCCGAGCCACCGCTGCTTCCGCCGGGTATCCGCGACAAATCCCAGGGATTATGCGTCGGAAAAAAGGCCGAGTTCTCGTTCGACCCGCCCATGGCGAACTCGTCCATGTTGGTCCGCCCGATCAACACGGCGTCGGCCGCCTTCAGCTTGGCGACCACCGTCGCGTCGTAAGGCGATCGAAAGTTCTCCAACATGCGCGAGGCGCACGTGGTGGGCTCGCCTGCCGCGCAAAGCAAATCCTTCACGGCCACGGGCAGACCGGCCAGCAGCCCCAGGGGCTTTCCGGCTTTGCGGCGACGGTCAATCGCCTCGGCTTGGGCCAACGCGGCCGACGGATCGACCCGCAAAAACGCCCGGACTTTCGTGTCGCGCTGCTTGATGCGATCCAGATACTCCCGCGTAACGTCGACCGAGGTCGTCTTGCCCGCGGTCAACTGCCGAACCCATTGCATCGCACTGAAGCTGGTCATTGGTCGGGGGGCTTTGGGCTAGAGACAGGCTGTGGGTGATTTACTCTCCCAGCACGGCGGGCACGCGATAACACTCGGCGTCACGATGCGGAGCGTTGGCCAACGCGGTTTCGCGATCCAAACTTGGCTGAACCGCGTCGGCGCGAAACACGTTGGCGAAGTCCAAGGCGTGCGCCATCGGCTCCACCTGTTCGGTGTCCAACTCGGACAACTGATCAACGTAGCCCAAAATGTCGCCCAACTGGCTGGTCATCCGGTCGAGTTGCTCGTCAGACAGCGACAACCGGGCCAGCAGTGAAACCTTTTTGACTTCGGCGCGAGAAATGGACATGGGAGTGGCCAGTGGTCGGTGGCCAGCAAAGGCGCAACGCGCTAACCGTCATCCCAATTGGATTGGTCACTGACCACTGGCCGCTGGCCACTGACCACTCGGTTACTTGACTTCCGTCGCCTTGGGCAGCTTGAACGGCTTCTGATAAACTCGCTTGGCCACGGCGCCACTGCGAATGCACTGAGCGCAGACCCGCATCGTCGCCCGACCGCCGTTGGGCGTGGTCACGTGGACCTGTTGCAGATTCGGTCGAAACTTTCGACGGCTGATGCCAGTGACCTTAGTGCCCACTCCACCGAGGTACTTGGCTTTACCACGATGGGTTATTTGGTTACCCAGCGCGGGTTTCTTTCCACAGATTTCACATTGCTTGGCCATACCAAAGGCTCTCCAATATGCGCGATGCCACCGGCACGAAACGAAACCCTCAATATATCGTCTTGTTCGAGTGTTGCAAGGGGAGTTTTTTGATTCTGCCGGGTGGTTTGCCCATTATAGGTTTGGGGTCTCGTCTTCCGTTTCCATGTTGGGATGGATCGATTGGAGCGAGCCGATGCCGAGAATTTGCGGCCAGAGACATGCCGCGGCCAGTACGACAAGGACCGTGCCGACGCCGCCGAAAACCACGGAAATCACTGCGCTGCCGAAAAGCCAGGTGGTCAGGCCGGACTCCAGCCCACCCAGGTCGTTCGAAGCGACGATAAACACGCCGTTGACCGCCGACACGCGGCCCCGCATTTCGTCGGGCGTGAGCATCTGGACCAGCGTATGACGCACCACGACGCTGATGTTGTCCAGCGCGCCGATCGTGAACATCATGGCCATCGAGAGCCAGAACCACTGGGACAGGCCAAAAACAATGGTGGCCAGCCCAAACCCGGCGACGGCCCAAAGCAGTGCGACGCCCGCCCTGCGCATCGGCGGCAAGTGGACCAGCAACACGGCCATGCACATAGCGCCGATGGCGTCGGCGCCTTGCAAAAATCCCAGCCCCAGCGGCCCGACGTGCAAAACGTCCTTGGCGAAGATCGGCAACAGATAGGTGACGCCGCCCAACAGGACCGCGAACATGTCGAGCGTAATGGTGGCCAAAATCAGCTTGGTTTTCCAAACGAACTGGATGCCTGCCACCACGCTTTTTAGCGAAATTTCCTGGCTGGCCCCGCCTTTTTGCCGATGGCGAATGCACGAGACCGCCAAAAACGCTACAAATCGCCAAACGGCCACGGCGATCAAAGCGGAGGCGGGATTGTGCCAAACCGCGAGAATCGCCCCGCCCACGGCCGGTCCGGTCACCGAGCCCATGTAAAACATGGTGCTGTTCCAGGTGACCGCGTTGGTGAACGCCTCGCGCGTGACCAACTGCGGCAGCAACGCCGCCCGCGACGGACTGCCCACCGATTGGGCCGACGCGTTAAGACCCAGCAGGAGATAAATCCAAACCGGCGAGCCGCCGTGCCATACCGCCGCGACCAGCCCCAGTGACATCACGACATTCACGACGAGCGTGCCCATCAACAATCGGCGACGGTCGAACCGATCGGCAAGCTGTCCGCCGGCGATAGCCAGCAGCATGATCGGCACGGCCTGAACCAACCCCATCATGGCCAACGCCAAGGCGGCGTCGGACGAGGGGTAGAGATTGACGAAATAGACGGCGATCGCCAGCCGCTCGATCTGCTTCGAGAACGTCATGGCGAACCAACTCAGCTCAAAGCAGCGAAAGTCGGACGTTCGCCAGGCGATATAGGGATTTTGTTTCGTCGAGGGTTGACACATGGACTTGGTTCGAACCCGTCCCCAAACCACGGGGCCTCCCGGCGTTCCTCGGCCGTAGGCAAGTTGATTGATGATCTTGGGACAGATTCTTTATTCTGACCGAACCGCCGGTCGCTTGCAAGGTCCATTGCCACTCGAGGTACGGCTGCTTACACTGACTGATTGGCTTAGACACATCTCCCCCACAACGGGTTCGATCACCATGCCGGAAGTCATCCTGAAGCCGCGTAAAGCCCGACCTTTTTACGGCCGACATCCTTGGGTGCTCGATTCGGCCGTGGATCGGGTCGAAGGCGAACCGGCCGACGGCGATGTGGTCGATCTGTTGTCCGACAAGCAAAAGTTCATCGCTCGCGGCGTGTTCAACAGCCAAAGCCGGATTCGGGTGCGATTGTACACGTGGAACGCCGCCGAGACGCTGGACGAATCGTTTTGGCGACGCCGGCTTGAAACGGCCATCGAGCTGCGTCGTCAACTCGGCTATGACGCCCCGGACGGCGCCGCCCGCTTGGTCTTCAGCGAGGGCGACGGGCTGAGCGGTCTGGTGGTGGATCGCTACGGCGACTACCTGGCCCTTCAGGTGACGGCCAAAGCCATTGCGGTCCGGTTGCCGTCGATCATCAGCATTTTGGCCGAGCTGGTGCATCCACGCGGCATGGTAATCCGGACGGAGCGGGGCGTCAGCCGCAGCGAGGGGCTCGATCTGCGCGACGGGCCGTGTTGGGGGCAAATGCCCGACGGGCCGCTGGTCATTGTCGACCAGGGTTTGCAGTACGAGTTGGACCTGGCCGAGGGCCAAAAGACGGGCTTCTACATCGATCAGCGCGACAACCGCGTGGCGGCGGCCCGATATCTGCGCGACCGCCGCGTGTTGGACATGTTTTGCTACAGCGGCGGATTTGCGATGGCCGCCTCGGTCCATGGCGGCGCCCGCGACGTGCTGGGCGTCGATTCCAGCGCAAAGGCCGTCGAACTGGCCGCGTCGAACGCCCGGCGCAACGGCTTGACCAACGTGCGATTTCAATGCGGCGACGGGTTTGAAACACTTCAAGCATTGATCGACGCGGGCGAGCGTTTTGACGCCGTGGTGCTCGATCCGCCCAAGTTCGCCCGAAGCCGCGGCTCGCTCAACGAAGCGTTGCGGGCCTATCACTGGCTGAACCGATTGGCGGTCGCGCTGTTGCCGCCGGGCGGAGTGCTGGTGACGTGCAGTTGTTCGGGCCATGTCAGCCGCGAAGATTTTCTATATATGCTGGTGGGCGTCGCCCAGCAGACCGGTCGGGACATTCAAGTGCTGGAACAGCGAGGCCCATCGCCCGACCATCCGGTCAGCGCCGCTTGCCTGGAGAGCGAGTATCTGAAGTGCTTTATTTGCCGGGTTGTATGACGTTTATTCCCGCTTGATCTTGTGCTTCGGCATCGCCCGCTGCAATCGACGCGTTCCGTCCAGCGCCCGGGTCCAGGAAGCGCGCAGTAAATTCTTGCGGTCAAAATAGGCAAAACTTGTAGGGTGCGTGCTTGCCACCACTGCTGTAAACATCTGTTATGGACACAAACTCCTTAGTTCGCGAGACTTAGAGGCGTAGGTATGGTCTTGTCATAGGGAGATGACGCATGGATGCGATTGATTCGGCGGCTTGGCGGCGGGTGCCGCTGGCCGAGGCGGTGTTGACGTTGTTTCGGTTTGCGGTTGCCCAAGAGGAACTGGAAGACCTGTTTCAGCGGCTGCGAGGGCGATGTTACACAAAAATCCTGGACTTCCATTTGCTGGTGCAGTTGACGCACGATGCCTTGCTGGTGTACCACGGCAGCGGAAGGCAGAGCTTCGAGCACGCCAAGGAAGACGGCCGACTGCCGGTGTCGATTCAAGCAGCTTTCGGCAAGTTCCGACGCGTGCCCGTGGAACTCAGCGAAGGCTTCCTGGCCGAGTGTACCGATCGGCTGCGGCAGGTGTTTCCCAAAACGGCCTTGAAAGAAGTTCCCGAATCATTGCGGGCGTTTCATGTCAACGTACTCGACGGGAAAGCGATCAAGCATGTCGCCAAGCGACTCAAGCCGCTGCGTGGCCAAAGCGGCGGCGTGTTGGGTGGGCGGGTGCTGGTGGCGATGGATTTCCAAAGCGGATTGGCCGTGGTCATGCATGCCGATCGCGACGACGACGCCAACGATGTGAAGTTCGTGCCCGAGGTGTTGCCCGAGGTTCGGCGACGGTTCGCCGGGCCGCGACTGTGGGTGGCCGACCGGCAGTTTGCCGACCTCGTGCAGACGGCCTACTTCACCCAGGAAGACGATCATTTTCTCGTGCGATACAACAAGAAGCTGCATTTTCACGAGGATTCGTCGTGCAAACCCGGGGAAGGCCGAGATGCGTTGGGACGCAACGATGTCGAGGACTGGGGCTGGATCGGCAGCGCCAAGGACAAGCGGCGCCGCCAGGTGCGCCGCATCACGTTGTCGCGACCCGGAGAGGATGATATCGTTTTGTTGACCGATCTGTTGGACGGGCAACAATACTCGGCATCGGACGTGTTGGCATTGTATGCGGAACGCTGGAGTATCGAGCGGATGTTTCAACAGGTTACGGAAGTGTTTCACCTTGAAACGTTGATCGGAGGTTCGCCGGAGGCAACGGTTTTCCAATTTGCGTTCTGCCTGGTGTTGTACAACATGATCCAAGTGGTTCGCGCGTCCATAGCGGCCATCGAGCGGCGCGAGCCGAACACGATCTCCACGGAAAAATTGTTTCAGGACGTGGAACGTGAACTCACGGCTTGCACAGTCCTGTGGGGCGCTGAGCAATGGGCGGCACGCGTCAATCGACCTTGGCAAGCCAAAGAAGTGGAATCGCGGCTGAGTGAGTTGTTGCGTCATGTTTGGACGGATCGCTGGATCAAGGCGAAATCGTACCGCCGCCGGCCGCACCCAGTCGTTTCGCGATTGGGGGTACATGTGTCGGTTCAGCGTATCCTCTTGGAAGCCAAGGAGAAACGTGCCGTCCATAGACGGCAACGATGTTTACAGCAGTGGTGCAAGCACGCACCCTACAAGTTTTGCCTATTTTGACCGCAAGAATTTACTGCGCCCGACCATGCCGGTCAATTCAAAAACGAACGGTTCGTTCTTGTCCTTCACGGTTGTTTCTAGTTCGCTGGTTTTGTATTCGTTATACTTCAACGGAATGAGCGACGGACCGGGACTCGCCTCAACCTCGCCGCTCTTGGGCGGCTTCTCGCAAGTGATCGCCACCCGATGGTGACCGATCACCGCTCCATCGTGCTTCTGGGCGGCGGCAACCGGTCGTCGCAGTGCAAAGCACCACGGCCGTCGCCACCGCAAGACCAAGAACGCCGCGAAGACTATTCAGGGATGGTGTCGGTTGCATAGTCTTCATTTTCAAATTTTCTAACCTTGCTCAGGCTTTTATAAAGATCCAGCGTGATATTGTCGGAAATAAAGTGCACGGACCCATCCCCGACAAGAAAGTTCGCGCCGCCGGGATGGTAGCTGCCCATTGGACAGAAGTTGAACGCCGGCGTGGTGGAGGTCCGCGAGTTCATCGCGTACTTGATGACCTTGATGCTGTTTATGGCGGTCATGGTGCTGGTATAATATTCGCTCATGTACCATGGGCGGACAATGCCATGGGTCGTGGTGTCCGAGGTCGCTCGGTAGACGAATTCTCCCACGGCCAGCGTGTTGCTCAGTCCTGCGGTGACATCGGCGATGTTTCGAGGATAGCTCCACATAAACATGCCGTCTCGCGGGATGTTTCCTTGCGAGGACGCTGAGGGGTCAGGGCCCCACGTGTCCGTCATCGTGCCGGAGGTCTTCATCCCGGCTACCCCCACGTAGGTCGCCACCGCGCCATCGTAGGTCACGCTTGGCGGATCCGACATAATGACCTGAGGGTCCAGGTAACTCGGGCAGATGTACGTCGATACCACCGTATAACGCGGCTTGTCGCCGGCGGCCGAAACCGTCAACGGATCGGTGATGCTCATCTTTTTGTCGATTTGGTCGTAAAGAGACTGCAATTCCAGGTAGGGCAACAGCGTGGTGAACAGGCCGGGCCTTTTGTGAGTCATGGAAGTGCCCGGCGGGAAGTACGTGCCTCCGTTGGCGGCCAGATAGCCGTGCAGGGCCAAGCCCAGTTGCTTCATGTTGTTGGTGCATTGCATGCGTCGAGCAGCCTCGCGCGCCGCCTGCACCGCGGGCAGCAATAACGCGATCAAAATGCCGATGATCGTAATGACCACTAAAAGTTCCACCAACGTGAAACCGCGGCCCGAGGATCGATGCAGGCAAGAGGCCAAACCAGATCGAACGAACATCCTGTTGCGATTCGGATGGATTTGAGACCGATAAGACATGATACGATTCTCCTGATAACTTAGCGGTAATTTAGGCCTCTCCACCTGCATTACCTGTGCCGGCATTCCGTACGGC
>JBDKTJ010000116.1:0-9536 GCA_039698075.1 Thermoguttaceae bacterium | reverse complement strand
CGCCCTGCCGGCTCTCCCTCTTGGGAATGGAAAGCAAACGGCAGCGAACGTCCTAAGTGCAACGGGCACCGACGATTCGATGCCTTGCCAGTTTGCACCAAAGTTTGCACCAACTGCCGGCAAAACGTGTACGCTGGGGACAATTTTGGACAAGATTACCACCAATGGCGGTTTTCACGATGAAGCCGATGCCGTCGCCGTAAGTGCTTATCCAGTCAAAAGAAAAGACCCGCTGACAACGCTGGTCAACGGGTCGCTTGATGTGGGCGGTAATGGACTCGAACCATCGACCCCCAGCTTGTCGAGCTGGTGCTCTAACCAACTGAGCTAACCGCCCTGGCTCGCTCAAAAATCGTGTGCGGCCAGACCCGGGAGAACCCAGGCCCCAAAAGCCGCAGATTTTTTATCGTAATAGCCGCCCGGCGTTGCGTCAAGCCGATCCGTTGCATGACGAACCCCGCCTGAGTTGACCAACCCCAATCCAAGCCGATATGCTGATAGAAATGCCGGTTGATACAAAAACCACCCGGCCGGGGCTCCTTTCCCACGATCCACCGATGTCCGATTCGATTTATCTTGACCACAACGCCACCACGCCAATACGGCCTGAAGTGGTCGAGGCGATGGTTCGGTGTTTTGCCACGGCGACCGCCAATCCGGCCAGCGTCCATCGACCAGGCCAGCAAGCCCGGCGGCTTTTGGAGGACGCCCGCGAAGAAATCGCCGCGATTCTCGGCGTCGAATTGGCCCCGCCGCGACGTGATCGGCTGATTTTCACCAGCGGCGGCACCGAGGCCAACAATCTGGCGGTGCTCGGAATCCCCTTGGCCTCGCGGGCCGATGCGTCGGTTTCGCCGGGCCAAATCATCTTTTCCGCCAGCGAACATCAAAGCGTGATCGAGCCGGCCGAGCATCTTTTGGAGCAAGGTTGGCGGCTGGATACCTTGGGCCTGACGGCCGACGGCGTGGTTCGTGTGGACCAATTGCCGCCGCTTTTGAACGACGCGACCCGATTGGTGACCGTGCAGCTCGGCAACCATGAAACCGGCGTGTTGCAGCCCATCGAAACGATCGCGGCCCTTTGTCGACCGGCGGGCGTGCCCATGCACACCGACGCCATCCAGGTCGTTGGAAAGCAACCGGTCGATTTTCGTCGGCTCGGAGTGGACGCCATGAGCGTGGCGGCCCACAAGTTCCGAGGCCCCATCGGCATCGGCGCGCTGGCGATCCGCAACGACATCCCCTTGCAGCCCTTGATGTTCGGAGGTCACCAACAGGGGGGATTCCGACCTGGCACCGAATCCGTGGCTTTGGCCGTCGGCATGGCCACGGCTTTACGACTCTGTCGCAACGAGGCCGATCAGTTCGCCGGACGGCTGCAACGACTCCGCGATCGGTTCGAGGCCGGATTGCGGGCCGGGCTGCCGAATATCGTTGTTCACGGCGTCAACGCTCCGCGGCTTCCGCAGACCGCCAATGTGGCATTTCCCGGCCTGGATGGACAGGTGCTGCTGATGGCGCTCGATCTTGCGGGAGTAGCCTGTTCGGTGGGGTCCGCCTGTTCGAGCGGCTCGACTGAGCTTTCGCCGACGTTGCGGGCGATGGACCTGCCTAACTCCTTGGTCGCGGCGTCGTTGCGGTTCAGTCTCGGGGCCACCACAACCGAGCATGAGGTCGATGAGGCCGTCCGCCGGATCGTCCAGGTTTGCGGCCAATTGCGGTCGACTGAATCGTCGCGATGATTGCCGAGCCACCTCGTCGACACGGCCAAAAAACGTTACAATGGCGGTTTCCGAAAACAGGACGGAACCGGCATGGCTGATGGCATTGTGGACATCCCCTTAACGGGGAGATCGTTTGCGTCCAACGGGGCAGACAACGCCGCGGCGTGCCATTTCCTGGCGGGTCCGGAAAATCGGCTTGTCGAAGTCGCGGTTCGCGCGGTCGTCGAGCAGTCCGATCTCGGTTACAACCCCTTGTTTTTGTACGGTCCGACCGGAACGGGCAAATCGCACGTCGCCCAAGGGCTGGCGGCGGCCTGCAAGGCCCGTGATCCTCGGATGCGTGTGGTGTGCATCGCGGCGGTCGATTTCGCGCGTCAGTTGGCCGACGCCATCGAGAGCCAAGCGGTCGAAGAGTTCCGCGCGAAGTATCGCGAGGCGGGCCTGCTGGTCTTCGAGGATCTTGGCCAATTGGCGACTCGCAAGAAGGAGAGACTTGCCGCGCAAGAAGAACTGATTCACACGTTGGATGCGATGGTGTCGGCTGGGCGTTGGGTCATCGTGACCGCGCAGGTTGCGATGGCCGAGTTGCCTGAATTGCTGCCGGCGTTGCGAAGTCGATTGGCGGCCGGATTGGCGATTCCGTTGGCGCCGCCGGGTTCGGAGGCGCGACGAGCGATCCTGCGGCAATTGGCGTCGCTTCGAGGCATCGGTTTGCCCGACGTGGTGGTCGATCTGTTGGCGGAGGAGATCCACGGAGCAGCGCCGGAATTGGCCGGCGCGTTGGAGAACTTGACGGCGTCGCTTCGTTGGGATGCGGCGGAGGTGGACTTGCCCGGCGTTCGCCGATTTTTGGCGATTCGCAACAAGAGACAGCAGCCGACCATGCACGAGATCGCGTTGGCCACGGCCCGGCATTTTTCGATCCGCCTGTCTGAGTTGCGCAGTTCGGACCGGCGTCGGACGTTGGTGGCCGCTCGAGGCGTGGCCGCGTACTTGGCCCGCCGCTGCGCCGGCGAAAGCCTCCAAGAAATCGGGCGGTATTTCGGCGGACGCGACCACACAACCGTGTTGCACAGTTGCCGAAAGACGGAAGAACGGTTCCAGACGGATCCTTTGATTCACGAGGCGGTCGAACGACTACAGAAGGAGTTGTGGAAAACCTGACGATGCGATGTCGATCGGTCCGTTCCAACGGTCGAGTTGCCGACAGCGAAAAATTGAGCGTGAAAACAACCGCAAGTTGCCGACAGATCGCCGACCATTCATCGACAGCCATCCAACAGTTTTTCCACTACAAAAAACCATCCACTCCTTGCGACAACTCCTGGTTAAGATTGAACTTAAAACAACCGCCGCAAAACGATCGACATTTCGAGCCGACTTACTAATATTACTGTCGGTAAAAAAACTAAAGAAAGGTAGTGCTGATCCATGAAAGCGACTTGCCAGCGCGACAAACTGCTCCACGCTTTTCAGATGGCCGCCAGCGTGGCTCCTTCACGAAGCCCGAAACCGATCCTGCAAAACGTGAAGTTGGAAGTGACGCCCGACGGCGCGATCCTGATGGGAACCGATTTGGAGATCGGCATTCGCGTGTCGGTCGAGGGGTTTGCGACCGAGGCGCCCGGCAACGTGGTTTTGCCGCGCGACCGGTTCGGAAAAATCTTGACCGAAAGCTCCGACGAGCAGTTGAGCCTGGAAAGCGACGGCCGCAAGGTTTTCGTGCGAGGCCAGCGGAGCGAATTCCAACTGCCCTCGGAAAATCCAGACGAGTTTCCGAGCGTGTTGGCGTTCGAGGAGCAAAAATACCATGAAATGCCAGCCCGCTTCCTTCGCGAAGTGATTCGCCGGACGGTTTTCGCCACGGACAACGAGAGCAGCCGTTACGCGTTGGGCGGCGTCTTGATCGAGTTTTCCGACAAGGGTCTGACGGCCGTGGCCACCGATGGCCGGCGTTTGGCTCGTCAGGAAGGGCCGGCGCAGTCGGTCGGTGGGCATGTCTCCGGCGACAACATGACAATTATCCCAACCCGCGCAATGCAGTTGATCGAACGAGCGCTCGGCGACACCGAAGAAAATGTGCAGGTCGCCGCCCGAAGCAACGACGTGCTGGTCCGCAGCGGCCTGGCGACGATTTACACCCGGCTGGTCGAGGGCCGATATCCAAAGTGGCGAGACGTCTTTCCGCGCCGCGACGACGTTCACCGGATCGAGCTTTGCGTCGGACCGTTCTACGCTGCGGTTCGTCAGGCGGCCATCGTCACGAGCGAGGATCGCCGCGGGGTCGATTTCACGTTCGGCGGCGGTAAGATCGTCCTGGCCGGCCACGGAGCCGAGTTGGGCGAGTCGCACGTCGAGATGCCGATCGCCTACGACGGCCCTGAAGTCGGCATCGCGCTCGACCCTCGATTTTTGAGCGACTTTTTGAAAGTGCTCGGGCCTGAACAAACATTTTCAATCGAACTGCGCGACGCCGAAAGCGCGGCGGTGTGCAGCACGGACGATGGCTACGCCTACGTGGTGATGCCGTTGGCCAGGGAGCAGTAAACTTGATGAAACGCCGCGGTCCGCAGGCGATCGGCAACGTGCTGTCCGAGTTGATGGCTCGACGCGGTTTTGCACGGGTGCAAAGCGCCGGCGCGTACGAAGCGGCGTGGCGCGAGGCGGCCGGGCTGATGATCGCCCGATATACGCGCGTCGGACCGTTGCGCCGCGGAACGTTGGAGATTATCGTGGCCAACTCGACGTTAGTGCAAGAGTTGGGATTTCAAAAGAGCCAATTATTGAAAAATCTCGCGGAGCAGTTGCCCGACGAAGGCATCGAAGAGCTGCGGTTTCGCGTGGGGAACATCCAGTAAAAGCCAGGGTTATTCATGTCGAATCCATCGCAAGAGCCAGACTCCTCGCCCGATCTGAACACGTATCGTCTCGAACAAACCAAGGGCGACGCCGACTACAACGCCGAAGATCTCAAACACCTCACCGACCTGGAGCACGTCCGCGAACGGCCGAGCATGTACATCGCCGACACGACGGCTCGTGGGCTGCATCATTTGGTCTATGAAGTCGTCGACAATTCGATCGACGAGACGATGGCCGGTTACGCCAGCGAAATTTCGGTCACGATCAACAACGACGGCTCGGTCACCGTCGAGGACAACGGCCGCGGCATCCCCGTCGAGGTGCATCCCGATCTCGGTTTCTCGACGCTCCAGGGCGTGATGACCGTGTTGAAGTTCGGCGGCAAGTTTCAAAAAGGCGCGTATCAGACGTCCGGCGGATTGCACGGCGTCGGCGTCACGGTGGTGAACTTCCTGTCCGAATGGTGTGAAGTGGAGGTGCGCCGCGAAGGACACGTCTATCAACAGGAATACGAACGCGGCGTGCCGATCGCCGACGTGCGACGCATCGGACGATCCGACAAGACGGGCACCAAAACCACGTTCAAGCCCGACTCCGAAATCTTCCCCAACACGAACTTTCAATACAATATCCTCTATCGCCGGCTTCAGGAGTTGGCCTTCCTGAATCGCGGCGTCAAAATCATCTTCAGCGATCATCGCACCGGCGAGGGCGAAACTTTCCATTACGAACGGGGAATTTTGGAGTTCGTCGACTATTTGAACCGGGCCAGCGAGCCGGCGCACGAGGACATCATCTACATCAGCGGCGACTATGACGGCATCGGCCTGGAAATCGCCATGCAATATTCCGGCGAGTTCACCGAGAACGTCCACTCGTACGTCAACAACATCTGCACGACCGAAGGCGGCACCCACGTCTCCGGTTTCCGCGCGGCGATCACGCGCAGCTTAAATGCCTACGGCAAGAAAGAAGGACTCTACAAAGACATCGCGCCGAGCGGCGACGACTGCCGCGAAGGACTGACGGCCGTCCTCTCGCTGCGCGTGCCCGAGCCGCAATTCGAGGGCCAAACGAAAACGAAGCTCGGCAACGGCGAGGTCGAGGGCATCGTCAATTCCGCCGTCGGCGATTACTTAGCCAAGTATCTCGAAGAGAATCCTAAAACGGCCAAGATCATCATCCAAAAAGGCATGTTGGCCGCCGAGGCCCGCGAAAGCGCCCGCAAAGCCCGCCAGTTGGTCCGCGAACGCAAAGGCGCCTTAAGCGGCGGCGGACTGCCCGGCAAACTGCGCGACTGCACCAGCCGCGACGTGGAACGCTGCGAACTGTATCTGGTCGAAGGCAATTCAGCCGGCGGCAGCGCCGAGGGCGGACGCATCCGCGAATATCAAGCCATCCTGCCGCTGCGCGGAAAAATCATCAACGCCTACAAGGCGCGCGACGATAAAGTGCTCGCCAACGAAGAGGTCCGCAGCATGATTTCCGCCATCGGGGCGGGCATCGGCGACGAAATGGACATGACCAAACGCCGCTACAGCAAAATCGTCATCATGACCGATGCCGACGTCGACGGCTCGCACATCCGCACGCTGTTGCTGACGTTCTTCTACCGCCAGATGTATGCGTTGATCAAAGGCGGCTACGTCTACGCGGCCCAGCCGCCGTTGTTCCGCGTCCGGCATAAGAAAGAAGTCTATTACGTGCAGACCGAAGAAGAAATGAAGGCGCAACTGCTCGACGCCGGTTTGACGGGCGCGATGTTCGAGCCGGGCGACGGACGCGTCATCCAGGGCAAGGAAATGGAGCAGCTTTGTCGAACGCTGGCCTTGCTGGAGGAATCGCTGTTGGCCCTCGAGCGGCGCGGCATCAGTCTCCGGTCGCACGCCCTGCGCCGCGATCCGGTGACCGGCCGGCTGCCGATCTTCCACGTTTTTCTCGGCCAGCAAGAGCAATGGTTCACCACCCGCGACAAGCTCGACGAGTTTGTCGCCGCCCAAGAACAGGAGGTCGGCTCGGAGCTGGATCTGGCCGACGAATTGAACGGAGAAAACGGCGAGGCGGCCGAACCGCGCATCCGGCTGCACATCGTCGAACTGCACGAAGTCCGTTCGATCAACAATCAACTGGCCGTGTTGCGCGGCATGGGTTTTGAAATTGAAAGCCTGATCCCGCAAGAGCGGACGGGCGTTGAGGAGCCGCGCTACCGGTTCCGCCGCGGCGAGATTGCGACCGGCCTCGAGGACCTGCGCGGTTTATTGGCGGCCGTTCGATCGGCCGGCGAAAAGGGCCTGCAAGTGACCCGATTCAAGGGCTTGGGCGAAATGAATGCGGACGAGCTTCGCCAAACGACGCTCGACCCGGCCAACCGCACGCTGGTGCGTGTGCGGATGGAAGACGCCAGCGCCGCGGACGATCTATTCCGCATCCTGATGGGCGACAAAGTCGAGCCGCGCCGCGAATACATCGAAAAGCACTCGCTCGAAGCGAGAAACCTCGACGTTTAGAGCAAAGAGAGGGAAAAGCGGAATGTTCCCTTTATTTCCCAACGGACCGCAAAGCGTTTGGACCTTGAGTTTACCTTTCGCGGTTCCGACCGTCCGCGAACAGCCAGTAATCAGTAATGTCCACTTTTCAGACCCATCCTATTGGAGGGACATATGAAAAGCAGTGTGACCATGATACAAGCCCTGGGCATATTTCTTCTGGCTGCGGCGGTAGGCTCCGCAGTAGAACCTACTGCGCAGCAGGCCAAGGTGTTTGCGGACATCAAAAAGCTCGGCGGATCATGCGGAGTCGAGGAGAAGGCCGGCAAGCGATTCATTGGCGTAATCCAAGTGGACGCTCCGATAACCGATGCGGAACTGAAACTTTTCAGCCAGTTGACAAACGTCGAAGAAGCGACATTTATTACGGCCGGGGTGAAAGATCAGACGCTCGAACATCTCCCCAAATGGACCGGTCTCCGGGTTCTCGCCCTTGGAAACAACGACATAACCGATGCCGGAATAAAGCACCTTACGGCGTTTCCTCGACTTCAGGTGTTGTGGTTGGAGCAGAACCCGCTAATTACCGGCAAAGGAATGAAGTACCTTGAAGGACTAAAGCATCTCCGCGAGCTTAACCTTCAGAGTACGCGGGCGGATGATTCTGGGCTACAATATGTTGAAAGACTAAGCGACCTTCAAGAACTCGACCTAACGGGGACACAGGTGACTGATGCTGGTATGAAGCATCTTGCCGGCTTGGTAAAATTACAACGCCTAGATGTTAGCGGGCCTAAGATATCCGACGCCGGGCTGAAATACCTAGAAAAGCTAATCAACCTCGAAATTCTCGATCTTGTGGATACTAATATCACGGATGCTGGGCTGGAACACGTTCGAGGGTTGACACAACTCAGAATATTGGATTTACATGGTACTCGGGTTACGGACGCTGGCCTTCAGCGACTAACAGGCTTACGCAACCTGCAATCTCTAGGTCTGCTCCGTACGAAGGTTACGAAAGACGGCGTGGAGCGACTGAAGAAGGCGTTGCCAAATTGTCAGATCGACTATCAGAAGCAAGTGGTGCGATGACATACGGTTTACCCCGAATGGCTGGCCCAGCCTCCAGCCGTAGTCACAGTCGATATAGGGACATATGAAAGGCACTGTTGTCATGATACAAGCCCTGGGCATATTTCTTCTGACTGCAGCAGTAGGCTCCGCAGTAGAACCTACTGCTCAGGAGGCCAAGGTGTTTGCGAAAATCGAAAAGTTCGGCGGATTATGCGGAGTCGAGGAGAAGGCCGGCAAACGCTTCGTTGGTGTAAGCCAAGTGGGCGCTCCGATAACCGATGCGGAACTGGAACTTTTCAGTCGGTTGACAGACGTCGAAGAAGTGATGTTTGTCACGGCCGGGGTTACAGATCGGACGCTTGAACATCTCACGAAATGGACCGGCCTCCGAGTTTTCGGCCTTAGCGACAACGACATAACCGATGCCGGGATGAAATATCTCAAGGCGTTCCCACAACTTCAGGAGTTGGTCTTGGACAAAAGCCCGTTGATTACCGGCAAAGGGATGAGATACGTTGCGGGACTGACCCACCTTCGGTTGCTTGACCTAGGACTCACTCAAGTAGACGATGCTGGGCTACAATATCTCGAAAAACTCAGCGACCTTGAAGAACTCAACCTGGGGGCCACTCGGGTGACTGACGTGGGTATGAGGCACATTGCGGGCTTGGTGAAGCTTCGACGCCTTGATCTGAGCGGAACCAAAATATCTGACGCCGGAATGGAATGTCTGGCTAGCCTGACAAAGCTACAACGTCTTGATCTGGGGGGAACCAGGGTATCTGACGCTGGGTCGAAATACCTGGAGAGACTGACCAAACTGAAATTTCTCGATCTCGGACAAACCCAAATCACGGACGCCGGGCTGGAACACATCAAAGGGTTAACACAACTCGACTTATTAAATCTGGCCGGTACTCGGATTACGGATGTTGGCCTTGATCGCCTCAAAGGCTTAACAAACCTCAAGATGCTTCGACTGAGCCGCACCGGGGTTACGAAGGATGGTGCCGAGACGCTCCACAAGGTATTGCCGAACTGCCAGATTGAAGCAAGTGGCTGGACAATACCATCTGTGCAGAACCTAATGGAGTTACGCCACCACTCAAACGTAAAATAGACAGGTCGTTGAAAGGCATGGTCGGAATGGCTCTTGGTATTGGCCTGCTACCCAAAAACTGGTTCATGTGTTACGAGAGTCGTAAGAGCCTGTGAGGTGCTCCCCAACTTTGATCCAAGTGAAAGGTTAGTCGGTAGGGCTTTGGAGGGCGGGCCTAGGCCCGCCCTCCAACATCGAAAACTCGTGCGGCGTCCGTCCGCCTAGGGCTCGATGCGGACGCTGGTGGTTGTAATCGTGCCGCCAGGCGTCGATCTGCTCCTGGGCATC
>JBDKTJ010000115.1:0-49599 GCA_039698075.1 Thermoguttaceae bacterium | reverse complement strand
AGTTTTTGCAACTGCTCATCGAGTTGGCCGAGCCCGGCCGCCGCACGGTGGTTTTTTCGACGCACATTACGTCGGACTTGGAGCATGTGGCCGATCGGGTGGCGATTTTGAAGTCCGGTCGCGTCGCCTGGCACGGTTTGTTGGAAGATTTGAAAGAGCAGACGCACGTCAATCTGGAAGAGAGTTTTTTGGAGATGCACGCCGGAGGTTGAACCATGCAATCCGACAGGTCCGAATGCGTTGCCGCTTTGAATCCTTACGCGCAAGTCGCGTTGACGTATCTGCGGCGGCTTTTTTCGACACCGTTGACCTGGCTTCTTTTTTTTGGCCTTGTGGCCGCGGTGGGGTTTCTTTTGGTCGAGTCGGGCGATCCTCATCGTGGAAAGATGACGCCGCTGTTTGCGGTCTGGCCGTTTTTGGGACTGTATATGGGCCTGGTCGCTCACATGAAGGAGCAATTCGTCGATGCAAGGGCCAGCTTGATGCCTGGGTTTCGCCGGGTTCATGCGGAAGTGGCGATGGTCGCCATTTTGCTGGCCGCCATTTTCTTTCCGGCGGTGCTGGCCTGGCTGATTGGGTTGCGGTCCATCGGACTGACCGCCTTGGCCGTGTTGTTGTTTGGCGCGACGCTTTGGTGGGCGCTGAATCCATCCGGTTGGGCTGGACTGCTGGTGGGAGGCATGGCTCTTGTCTGTTTCACGCCACTGCTTCAAGGCGCTTTCGGCCAACTGATTTCCGGGCGTTTTGAAGCTCAAGCGTGGCTTTTGTTCGCCTTGGGCGTGTCCATCACGCTAAGCGGTTTTTGGCGACTGGTCCGAATGAACGAAGACTCGCCCGGCTACAGTCTTCGGCTGCAAACGATGGGGGCCGCACGCGATCAGATGACGGGCCGGCCGATGGACGGCGGTTGGATGTTGCCGCGACGGTGGCGCGACCGTTCGGAAGAACGTCAGATGGCCCGATTGACGCATGACGCCCGTTGTGCCGCGACATCGCGATGGTCGCGGGCGTGTCGATGGCAAGTCGGAATGAATTCTGGTTGGTCGATCTTGACGAGTTTGTTGTTTGTCTTGGTGTTTCTTGCGTATGGCATGTGGATTGCAAACGCGAAAGACCCTGTGCTGTTCGTTGTGATGATTTATCTCTGTTTTTTCACGGCGGCTGGAGCTTGGGGGCCTTTGTGGCGTCGTCGCACCCATTCGATGGCTTATGAAATGTTGCTGCCGGTCTCACGACGCGATTATGTGAAACAAGTGGCCATGGCGGCGGCCGTCCAACAGTTTCAATTATGGTTGTATAGCGGTGTCGTCCTCGTTGCGTGTTTTTTGTTTTTTGTCCAGAAGCCAAGCGTTTCGCTGATTGTCGCCGGATGGTTCATCTCCGCGTTGGCGCAAATATGGATGTTTGGACTAGCGGCTTGGTTTTTTCAGTACCGTTCTCCGAGGCTGGTCATTTGGGGAATGTTGCTGGCCTCATATCCCTTGATAGTACCCATGAGGATGTACTTCACGCCGGAGCCTGGGATGGTTGCCTATCGACCGATCCTGCTGGCACTGATCGGGCTGCTGACGTTATTGGGCGTGCTGCTGACGTGGTGGGCGTATCGTCGTTGGTTGGTCGCCGACGTGGGAGACTGACGCGTTGGGACGGCTTGGCGTGCGCGCAGCCTGAAACGACGGTTGGTCCGGGGCCATTCAGGACGGAGACAAGTCGCCTGGGGCTGCATCGTGCCGATCGCCCGAGCAACGCCGGCGGCTTTTTTTGTCACGGCGCCGCGGTGGCGGGCGCGGTCGGCTTTGGCGAACCGCCGCCTACTTGCAGCGATTCGTCGTCCGACATGACGTAGGCAAACATCGCGGCCAGCATCAGTCCGACGATGACCCACGTGCGCCAGTCCCGATGCAGAGCTCGTTTTGCGGTGGGGGCGTGTTCGTGATGATGGTTGTTTTCGTGTGCCATGGGCGGCTCCTTGATACATTTTCACTATAGGTCACGTTTGGAGCACAAAGGCAGAAAAGACCGAAAAAACAAGTCGCCGTTGTTGGACGTCGCGTCTCGGCGGCCCGCTCTCCGGCGGGGATTGTGTGGCGACTTGCGGGTGGATCGCGAGGGAGCGGCAGCCCGGACCGCCGAAATATCACGGCGATTTCTTGTCGTTGGTTTTCGCCGATTTTAGGCCGTCTTTGGGTTGGGGCATTTTCGGGAGGTCGGACGGCGCGACTTCTTTGACGCTTAGGTCGGCGTAGATGACATGGTATTTCTGACTGCCTGTGGGCTTGTACCAAAAGATCGGCCGGTCAGGCGTGTCCAGTTGGACGCCGCCGCCGAGGTAGTGGGCGTCGTTGTCGGGCTTGAGCGTCTGATAGAACAGCAGTCCGCGACTGCGTTTTAGCATCTCGTTTTGCATGGTCGGCATCCGTTTCTTCATCTGCTCTTGCATGATCGGCATTGTGGCCTTCATGACTTCCGCCATGATTTCGGGTGGAATGTTTTTGCCGTACTTTGCCCTGAGTTTTTCCCGGCCGCCGTATTTTGCTTCGATTTCCTTTCGCACCGCCTCGAGTTTCTGCTCCGTGGCTTTGTCCATTTTCGGTTCGAGCCCAACCATCAGGGCCTTCATGACCTCCTGGTTCATTTCGAGCTTTGCGGGAAAGACGTTCTTGCTGTGCTCGGCGATGATGCGCAAGGTTTTGAGGAGATCCTTTTCGACCGGCGCCGTTACATCCATGGTTTGCATCGAATAGCCGGCCGGCGGCGTGAGGCTGAACAACGAGGGATCCAGAGCAACGTTGTATTGGAAGTTGTTCATCACGACGCGAACATTGCCCAAGGAGCCCATGCCAACCTCGATGCGAACGGGATAGGCGGTTTTCGGATCGGCCCAAAACGTCATGTCCATAAGATCGACACAAACACGAAAGCCAACGGCCTTGCGTCCGTCGATCTCCTTCTTGCCAATCGCCACGGTCTTCTCGCCCGTGCCGCTGTTGCCCTCGCGGACAAGGCGTCGCACCATCTCAAAAAGATCCGGTTGAGCCGGCTTATTTCGAAGCTCCCTCATTTTCTTCGAATCGACCAACATGCCGGTCTTCATATTGGGGTAGAGCAAAATACATTTTTCCGCCTGACTGTCGGCAATCATGATCTGTCTAACAATCATCTCGGGCATCGAGCCGACCGCTTTGGCCATGGACTTGGCCGCAGCCTGGGCGGCGCGGTTGGCCGACGCCGGACCGTCATTCTTATGGATCCTCTTCGCGGCCGCTTCAGCGCCTTTCACGGCAGCCTCACGGCCGAGATTGACCGACGTTTCGATGCGTTGATGGCAGGGGGCGAGAAAGTATCCTTTCCCAGCCGCAGTAATCGGTTGGCTGTCCTTTTTTTCCCTCACTTCCGAAACCACATCAAAGGTCGCGCTTCGCAGACTGTCCAACGCCTTGGCCACGTCGGCGAAGGCGATATTGGCCGAACTGCCGCCGAAGGTCAGCCAGGCAACAACGGCGCCGACAGCAAAAACAATCGATGCGGCCACGGCCACCCGGACGATACGTTTCATGAGGGACACCTTTCTTGGAGAGTTCGGAACGGACGCCGCGCGACGGAGTATCGCTGTTTTCAGCCTCTCGACGTATTGCGCGTCGAGCGAAACCGTCGGGTCGCCCGCCTCACGGATCAGGCGATCCAGCCAATCGTCGTTGTTGTTGGGCTGATCACGCACGGGACGAATCCTTGGTTGTCCGTCGTTCATCGTCACAGGACGTCATATAGGCGCGAAGCAAATCTCGCAACTGTTCCCTCGCCCGGGAAAGGAGCGACTCGACGGCTTTGACGCTCTTTTCCATGCGAACGGCGATGGCCTCGGTCGAGAGCCCTTCCACATATTTCCAAAGCAGTGTCTTGCGGCGGTCCTCGGGAATCGCCAGAATCGCCGCGCGCACCACGGCGGCGCGTTCCATTTGTTCCAGCACATCCTCGGGCAAGACCGCCTTGCTTCCGGATTCTGCAAGTGTCTCGATTTGATCGCCGGGCGTCGAAGTCCTTGCCGACGCGCGACGACGGTAGTGCAACGCGACGCGCCGACGAGCGATGCCAAAAAGCCAGTTCCGGAAACTGCCCTGGGCGGCGTCGAGGCGGCCGATGCCGTCGATTGCTTCCAGCCACGTCTCTTGGTTCAGTTCCTCCGCAATCGCCCGATCGCCTCCGACGAGGTGGAAAATGAAGCCGTAGACCTCGCCGAGATGTCGATCGACGACAACGCTCCAGGCGGAACCGTCGAGCCGCTTCAAGCTGGCGATCTGTTTCGTCGATTCGTCGTCGGCCACGCCCGCTCCCTTGCTCGTTTTCGGCGTCCTCACGAGTCTATTTGCGCCAGCCGAAGAAATCCTTCGCGGGAGAGCCAAAATGAGCGAGACGCTTGCTCGCCCCTCAAGATAGCGTCACGGCCAAGGGCTAGCAATCACGTCACGTATAAAGAGGGGGGCGGATAGCCTTTTTCCTGCGACCGTCGGCAAAACCGTCGTTGGCTGGTCGCCGATGCGGGGGACGGACGTCGGGACGGGCTGTCAACTCGGCCTGCGAAAAAAATGGCCGGCGGTAGTCGCCCGTAAAACGCATCTATATTATTATGGAACGACATTTCATGCCCCCGGCTTGGCGTCGCCATGGAACCACGGGAAAAACCGCTGAACGATTCCGCCCAGCCCGAACGACTGTTGGCCCGGGCCCTTGCGGACGACGGCAAGTCGCTTGGGGCCCTGTTGGAGCTTTATCGCAACTATTTGCGGCTGTTGGCCGGTTTGGAAATCGGCCGGCGGCTTCAGGTGAAGCTGGACGCCTCGGATTTGGTTCAGGAAACCATGCTTGAAGCCCACAAAGGGTTTGGCGATTTTCGCGGCGGCACCGAGGCCGAATTGGTCGCGTGGCTGCGGCGGATCATGGCGTCGGTGCTTTGCGGCGCGCTCCGAAAATATCTCGGCGCGCAAAAACGCGATATCCGGCTCGAACGCACGTTGCAGGACCAGTTGGACCGCTCCTCGATGTTGCTGGGCCAAGGGTTCGTCGATCCGCACAGCTCGCCAAGCCAGCAGGCCGCGCGACGCGAACAGTCGGTGCTGTTGGCCGACGCCCTGGCCAAGCTGCCCGAGGACTACCGCGACGCGCTGGTGTTTCGGCATTTGCAAGGGCTCAGCTTTCCCGAGATCAGCCGCCGCATGGGCCGAAGTCAGGACAGCGTCGAAAAACTCTGGGTGCGGGGACTCGCGCGTCTTCGCCAGATAATGACGGAGTCGGAACATGGATGAAAATAGGGGAGAGGGGAGAGAGGAGAGGGGAGAGGACACGGCCCACGCTTCGTCGGCTTCGGAAGAGGAACTGCTGGCGGTCGTTCAGCAATACATGCGCGAGTTGGAGGCGGGGCGGCGGCCCAGTCGGGCGCAGTGGGTCGCTCGCTATCCGCACTTGCAGCCGGCCCTGGGCGATTGCCTGGACGGCGTGAACTTGATGCACGAGGCCGCGGCATCAATCAAGCCGTCGGACTCGCCATCGGCAGGGCTTGGCGTCGGATTGCAGCCGGGCATGCCGTTGGGTGATTTTCAAATCGTGCGGGAAATCGGACGCGGCGGCATGGGCATCGTCTACGAGGCGACTCAACTGTCGCTGGGACGCCGGGTCGCGCTGAAAACGCTGCCGCTGGCCGCCGGATTCGATCCAAAATATCTGCAACGGTTCCGGCAGGAGGCCCAAGCCGCCGCGCAGTTGCACCACGCCAACATCGTGCCGGTTTACGCCGTCGGATGCGAACGGGGCGTGAACTTTTACGCCATGCAATTGATCGACGGTCAGTCGTTGGACGTCGTGATTCGGCAGCTTTGCCGCGAGACGGGCCGCAATGGCGCCGCCGCGTCGGAGTCCGTCGCGCGAACGCCGCGGATGTGGACGGGCGCGTTTTTCGACGTGCCGCCGACCGAACCGTTGCGCCGCGACGCGTCCAAACCGCCCGTGATCGCCCCCCTGCAAGAAAAACGTCCGGGCGACGCCGAGCAAATCACGCGGCTGTCGGCCGATCTGTCGACCGAGAGCAACACGGCCCAAGTGTATCGGACGATGGCCGACCTGATGGCGCAGGCGGCCGAGGCGCTCGAGTACGCGCATCGCCAAGGCATCATTCATCGCGACATCAAGCCGGCGAACTTGCTGGTCGACATGAACCGCCATCTGTGGATCGCCGACTTCGGCCTGGCCCATCTGCACAGCGAGCAGAACCTGACGCGGACCGGCGACGTGCTGGGCACGATCCGCTACGCCAGTCCCGAACAGGTGTCCGGTCAGCGGGTGATGCTGGATCCTCGGACCGATCTGTATTCGCTGGGCGCGACGTTTTACGAGTTGATTACGCTGCGGCCCGTCTTCACCAGCGCGACGCGACAGTCGCTGTTGCAGCAGATTCTGAATCACGACCCCATCGCGCCGCGAACGATCGACCGGTCGATTCCGCCGGAATTGGAGACCATTTTACTAAAACTGTTGAGCAAGCGGCCGGAGGATCGTTACGGTTCGGCTCAGGAGTTGGCCGACGATCTGCGCCGTTTTTTGCGGGACGAGCCGATCTTGGCCCAGCCGCCGAGTTTCGCCGATCGCGTGCGCAAATGGGGGCGGCGTCATCCGGCCTACGTCGCGGCGCTGGTGATCGTGATGGCCGCCGTGATCGTGATTTCCGGCGCGAGCAACTATCTGATCGCTCAGGCGAACCAACGCACCCGGGTGGCGCTGGCCGCCGAACGCACGAGGGCCGAGGAGGCAGAACGCAATTTGCAGCAAGCCCGGCAGGCCGTCGACTACATGATCCAAGTGTCCGAAAACGACCTGGCCAGCAAGTTCCCGCTCCATCCGCTTCAAAAACGAATTTTGGAAACGGCGCTGGTCTACTATCAAGGGTTCATCGCCTACTATCACGACAATCCGTCGAAAGAGGCCGAATTGCTCGCGGTTCAGCGACGACTGAAAAAGGTGCTCGACGAAATGACCGTGCTGGAGGGGGCGGGCCAGTTGATTTTGTTGGGCGAAAAGGACATTCAAGCGGACCTCGGGCTGGACGACGCCCAGCGGCAACGCTTCGACGCGATCGCCCGGCAGTTCGCCGATCAGCGGGCGGAAATGCTGCAAGGATATCAAAACCTGTCGGCCGACCAGCGGCGCGAGCGTTTCGTCCAACTTGCCAGGGCCAGCGAGCAGGTGACGCAATCCATTCTCAGCCAAAGGCAGGTCCGGCGGCTCAAGCAGATCGTGCTCCAATTGCAGGGCATCACGGCGTTCAATCAGCCGGAGATTGCCGAGTCGCTGAAGCTGTCCGATGCGCAACGTCAGACGATGCGTCAGATCGAGGTCGAAACGTTCATGACGCTCGGCGAACGTTCGGCTGACTCGCCCGACGAATCGACGCGAAGGCAGCGTCGGCGGGATTTGATGCACTCGGCCATGAAACAGTGCGTCGCCGCGTTGTCGCCCGACCAAGCGACCGCGTGGCGCGACATGACTGGCGAGCCGTTTCGCGGGCGGCTATCCGTCCTGCTGCCAGGCATGTTTCCGCCGCAGTGACTCGCGGAAGGCTTTCCATTGGCGCTCGTTGCGGTCGCGCTGCTCGCGATACTCCGGCTCATCCAGAAGTCGATCCATCCAGAGCCGTTCGTGCTCGGGTCGTGCGGACTCGACGGCCTCGAAAATCGCGGCGGCTTCGTCGTGCATTCCCTCTTCGACGGCGATGAAACCGATCTGCGTCAACAATTCATTCAGGTCGCTGTCGATCTGCATCGTCATGGGTTTGTCGCCTCGGGGTGAACGGTTTTCCAGCCTACAACCGAAACGATTGCCATCGCGAGCGAACGACGCTGACGGCGGCGGCCAGCGCGTCGTTGAACTCGCCGGCTTGCGCGAACTCGTCGGCGGCAAGGCCCGTGTTCATCAGTCGCCGAAAATGCGCCGCCTGTCCGTCCAACCGAGAACACAGCCACTCACAGTAGGAGCCATCGCCATCGTCGGCGAGCTGTCGATCGACTTCAAACGGTTTTAGTATCGACGGTGGATGGCTCACTGGAATTCTCCGAACGGCGCGGCGGTTGCTGTCGTCTACCGAATCGTAGGCCACGGCCGTTCGACGCAGCCGGGCCGCTCGAAGGCGCGATCAGTCGACAACGTGTGTCGTGCAGTCGGTTTGCGTCGCGGCAGGCGGTCGCGGCCCGGGCCGACGCATCGCCCCATTTTCCGCCGTTTCGGTTCCTTTTTCCACTTCTTCCACGACCTGGTGCGGGACGGAAAAGCTGTGCATCGCCGAGTTTTCACCACCGTCGTCGCGCGATCGTCGGCACGCCCGATGCTTGACGTGGGGGTGTCAAATCGTTATCTTGATCTTTCACGATCGGGGGCGCCAAATGACAGCGTAAGGGGGGGGGCTCTTGTCAACGTTGAGTCTTTTCAAAGTTTAATCGTTGGTTCGGCGACAGCCTTTTTCTGCGACCGGTGCGCGGCTGTCCACGGTTCCGTTGGCAAGCTCCTCTTCTCAGACAAATCAACAGGAGAAGCAGCCATGGCGGCGAGTTCCCAAGAGTTGGATCTGGGGCGACAGCAGATCGGCGCGTTTGCCGACCGGGTGCAGGCCATTCGATCGGCCTTGCACGAAGTGGTGGTGGGTCAGGACGAAGTGATCGACCAGCTTCTTATCTGCGCCCTTTGCGGTTCGCATGCGTTGTTGGTGGGCGTGCCGGGCCTGGCGAAGACGCTCATGGTCAAAGCGCTCGCGTCGGCGTTTCGGTGGAAATACGGCCGCATTCAGTTTACGCCCGACCTGATGCCGGCCGATGTGACCGGCTACGAATTGCTCGGCCGCGGCGAAAACGGTCAAGGCCCGGCGATGACGTTTCGACCGGGTCCGGTCTTCGCCAATCTGGTGCTGGCCGACGAAATCAACCGCGCCGCGCCGAAGACCCAATCGGCGTTGCTGGAAGCGATGGCCGAGCGGCACGTGACGGTCGGCGGAAAGACCTATCCGCTGGAAGAGCCGTTTCTCGTGGCCGCCACGCAAAACCCCATCGAGCAGGAGGGAACGTATCCGTTGCCCGAGGCGCAGCTCGACCGGTTCATGATGGAGATTCGCATCGGCTATCCGACGCCGCAACAAGAAGAAGAGATCGTGATGCGAACGACGGCCGGGATGCCCGAGTTGCCGACGGCGTCGCTGGCGCGCGAGGAGTTTTTGCAGCTTCGCGATCTCGTGTTGGCGGCGCCGGTGGTCGAGAGCGTGGCGGCTTATGCCGTGCGGTTGTGCGGGGCAAGCCGGCCGGAGGACGCCAAAGCCGGCCAGTTCGTCCGCGACTATGTGGCCTGGGGCGCCGGCCCTCGCGGCTCTCAAAACCTCGTATTGGCGGCCAAGGCGCGATCGTTGTTGGCGGGCCGCACGGCTCCGACCGCCGACGACATCCGGACCGTCGCGCTGCCGATCCTCCGCCATCGCATCATTGTCAATCACCGGGCGGTCGGCGATTCGGTCGCTTCGGCCGACGTCATTGCGAGACTCCTCGACGAAGTGGCCGTATGAACGAACGTCTGGCAAGCCGGTTCCTCGATCTGCGCGCGCTGTCGGCGCTCGAGCCGATGCGTTTCACTACGCGCCGACGTGTCGAGGGCACGTACATGGGCTATCACGCCTCGCGTCAGTTGGGCGGCTCCGGCGAGTTCGTCGATTTCCGCGAGTACACCGGCGGCGAAGACCTGCGGCGGCTCGATTGGAAAGTGCTGGCCCGCACCGGCAAGGCGATCGTCCGGCTGCACGAGGAGGAGACGGATCTTAGCTGCACGTTGGCGATCGACGCCAGCGGGTCGATGCGGTTTGGCGCGGCGGGACGACGCGACGCGACCGGGTCGAAACTCGAATACGTCCAATATCTAGCCACGGCGCTGTCCCATGTGATCAGCCGCGGCCAAGACCAAGTGGGGCTCGCCGTGCTCAACGACGCGTTGGATTCGTGGATCGGCCCCGGCGCGACCATGTCGCACATCGAGCGTCTTCAGCAGGTGATCGAAGGCATCGCGACGCATCCCAGCCCACGAATGGCCGGCGGATTGCGCGAACTGTTTGAACGATGCCGCCGGCGCGGCGCGTTGCTGCTGATGAGCGATTTTCTGATGGACGATCTCGAAGAGGTGTTCGCTGCGTTGCGGCTGTTTCGACATCGCGGCTGGGACGTCGTCGTCTTGCACGTGGTGCATCCCGACGAAGAACGTTTGCCCGACGGGACGGCCTATCGGTTCGAGGGAATGGAGAACGACGGGCAGGTGAGTTGCTCGCCGGCGGAGGTCTGCACGGCGTATCGGGAGCGATTCGCCGCTCATCTGGCGATGGTTCGTCAATGGGCGTTGGCCGGCGGCTGCGAGTATCGCCGCGTATCGACGGCGGTTTCCTACTTGCAGACGCTCGGGGGTTTTTTGGTGGCGCGGGCGGGGTAACCTTTGCGATGGTGACGTTTCTGCATCCCTGGGCTCTCTGGATCGGCGTCGCGGCGGCGACGATGCCGGTGCTGATCCACTGGTGGACGCGGCCGCGTCCGGTGCGGTTCCCGCTTTCGACGTTGCGGTTCGTACGCGAGGCGGTTCGGCAACAGCGGACATGGCGGCGGCTGCGCGACTTCGTGTTGCTGGCTCTGCGGACGCTTGCCGTGTTGCTGATCGCGTTGGCCGTGGCGCGGCCCCAGTGGCGCGAGCCTCTGCAAGTCTCGGATCTTCAGGGCGGCGACACCATCCGGGTTGTATTGCTCGACGTCAGCCAAAGCATGGCGGCCCGGGCGGGCGCGGTCGAGCACATCCAACGCGCGCGAACCATTGCGGCGAACTACCTCCGCTATCGGCCCGGACTCGCCGCCAACCTGGTTCTGGCCGGCGCCCGGCCCTACGGCGTGTTCGACGGGCCGTCGACGAATTTCGAGGCGTTGCGCGATGAATTGGCTCGATGCCGCGCATTGCCCGAACGGTCCGACGTCAATCGCGCGGTGGATATGGCCGCACGATGGCTGGCGCCGGCCTCCGACAACGACCGTCGGCGGAGAGAGCTGATCGTCATCAGCGATTTCCAGCGATCCAACTGGTCGAAAGTCGATTTTTCGCCGCTGCCGGGCGATACGAACATCCAATTTGAATCGACCGCGCCGGCCGAGCCGCCGCCGAACGTGGCCATTCTCGGCGTCCAGGGGCGGGCCTCCCGCGCCGGCGCGCAACTCGACGTCGAGATCGGCAACGAGACGTCCGCCACGCGAAAGATTGCAGTCGACGTCACGGTCGGCGACGCCACGCACCGCTTGACCGGCGCTTGTCCGCCGGGCCGTCGAACGACGTTGACCGAGGAGATTCGCTCGTGTCCGTCGGGCTGGTGGCCGGGCGAGGCGCGGCTGGCGGGCGTGGACGACGCCTTGCCGAACGATAATGTGTGTCCTTTCGTGTTGCACGTTCGGCCGCGACCGACTTACATCTTGATGACGCGCCAGCCGCGAGGTCGCCGGGCCACGTCGAGCCTGTTTCTGGAATGTGCGCTCGCGCCGGCCGCCGGGAAGGAACGGCGACAAGGCGGCGATGCGTCGCCGCGGGTGATTCGCGTCGATCCCGTCGCGTTGGATTCGTCCGTCGTGGCCTCGGGCGATTTGATCGTCTTGGACCATCCGGGCAAGCTCGGGGACGAGGCCGTGAAACTGCTGGCGGCGCTGCTGCGTCGCGGTCGGCCGCTGTTGTATGTGGCCGCCGATCCGATCGACGCGACGAATCTCAAGCGGCTCCGCGAGGCATCCGGCGGCAGCTTGCAGATGCCCGTGGAATTCACGCCCCCGCCGGCCGGACACGCGCGGCGCGACCTTGTTCTGACGTCGGTGCAGCGCGAGAGTCCTCCGTTTGAAATCTTTGGCGACCATCTGACGTCGACGTTGGATCAACTGCGATTCGCAGGCGGACTTGGCTCGCGGCGTCTCGAAACGGGCGTCGACGCCGATGTGCTCGGTCGGTATAACGACGGATCGGCCGCCATCGTGCTGACTTCGTCCGATGCCGGCGCGCTGGCGGTGCTCAATGCCGATCTGGCGGCGTCGACCCTGCCGAAGACCGCGGCCTTTGTCCCGTTGCTGACCGAACTGGTCGAACAACTGCTCGATCGGCATCGGGCGACGACGAGGGCCCTGTCCGGCGAACCGTTGGTGGCCCAATTGCCCGCCGAGGCTGGACCTGCTCACGGTCTGTGGACGGTTGGACCCAGCGGCGTCGACGGCGGGCGTTGCGGCCAATTGGTCGACGAAGCGGCGGGCTCGGTGTGGCGCTGGGCGGCGGCCGGCCAGCCCGGCGTCTATTGCGTCCAACGCGGCGACGCGACGGTTTTTGCTATGGCCGTCAACATTCCCGAGGAGGAAAGCCAGCTTGACGCGCTGACGCCGGACGTATTGACGGGCCGAATGGCTGCGGGCCGAATGGCCGCCTATCGCGGCGTTGCCGACGAGGACCGCCGCCGCGACGACTCGTGGAAGTGGTTTGTCCTGGCGTGTGTTGGATGTGTGATGGGAGAAATGGGCGCCTTGATCGTCTTCCGGACCTGAACCGATGATGCGCATCACTTGCGATCCTTGTATTCCGTTGGCGTTGTGGGCGCCTCTGGCGTTGGCCACCGCGGCGTTGCTGGCGTGGTATGCCGCGTCAGGCCGTCGGCGCATGGCCCCGCGACGTTGGCGGCTCATCATCGCGATGATGACGCTGGCCGCGACGGTCCCGCTGGTCGTGTTGCTCAATCCGACGTGGTTGGAACGGACGCCGCCGCCGGCCGGCAAGCCGCTGTTGACCATTCTTGTCGATCGATCGGCGAGCATGGCCACGTCCGACGCCGAACGCGGCAAGACGCGTTACGAAGCGGCCGTGGAGTTCGCCGCCGCCGCGGAACGCCGACTTTCCGATCGCTACGAAGTTCGCGTTCGGGCCGTGGCCGAGGCGTCTGCGCCCGCGTCGATTGCCAAGTTGGCGAAAGACAAGCCCGGCGGCCGCGCGACCGATCTGGCGACGGCTCTGCAAGACGCAATCGAAAACGACCGCCCCCAAGGACAGGCCGTTCTGCTGTTGAGCGACGGCATCCACAACGTCGGCGGCGTCGAGCGGTTGCGTCGCAATGCGGCAAAAGCCAAAGCCTTGGCGGCGCCGGTGTACGCAAAATCTTTCGGCGGCGACGCCAAAGCCAGCGATCTCGAAGTCACGTTGGAGCAGCCGCAGGAGTTGGCGTTCGTCGGCCAGCAGACGCCCGTCGCGGTCCGGTTGCGTCAGCGGGCCGCCAACGCCGTGAAAGCGAGCCTCTCGCTGTCGCTGAACGACAAGCGGGTCGAACGTCGCGACGTGAAGTTGAAGGCCGACGGCGCGGTCGAGGCAATTTTTTATCTGTCGCACAAAACGCCCGGCTTGTACCGGTACGAAGTCCGCGCCGAACCGATTCCTGGCGAGGCGACGACCGTCAACAATTCGGCGCCGTTTCTGTTGCGGGTCGTCGATCAGCCGATTCGCGTGCTGCTGCTTGAAGGCAAGCCGTATTGGGACACGAAGTTTCTGGTTCGCACGCTCTCGGCCGATCCGTCGGTCGAACTGACGAGTCTTGTGCAGATTGCGGACAAACGCCTGTTGCAGCGAAAGATTCCGCGACAGACGCCGGTCGAAAAGACGAAGGACGACGCTAAAAAAAGTGCGACGCCGGACGCGGATCGCCAATCGTGGACGATCGAAGCGGATGCCCAAAAGCTGCTGACCGATCCGGGCGCGTTGGCCGCCTATCAAATCGTCGTGCTCGGCCGCAACGCCGAGGCGTTTTTGACGGACGACGCTGTGGCCGCGCTGCGCAAGTGGCTGGCCGAGGGCGAGGGGTCGCTGGTCTGTTTTCGCGGTCCGCCGGTGTCGCAGGTCGGGCAGCGTCTGGGCGAGTTGATGCCGATGCGATGGACGCCGACGCCCGAGTCGCGGTTCCACGTCCAACTGACCGGCGCCGGGCAGACGTTGCATTGGCTGCCGACCGTGGGCGACGACGGAAATCCCATGGCGGAGTTGCCGTCGCTTGCCACGTCCGTTCGCCCCGAAGCGGCGAAAGCGCTGGCGGTCGTGTTGGCCACCGGCGCGGCCGGCGATTCGGGTGCGTCCAGTCCCGTGATGTCGTATCAACCGGTCGGCAACGGACGAGTTGTGGTGATCGAGGGGGCCGGAATGTGGCGATGGGCCTTCCTTTCGCCCGAACATCAAAAACAGGAAGAAGTCTACGGTTCGCTGTGGCGCAGTCTGGTCCGGTGGTTGGTGGCCAACGTCGGTCTGTTGCCGTCGCAGAAATTGTCGCTCCGGGCGGACAAGCTGAGCTTTCATACGGACGAAAACGCGACGGCCACGCTTTTGGTTCGCGATGGGGCGGGCGATCCGCCGCAGATCGCGCTTTCCGGCGGCGACTTGAAGCGTCCGCGTCGGTTCGGCTGCGTTCCGCGGGGCAGTTCGCCCGGCCAGTATGGCGTCGCGTTCGGGCGACTGGGCGAGGGCCGATATGCGATTCGCGTCGAAGGCAGTGACGGCAACGACCCGTCCGGCGAGGCTGCCTTTGACGTGCGCGATAATTTGACCGAACGGCTCGACCTGTCCGCCCAGCCCGGCGTGATGCGCATGATCGCCGAAACCACCGGCGGAGCGATGCTCGATTCGTCCGATCCAAAACGGCTCGCTCGGCGTTTCGACGAATACCTCGGCCGCACCCGGCCCGAGCGAACGGTGCACACCCCGGCGTGGGACCGTTGGTTGTCGCTGGTCGGGGCGTTGGCGTTGTGGATCGCAACGTGGGCGTTGCGACGGCGTTCGGGATTGGTGTGAACGATAGGCGAAGCGAACCATGAATTCCCTTCACGCACAACTGCAACGTGTTCGCCGCCGATTGCTGAGCATCGGCGCGGCGGCCGCCATCGTGTGGGCGGTGGTCGCCGTGTCGGTGCTTTTGCTGTTGGGCGCGTGGCTCGATCTGTTGTGGGAATTTTCGCCTTCGTTGCGCATCGCCGCGGTCTGGGCGTCGGGCGTCGCCGGCGCGGCGGTGCTGATCGCGTGGGGCGTCGCGTCCGTCTTTTCCATGCGCGACGCGGTCCTTGCACGCCGACTCGATCGGGCGGGAGACGGCGGTGGGCGAATTCTGACGGGCTGGGAACTTGCCCTGGGCCGCTATGGAATCCGAGGCCGGACGCACTCGCCGCTCAGCGCCGGTCTGGCCGGGGTGGCCATCGCCGACGCCGCGGAGGCCGCCAAGCGAGTCCCGTTGGGCCAAGTCGCGCCCGCGGTTCCGTTCGTTCGCTCGTTGACCGCGTTGTTGTTGCTCGCTGTCGCCGTTGGACTGCTGGCCGTTTGTCTGCCTGGCGTGGCGTGGACGCAATGGAACCGTTTCCGACGGCCCTTGGACGACATTCCGCCGTTTTCGTCGTGCCAGTTCAAAATTGAGCCGGGCGACGTCGAGGTCGTGTACGGCGGCGAATTGGAAATCCGCGCCACGGTCGTCGGCGGGATCGTCGACCCCTTGGAGCTGGTGCTCGAATCGTCCAGCGGGACGGAACCGCCGGTGCCGATGTTTCCGGAGTCGGGCGGCGTGTGGCGGGCCGTGCTGGCCAAGGTCGTCGAGCCGATGGACTACCACGTTCGCGCCGATCGCGCCCGGAGCCGGAGGTATCATGTTCGGGTGAAAACCGTGCCGAGGATCGAAAACGCCCGGTTGCGGATCGTGCCGCCGCGCTATGCCGATCGGGCGGCTTACGAAGGACCGCTGCCCAAGGACGGCGTCTGCGGACTGCCGGGCACGCAAGTGGAGGTGTTTCTGCGCAGCAATCGACCGTTGCGCGGCGGAACGATGACGATTGCCGGGGCCCGTTCGGATCGTTCGCGCGATCGATCTCCGCGATCGTCGCCGCCGAGGAATCTCGAAGTGGCGCTACGTCCCGTCGAACCGGGGAGCCAAGAGGTTGTGGGACGGTTTTCGATCGCCGGCGACGGCCGTTTCGAGTGTCGCGTGATCGACGAGGCGGGGCAAACGTCGCAACAGTCGTTCTCGGGCGGTATTGTGATGCTGGCCGACCAGCGGCCGTTCGTTCGCCTTTTGGAGCCGCAGCGGACCGCGCTGGCCACGCCGACCGCCACGTTGCCGGTGACGCTGTCGGCCGAGGATGACTGCGGCATTTCGCGTCTGCAATTGTTCCGCAGTCTGAACGAGTCGCGTCCGTTGCCCGCCGATCTGCCGCGGTCGGCCCGCCAACGACGCCGCGCCGACGCGTCGGTTCGACTTCCGCTGGATCGCTACGGGCTGGAGCCGGGCGACGTGATTACGTTGTTCGGCCGCGTCGAGGACAACGACCCCGCCGGCGCCAAGGGCGCGGAGAGTCCGATCGCAACGGTTCGCATCGTCAGCCAGGAGGAGTTCAATCGGATCTTCCGCACGCGCGAAGGGATCCAGGCGATGCTGTCAAAATACGACCAGGCGCGGCGTCGGATGGAATCGCTGGCCGAGCAAGTTGAGGAACTGCGGAAAAAAATCGACAAGCTGCCGAAGGACGAAAAACTGTCGCAAGCGATGCGCGATGAGCTTCAGAGATTGCAAAAGGCGATGACCGTTCAGGCCGACGCCATTCGCAAACTCGCCGCGCACACGCTGCCGTACGATCTCGACAAGTTCCTTACGCCCAAGCTGGACGAATTGGCCGCGATTGCCGACGACGTCGCCAAGAACGTGGGAGGACTGCGAGCCCGGAAGAATCTGTGCAACGGAAAGCTCTCGTCCGAGTTGGCGACGTTGGCGAGCCGGTTGGACAGGGGCCGGCGGCGATTCAAGCAGCGGGTGTCTGAGCCGTTGGAATACTTTGAGGCCGTTTTCCGGCTCTTGAACGATCAGCAGCGGTTCGTCCAGTTGGCTCAGTGGCAGCGAGACCTCGCCGGGCGGTTGGCGTCGCTCAAGGGTCAGGACCGCAAGGACGACCCGGCCGCGAAGGCGCGGATGCGCGATTTGGAGGAAGAGCAGCGACAGGTCGGCGATGCGCTGGCCAAGCTGCTCGAGGACATCATGGAACACAGCGAGAGGCTGCCTCAGACGAAGGAACTGGAGTCGCTTCGGAAAACGGCGCAACAGTTCGTCCGGGACGTTCGGGCGAGCGGCGCGGTGGAGGCGATCGGTCAGGCCGAGTCGGCGTTGGCGGAGTTCGCCGCCACCGAGGCCCATCGAAACGCCAAGCGAGCCGCCGAGATCCTCGACCGATTCATCGCGCGATGCAAGGGCGGAATGGGCGATCTCGCCTGCAAGTGCCTGAGGTTCCAACCGCAACTCAGCGCGGGCATGGGCAACACGCTTCAGCAACTTTTGGAGGAGGCCGGCGCGGGCATCGGCAACGGCATGATGGACGGCTATGGAATGGTGGGGCTCTACGGTGGACTGCCCGAGCTGGTCGGAGACGGCGCGGAATACGGCGAGATGCGCGAAGCCCATGAAGGCCGCGGCGCCGGACACGGCAAACGTCCGAACGGAGAGAACCCCGACGAGTTGAGGCCGGGCGAACTGCTCGTGCCTGGATCGGCCGCCGGCGCCGTCGGCAACGAAGCCCCGATGCGGTATCGCCGACAGATCGGGCAGTATTTCGAACGCATCGCCGAGGAGACGGAAACCAAATGAAGAAACGACCTTGCACGGCTGGTTGTTTTCGTCGGGTCGCGGCCTTTGTCGCTTGGGCCGCGCTGACCTTCGCCACGCTTGTCCAGGCGGCGTCCGACGGCGACCAGTCGGGCGGCGAACCGGACGGCGTCGTCCAAGTGGCGAACCTCGTCTATGCCGGCACGAAAAGCAGTCGCTGTTTCTCCGATCATTTTTTGATCAAGGCCGAAAAGGAAACGTCGATCTCGACGAGTCGGCGGTTCCACGCCGTCAAACTGTCGGACGACGCCGTCTACGAGTTTCCGTTGGTCATCATGACCGGCGAAGGCGAGTTTCAATTGTCGGAGGCCGAACGCGAAACGCTGCGTCGTTTCATCGAGCGGGGCGGGTTTTTGCTGGCCTCGGCCGGTTGTTCGTCGAACGAATGGGACCGTTCGTTCCGCCGCGAGATGGCCGCGATTTTTCCCCATCACCCGCTGCGGACCATCAAGATGAGCCATCCGATTTTCCACACTGCTTACGACATCAACGAGTTGCACACGACGCACGGCGGCAGTCCCCGCCCGTTGGTCGGCGTCAGCATCGGCGGACGGCTGGGCGTCGTGTATTCGCAGGACGGACTGAACGACACGCCCCACGCCACCGGCTGCTGTTGTTGCGGCGGAAACGAACTGCGGAACGCGATTGACATCAACGTGAACATCCTGGCGTATGCACTGACCCATTGACGCAAAACCCCGTTGAGACGCCGTGCGTGCGGCATCGTAGAGGTTGACAACAGATCGAAACCATGACGGTTGACTGCATCCCACTTGCCGTTGCCCTAACCGGACTGCTCGCCTGCGCGATGGCGGTCGGATGCCGGCCCGCGCCTCCGCTGGCGATCGTGGTCAGCGGCGACACGGCGGGCTGGATCGTGCCTTGCGGATGCACGTCGAACCAGTCGGGCGGATTGCCGCGACGCGCCGCGTATGTCCAAGCGTTGCGCGATCGGGTGGAGACGATTTTGGCCGAGGCGGGCGGTGCCGTGCATGGGACGTCGCCCTACGATCGGGCCAAGTTCGAGGCCATTCTGCGTGGCGAATCGTTGATGGGCGTCGTCGCGCACAACATCGGCGCCGGCGAAGTGCGGCTCGGCGAGGACGTCTTGCGGCAGTCGGCCGCGAAGTTCCGCGTTCCGCTGCTTTCGGCGAACGTCCGCGATCGGTTCGGCCGACTCGTGGGTCAGCCCGTGCGAATCGAGTCCGTTGCCGGTCGGCGAGTGGCTCTGGTGGGAGTGCTTTCGGAACGCTACGCCACCGCCGAGCTTCAGGTCGCCCCGCCGCGTCAGGCGGTGCTCGACGCGCTGCGAAGCATGGCGGGCCGTTGCGACGCGACGATCGTGTTGGCGTATCTCCCGGAGGACGAGTTGTACGCGCTGGCCGAGTCGCTGCCGGAAGTCGACGCCGTCGTGGGTGGACCGACCGGTCAGCCGATCGCGCCCAAGCGGGGTGGCCCGACGCTGTTGGCCTCCGCCACCGGCAAAGGCAAGTTCTTGGTCCGACTCGACGCTCCGGCCCTCGGATCGACCGAACGTTGGAGCGGGCGGGTCGTCGAATTGGATGGCCGGTTCGCCGACGATCCGCGGCAGACGGCCAACGTGGAGCGTTTTCGCACGGAGTTGGCGCGATGGGATTTCACGCCCGACCAGACGGGTTTTGCGCCGTCGCTGCCGGTCGGCCTGCCGAAGGGTTTTTTCGTGGCCGGCGGCGTGGCATGTCAAAAGTGCCACGTGGACGACTGCGAGCTGTGGCGGAAGTCGCAACACGCCGCGGCATGGAAGTCGCTCGAAGCCAAAGGGACGCATGTCGATCCTGAATGCCAGCGCTGTCACACGACGGGCTACGGATTGCCCGGCGGATTTGCGTCGATGCGGCGAAGTCCCGCGATGGTCGACGTCGGTTGCGAAAGTTGCCACGGGCCGTCACAGGGCCACGTCGCGGACCCGGCGACGCACACGGCCCATTTTGGCCAAGCACGCGACCATTGCGCCGGCTGCCACGACCGCGAAAACAGTCCGACGTTTTCCTACGACGCGTATTGGCGGCGGATTCAACACGGTCGGAACGTGACGGGGGACAAGCCATGACCGCAACGACGGCCCTGCGATGGTTCTTGACGTTGGCGTGTTGCGCGGCGATGGCGTCGCACGCCGCAGCGGGCGCAGTCAACGCGACGATGCCGAAGTTCGAGGCGACGGCGGTTTCTTGGCTGTCGAATCTTAACGAGGCCAGTCGTCAATCGTTGGCCACGCGCAAGCCGATTTTCGTCGTGGTCAAAGCCCAATGGTGCGGTTCATGTCGGCAAATGGCCGGGGAACTCGACACGGCGGCCGTCCAAGCGGAACTGGCCCGGTGGACCGCGGTCCGGCTCGACATCGAGGCCCAGGCGGACGATGCAGGCTCGCTCGGCGTGGTCGGCGTGCCCACGTTGCGGATTCTCGCTCCCGGCGGTCGGCAGACGGCCGAGTACGACGGCTATCTTGCGCCGGACCGTTTGGTCCGTTGGCTCCAACAAAACTATGACGCGGCGACGGCAATGGTTGACGAGTCGCTGTTGGCTTCGGGCGAGCCGAGCGTCGTGTCCGTTGCGCGGCTCATCAAGCAGTTCGGCCAACGCAACCCGGCGCTGCGCGAGGCGGCGGCCCGGCGTCTGGCGGCTTACCCCGACGTGGCTCGTCCCATGGTGATCAAGGCGTTTTGCGAAGGAAGTCTGACCGCGCGGCTGACGGCCCTCGAAGTATTGGAACAGTGGAAAGCGCCGTTGGCCGACCTCGATCCATGGCGGCCCGACAGCTTCACGCCCGAGCGCGTGGCCCGGCTCGACCGATGGCGCGGCGCTCGGAGGACGACGACCGCGACTGCCGCGAAATCGTGGTCGCCGGAGGAACTGGCCGACGCCAAGCGGCAAATCGACCGCATGTTGCAGGCCGGCGAATCGGAATCCGACGCGATTCGACAGCGTCTGGCCGTGTTCGGCGAATCGCTGTTGCCCGAGGTCTATGCGCGGCTGAAGAAGGCCGCGGCTGACCAGGAACGGCGGCGTCTGCTGATTCTCCGCTATCGCTTGGCGGCGTCCGATTCGCTCGTGCTGCGATGGCCGGGCGGATTGGAGCGGTTGGGCGATGCGGATCCGCGGCAGCGTCGTCGTGCAGCCGACGAGTTGGCCAAGCTGGCCGACAGCGGCGAGAAGTCGCTTTTGCTCGAATTGTTCGCCGATACGGATCCGTTGGTCCGCGAGATCAGCCTGCGCGGCCTGCAACACATCGGCGGTCCGGAGGCGAACGCCGCATTGGTCAAACTGTTGCGCGATCCGGAGCCGAACGTTCGGGCCGCCGTCCTGAAACAGTTGGAGGAATCGCCGGATCCGTTGATGGCCTCGGACGTCGTGAAGTACTTGCAGGAGGAAAAAGACCCGGACCTGATCGTTCACGGCATCTTTTTTCTGCGCGAGATCAAAAGCGAGGAAGCGACGAAGTGTCTGATGGCGCTGTTGAAGCACGAGAGTTGGCAGGTCCGAGCCGAAGCGGCCGTGGGGATCGGCAAACAAAACAGCAACCGGCACGACTTCAACAGTTTTCGCGGTTCGTCGTCGTCCTCGTCCGACAAGGCGATGGAGTTGCAGGTTCAAGCGTATGTCGCGCTGCTGGATCTTCTGAACGACAAGGACGCGTTCGTGGTGGCCAAAGCGGTCGAGGGACTGGACGACGCCGATCTGGCCGTGGCGGTCGAGCCGCTGGTCAAAGCCGCCGAGAAGTATCCCGATCTGGCGGCGAGCATCCTGTCGATGCTGGCCGGAAAAGGCAACATGCGCGACAAGGCGATTCCGTACTTTCGGAAATTCTGCAAACACGCCCAGAGCCGCGTCCGTGCCGCCGCCGTGACGGCTTTGGTCTCGGCGTCGCCGTTGACGGCCGATGAGGAGATTGTGGCGGCTCTGAACGATAAGGATCGCGAAGTCCGCATCGCCGCCGCGAAGGCGGGATTTTCGTTTCTCGATCAAATGCGGCGCGAGGCCAAGGCCAAGGTTCGGCAGTCGAGCGCCTCCCCGTCGGTCGCCGTCGACGTGACGCCGACCTGGTTGCCATCGAACATCATTTCGAACGCTGTGACGCTGGTCGGCAAGATGTTCGATGCGGCGCCCACCAATGCAAAGGGCGATGCGACGAAGTCCGTAAAGTCGGGCGGCGACAAAAAACCGGCGGCGGAGGCTAAACCGGACGCGAACGACCCGGATGCGTGGATCAAGGAGTGCTACGCCGGCCGGCATCGTCCCCGGTGGACGGCTCAGATGGCGCCGCCGTTGGAAAAAATGTTGCACGCGGAGACGGCGGCCGAACGGATCGCGGCGGCGAGGGCCTTGACGCCATTAGGCAAGGTCGACGAGGCGATTCCGGTGCTGATCGCGGCGGCGCGCGAGAGTTCCGAGTTGGCGGCCACGGCGTCGAACGTTCTGCCATGGCTTTGCGTGGAGCAGCGAATCACGACGCTTCGCGCGCTGCGTTCGATCGCGTCCACGCCTGAATCGCGATCGCGGTTGGCCTCCGAATTTGGCGAGGAGTCCGACCGCCGGTTCGCGGCGTTGATGTGGGAAATGCTGGCCGAACCGGGCCTCAGCGCCGGCGAGGCGGCCTCGCTGCAAATGGGACTGCTGAAGGCCTACCTCGGCGATCGTTACTACTCGCCGGACAACGTGTCGCCGTCCGATCGGCGAGAGCTGGCCCAAGCGGCGAAACTTCACGCCACAAGCGGCGGAAACAGGCAGCGGCGCGTAGCAATGGCGCTTCTGGCCATGGCGGCCGCGGACGAAGCGGTCCAGCTTGCCTCGAAATGGGCCGACGACCCGAAGCTCGATAAGTCCCTACGCAACGACGCCTTTCAAATCAGTTTGGCCGTGGGATCGACCTCGGAGGCTAGAAAACTTGCGACCGCCGCCATCCGGGGCGCGAACGACGCTCGCAAAAAATTGGCCGTCAAGTATTTCACCCACGGACCCAAAGGACTTCAGTTGTTGGGCGACGGAATTTACCTGCAGGGCACGATCGTCGTGACGTCGCACAGCGTTCAGGGCGGGATGCCGATTGTGCCGGAGGCTCCTGCCGGCGTGACGGCCGCCGACGTCCGTCCGTTGCTCGGCAGCAGTGATCGTGAGACGGCGGCGTGTGCGGCGTATTTGCTCACGCTGCTGGGCGAGTCCGACGCCATCGAACCGCTGTTGCAATACTGGCGCCGGAACGAGGCCGGCTCCGACCCATGGCGAAGGCTCGTCTATCGGGCGATTGCCGTGCTCGACGACCCCAAGTATATTGGCGTCTTGCGAGAGATTTACGCCAAGCTCGACGGTTACGAGGTGAGCGAGTTCTACTGGACGATCCGAATCATGAGCGGTCCGGAGATTCTCAAGTTCCGAAAACAAATTCGCAGTGAGCGGGGCGAGCAATTGCGATAGAAACCACCAACGCGATCTTTTTCTTTGTCGAAGGAATCCATCATGTGGCGAAAAAAATTCATGGGTCTGGTCGTGCTGTCTCTGGCGGCTTTTCTTCCCGGAGGGGCTCAGGCCCAATTGGGACAAGGCCTTGAGATTGCGATGTTGCAGGCGTCGGGCAAACAGGGGATCAGCGCCGTTGGCACGGCAACGGTCAAGCGAAAGCCCACCCAATTGCGTTTGTACATGCAGTTGCTGGCCAAGGGCAAGACGCTTGAGGACGCCCTGACAAAGCTCAAGGAACGTTGCGAGGCGGCCGCCGCCCAACTCGAAGCCCTCAAGGTCGACAAAAAATCGATCGTCTTCGGTCCTCCTGCCTTGTCGGCCACCCAATCGAACCGGAAACGTCAGATCGAGGCCATGGTCATGGCGCAGATGCGGGCCCGCGGAAAGAAAGTCCCGAAGGGGCTCCAGACGCCGCAAACGGTGACCGTCTCGGCCACGCTTACGGCGCAATGGGCGTTGGAGTCGGAATCGTTCGAACGGATGTTGACCAAAGCTCAGGACATTCAGGAGAAGATCAAAGCGGCGGATTTGGCGGGCGTGAAGGAGCTCGAGGCCACTTCGCCGGAGGAGGCTGAGTTCGCGGAGGAAGCGAATCAGATGGCCCCGCAGTTCGGCGGCGAGCAGCAGGAACAACCGGGCGAGGCGCATTTCATGTACGTTGCCACATTGTCGAAGGCGGAACGCGATCGGGCGATGACCGAGGCCTTTCGCAACGCCCAACAGAAGGCGGACGAGATCGCCAAGACGGCCGGCGTGGCCCGAGGCAACCTGCTCAGTGTGGCCGGCGCGTGCTCCGGGCAAAACGAAGTCGGGCGGAACGGTTTCGCCGGCTACGTCTCCTTCAACGAGAACAACTTCCTGCAACAAATGTTGGCGGCCGACCGATCCGACAAAACGGAACCGGAAGCCATGAGCGCCAACCCGAGCGTGTTGCAGTTCAACTGCAACGTGACTGCAATATTTCAGATCGGGAACTAGATCGCTCTTGCTTGTGCGTGGCCATGCGATGATTTTTCGGGAAAACATGCCCACGACAAGCGTGGACATGGCGCCCAACACGCCACAGCGAGAATGAATCCACCCTAGTCGTCCGGACGTTCGGCGGCCCGGCAAAGATACTGGAGCAACGGGGCTTGGGCGTCGACGACCTGTTCCATCGTGAACCCGGCTCGCGTCAGCAGTCCCTCCATGATCCAGTCGAACGTGCTGTATTCCTTGGCGATGTGGACGGTGAACTCGGGACGCATCGAGGGCGGCGCCGCGTCAACGACGGCGTCGAACTGACGGCGAGGGTCGCGGTCTTTCGACGAAAAAACCACGTCGCGCAAGACAAAACGTCCGCCGGGTTTCAGCGCGCGATGGATCTTGCAGAGCGCCACGGCTTTCCAGACGTCGGGCAGGTGGTGCAGCACGGCCACCGACACGGCGGCGTCGAACTCGGCCGGGTCGGACGCGAACGTCAGAAAACCGGCCTTGCAAAACTCGACGTCGGTCACGCCCGCCGCTTGGGCTCGCTGTTGGGCGAATTGCAGCATCGCCGGCGAGATGTCCAACGCCCTGACGCGGTAGCCGGCCTGAGCCGCGGCCAACGCAAAATGGCCCGTGCCCGTGCCAATCTCCAAAATGCGAGAGCCCTTGGGCAACTCCAAAAGGTCTAAAATGGCGGCGTCCTCGGCGGCCAGATTGCGAAACTGGCCCATGCGCCGTTCGTACCGAGCCACCTCGGCCACGTCGGCGTAGTCGGTGCCGACTTGCTGCATTTCGTTCCATTGCCAAACGGGCCGGCCGCCGGTCGGTTCGTTTTCACACGGGCTCATCGCATCCCTCCACAAGAATCGCTCGGGCGGTGGTTGCGTTTTCGCGCAGGCCGACGATGGCCTGATACTCGGGCGAGTCCCACCATCGCCGCACATGGTCCGCCGACGGAAACTCGATGAGGATGATTCGTTCGGGATTCCACTGGCCGACGATCGGCGTCATCGCGCCGCCTCGGGCCAGATAGCGTCCGCCGTGTTGTTCGACGATCGGACGGACTTGTTCGACATACTTTGCGTAGTCGGCTTTTGCGGCCGGATCGCGGACGGAAATCTCGATGATCACATAAACGGCCATATCGGTTCACGCCTTGGCGCAACAGTTCGGACAAAACTCGGGCGGCTTGCCGGCGGCGACCAACCGTGCGAGCGCTTCGTCGACCGACGCGGCCGTGGTCAGACAATTTACGACGCAGGGCAACGGCTCGGCGAAAATCACCGGGCAGATCGCTTCGCCCAAGGCCGGGTTGGTTGGAAAAGCAAGCTGCTCTCGGTCCAATCGAAACTGTGCGTCGACGCCGGGTTTGTTGCCTCGGGGATCGACGCGCACCCACCGCCCGAGACTTTTTAGATGCACCGCACAAAATCCGTGAAGAATCATGTCGGCGGACTGTTCGTTGTATCGAAGCCATTGATAGCAAAACCCGGCGGGAATGCCGATGGCTCGGAGCATGGCGACCAGTAGATGCGATTTGGCGAAACACATGCCCGTCCGCAGCCGCAAAACGTCGCTCGCCCTGCAGGTCAACGTTTGGTGGCGGACGTCGCATGAATGAGGAATGTTGTCGCGCACCCACCCAAAAAGGCGTTGGGCCCGATCCACCTCCGAGCCGCCGTCGGCCGTCAGGCGGTTGACCAGCGACACAATGTCCACGGCGTGCCCGTCGATCACGTCGCTATCGGCCAGGTAATCGTCGAGGCGATCGGACGCGGGCCAAAACGGGGGCTGTGGGTTGTCTGTGGTTGGTGCACTCATGGCCGGTCAAGCATGGGTTTTTCGGCGAGGTCCGTCGCACGTCCTCACCGAGAAAATGGACACGACCGGATGCAAACGGGTTCGTGTTCGGGCGATTGCGGACGTTTCAGCGTGGACGCTTTCGTGGTTCTTCTGCAGAGATTTTTGGTGAAAGAGAACAACAGGTCCGGTCAACCGCGACGGGTTCGCTCGAGAACGACGCAGTTGCCGGGTTTTGGAAATTCGACATGGGACATGAACGCCCGCATGAGCATCACGCCGCGTCCGCCGGGGCAACCGAGGTGCGATGGATCAGTGGGGTCGGGCACGGAGTCGGGATTGAAACCGGGGCCCTCGTCGGTGATTTCGATGCGGACTTTTTCGGGCGAAATCCGGCAGCAGAACCGAACGTGTTTGGAATGGTCCAACGCGTTGCCGTGATGGATGGCGTTGATCAGGGCTTCGTCGACGGCCAGATGGACCGCGAAAACGTCGCGGCGCGCCCAGTGCTGCGACTCAAGCCGTCGGAGCAGATCGTCCAAGAGCCGGCGTCCGATCACGGGATCGTTCGGAATGATCTCGTCGCATTGCCAGGTCCAGTTCGCGTCGGACGTCGACATGATTTTCCGACGGGGCCCGCGAGGTCCCGCTTGGTTCAGAACGCCGCCAGTGCGTCGGCTTCGTCGTCTTGGATGTCGAACAGGCGATTCAGCTTGGTGATGGCGAACACTTCGTAGATTTCGGGACGAATATTCGACAGCTTGAGCGCGCCGCCGTGCGCTTTCATTTTCTTGTCCAACGTGATCAGCTTGCCCAACGCCGCGCTGGAAAGAAACTCGACGGACGAAAAGTTCAACAGAAGCCGATTGCAGTTGTCTGCTTCGACCAACTGGAACAATTCTTGACCAAGTTGCTGAATGTTGATGTCCTCGACGATCTTGCGGTCGCGAAAACGGACCACCGTCACGCCGCCGACCTCGGTAACGTCCAAGCGCCGGTACGCGGTCATCAGAAAATCTCCTTCCACGCAGTCCCAAAACTCCACGGGGCGCCTATCGAAACCGTTAGGGCCACGAGCCATCATACCCCCGAGGGGAATTGAGGGTCAAGGGGTGGGCCGAGGTCGTTCCGCTATTTCCCAGGGCGAATTCGCACCCGGCGGCCTTCGACCGTCACGCGGCCGGTTGCGATCAATCGCAATGCCTCGGGATAGGCCTCGCATTCGGCCTCGAACACCCGGGCGGCCAGCGTCTCGGGCGTATCGTCGTCCAGGACCGGCACGGATTTTTGAACGATCACCGGGCCGTGATCGTATTGATTGTCGGCGAAGTGAACGGTGCAGCCGCTCAACTTCGCGCCGAACTCAAGCACGGCCTCGTGCACGCGATGACCGTAAAAACCTTCGCCGCAGAACGACGGAATCAACGCCGGATGGATGTTCACCACGCGATTGGCGAAGTCGTCGGGAATGGTCAGCCGTTTCAAAAAACCGCCCAGCACGACCAGATCGATTCGAGCCGCGCGGCAGCGATCGAAAATGTCCCGGCTGAACGCGTTTTGATCGGCAAACGACGTTCGCTCGACCACGGCGCTTTCGAGTCCGGCGTCGGCGGCGAACCGCAAACCCCGGGCGGTCGGACTGCTCGACAGGACCAATCCGATTTCGACGGGCAGCCGTCCGTCGCGGATGCGGTCGATCAGATTTTTCAGCGTCGTGCCCCCGCCCGATATCAAGACGGCGATGCGAAAGGGATGGGATGCCATGCCATGAATTCCTGAATCGTGTCTTTTGCGCTGTTCGGCAGGCTTGAAGTCATTAAAAAGTGACATCGTGTCACTTTATGGTCGTGCAAAAAAAAATTTGGGCTCGGGAATCGGATCGCCGAACTCCCGGGCGGTGTCCAACCACAATTGCACGGCGTCTTTCACGTTGACGAGCGCTTCCTCGTGGGTGGCGCCGTGCGCCATGCAGCCGGAAAGCTCCGGCACTTCAGCGATAAACGCCTGGTCCGAATCGCTCCAGGAAATGATGACCTCATATTTGTCCATCACAACGGCTCCCCTAACTTGTACTGCAAGATCATACGCCGAACCTGCCGCACTTGATAAGGTTTGGCTTTGTTGCCATCCTTTTGAAGGTTGATCTTTTCCGGGATGCCGTTTTTTCGAAACAAGTGATGACTTCCTCGCGTGCGAACCACAAACCCAAGAGAAAGAAGCAAATTGCACAAATCCGCAAAGGCAATGTTTGCGTCGCTTCGACCGCTGCAAATCTGGGACAACAGCTTTTCCTTGCCGCTCATTCCATTATACTTCTTAAGCAACGGGGGATCAATTGACGCACACATACAACTCGGCCGCAAAATCCGCCACCTCGACCGACAGCGGCTCGACGTTCGGCAGCGGTGCAAACTTCAGCTCGGTCGCCAACGTCTCGCCGCGAATGGAATCGGCGAACTGCTCGACGGCCGCCTTCAACTCGGGCGACTCGGTGACCAGACCGATTGCGATCCGGTCGGTGAACTCGCAGCCCAGCTCCTTGCGGCGGTCTTGGATGGCTCGGACCAGGTCCCGGGCGAGCCCTTCGCGGATCAGGTCCGGCGTCAGCTCGGTCGCCAGCACCACGACGGTCGATCGACCTTGAGCGGCCGCCCAGCCCGGCTTGGCTTGCAGACGCACTTGAATTTCATCGCCGTCGAGCATCACCGGTCCGTCGGGCAAGTCGAGCGTGATGCGGCCCTCGGCTTGCATCGCGGCCATCAGTCGGTCGCCATTGGCCGCGGCCAACGCCTTGCGCAACGCCGGCAACCGCTTGCCGAGCTTCGGCCCGAGTTTTTTCAAGTCGGGCAGCACGCTGTACGTGATGTATTCGGCGCCTTGCGTGGTGAATTCCATTCGCTTCACGTTCAGTTCGTCGCAAATCATGCCGGAGTGTTCTTCGAGCCACGACTTGTGCGCGTCGTCGGCCATGACCACCTCGACCCTGCTCAGCGGCTGACGCACTTTCAGCTTCGCGCCCATCCGCGCGCTGCGGCCCAACGACACCACCTCGCGGGCCAGCGCCATTCGTTCGGACAGTTGCTGGTCGATCCGATTTGCGTCGGGCGTCGGATAGTCGCACAGATGGACGCTCACCGGCGGCCGCTGCGACTCGGGACGATCGGCGAACGCGGCCACGGCCAGGGTTTGCCACATCGTTTCGGCCAAAAACGGCGTGAACGGCGCGATTAGCTTTGAGACCGTCAGCAGGCATTCGTACAGCGTCCAGTAGGCGTCGGCCTTGTCGCGCGAACGCTCGGCGCTCCAAAATCGATCGCGGCTCAGCCGGACAAACCAGTTGGAGAGCGCGTCGACGAACTCGTTCAAGTGCTGGCACGCCCCGTAATTGTCGAAAACGTCCATCCGTTCGATCACCGCGGCGATCGTCCGGTTCAACTCGCTCAGAATCCAACGGTCGACCTGACGCCGCGTCGAGACGGGCATCGACGTTTTGCCTTTTGACAACGGGCCGGGGCCAAGCTGGCCGACGGGTCCCAAAAGCTCCGACGCCGGATCGAATCCGTCGATGTTCGCGTAGATCACAAAGAAACTATAAACGTTCCATAGCCGCAACAAGAACTCGGGAATGCAGTCCTTGATGGCTTGTTCGTTGTAGCGAATCGAAGTCCACGGCGGCTGATTGGCGAAGAAATACCACCGCAAGGCGTCCGCCCCGTAACGATCGAAAATCTCGTTCGGCTCGCGATAGTTCCGCTTGCTCTTCGACATCTTTTGGCCGTCTTCGCCCAACATCAGGCCCAAAACGACGCAATTTTTGTAGGGATGGGGGAAGGGCTTTTTTTCTTCGCTGGCCTCGTCCTCCGCGAACAGCAACGTACTGATGGCCAGCAGACTATAGAACCAGCCGCGGGTCTGGTCGATCGCCTCGCTGATGAAGTCGGCCGGAAACTGGCCGGCAAACTGTTCGTGCGAGCCCGGCTTGTTCGGATAGCCCCACTGGGCGAACGGCATCGCGCCGGAGTCGAACCAACAGTCGATCACCTCGGACACGCGGCGCATCCGAGCGCCCGGCGCTTTGGGCGAGTCGTAGGTGATTGCGTCGATGTACGGCTTGTGCACCCGCAAATCGTCGGGCAGCGTCGGATCGTTTTGCTTGGCTTTTTCCCAAACGTCCATGCCCGAGACGCCCGGCTTTTGCAGCAGTTCGTCGTAGGAGCCGATCGCCTCCTGATAGCCGGTCTTTTCGCAAACCCAAATCGGCAGCGGCGTGCCCCAGTAACGTTCGCGCGACAGGGCCCAATCGACGTTCGTCTCCAGAAAATTGCCAAAACGCCCGTCCTTGATGTGCTCCGGCAACCAGTGGATGCAGCGATTGTTGGCCAGCATCTTGTCCTTGATCGCCGTGGTGCGGATGAACCAGCTTTTGCGAGGGTATTGGATCAACGGGTCTTCGTCGGCACGCCAGCAGAACGGGTAGTCGTGCAAATACTGCTCTTGATGGAACAGTTTTTTTTGATCCTTCAGCCAGCGGGTGATGTCGCGGTCGCAGTCTTTAACCCAACGACCCTGATAGGCGGGCGTGTCGGCGGTGAATCGGCCGTCGGACGCCACCGAGCAAATCAACTCGGGCCCCTCGCCGTCGACGAATCGCGAGATCTCCGCCTGCAGCACGTCGAAGTCGACCTCGCCGAAGGCCGGCGCTTGATGCACGATGCCCGAGCCGGAATCGGTCGTGACGAAATCGGCCGGCACGATGCGCCACGCAAGGTGTTGACGGCCGCCTTGTTTCAACGCGCCTTGTTTTTGGCCGTCGCGATCGTAATAGAATGAAAACGGCGGCAGATAGCGCAGTCCGATCAGTTTTTCGCCTGGCAACGTGGCCGTGACGTGAAATCGCTTGCCCGCCTTGGCCAGAACGGTTTCGACCAGCGCCGAAGCGAGCACCAACCGACGCGGCTCGCCCTCGACCTCGACGACCGAATAGTCCAAGTCGGGCTTGACCGCCGCAAACTGATTGCTCGGCAACGTCCAGGGCGTCGTGGTCCAAACCAGCAGGTCGGCGTCCTGCAAAACCTTTTGCGAGGCGTCAAGCGGCTGGTCGACCAGCGGAAACTTGACGTACACGCTCGGATCGGCCACCTCGCGATAGCCCTGGCCCACCTCGCCGGAACTCAGCGCGGTGCCTCCTTGGGCCCACCACCAGACGATTTTGTGGCCCTGGTAAAGCAGCCCCCGATCGAACAGGGTTTTCAACGCCCACCAGACGCTTTCCACATAGCTCTGGTGGAAAGTGACGTACGCCTCGGACAGGTGGATCCAAAAACCGAGCCGCTCGGTCAGATGCTCCCACTGCTGGGTGTATCGAAAGACGCTTTCGACGCACTTTCGGATGAACGGCTCGACGCCGTAGGACTCAATTTCTTCTTTCGAGTGGATGCCGAGTTCTTTGCAGACCTCCACTTCGACCGGCAGTCCGTGGGTGTCCCAGCCCGCCTTGCGACGGCATAAATATCCCCGCATCGTTTTGTAGCGAGGAAAAAGATCCTTAATCGAGCGGGTGAGGCAGTGACCCGGATGGGGCAGTCCGTTGGCCGTTGGCGGACCTTCATAGAAAACGAACGAGGGCGACTGGCTTCGGGCGGCCAGCGTTTTTTCGTAAATCTTCCCTTGTTTCCAGAACTGGATGATCTGTTGTTCGAGTTTTGGGAAGGAAACGGAGCTTTCGACAGGCTTGAACATGAGACGCTGGCCCGGGGGCAAAGGGAGGGCTAATACGGATTTCGGTTCAAAATGGCGGCGATTTTCCGAGCGGAGGTCAGCCCGGTTTCAAGGGTATCCCGGACGGCATCGCAGGAGTTTTGAACCGCAATGGGCATAAAAGACTTCATCTTAGCACGTTTGGGGGTTGTTTCAATCCGTGAGTTGTTGTGGGATTCAACATTGCGGAATGTCGATGTTTAGTAATAAACAGTTGTCGAATGGCAAGTTATTAAGCATAATACAGTTAGCTCCGTTCTGACTTTGCAGATTCCTTGCGACGCGTCTCGAAATATCCATGGCCGAAGACAACGCCATCGATTCCTTTCTCGAACGTCTCCAACAGAGCGAGTTGGTGTCGAGCGATCGGCTGCCGTCATTGGTGGCCGAGTTTCGCGAGGGCGCCGCGCGTCCTGAGAACGCCGAGATGCTGGCGGAGGAGTTGATTAAGCGGGGGGTGTTGACCACTTGGCAAGCCGACATGCTGTTGCAGGGCAAGCATCGTGGGTTTCGGCTCGGCCCCTATCGCATCTTGAAGCCGTTGGGCCAAGGCGGCATGAGCAAGGTCTTTCTGGCCGAGCACGAGATGATGCACCGCCGCTGCGCCATCAAGGTGTTGCCGAGCAAATATCAGGAAGACAAAGATCTGCTGAACCGCTTTCATTTGGAAGCGCAGGCGATCGCGGCCCTCGACCATCCGAACATCGTTCGGGCGTATGACTTCAACAAGGACGTTCGCTACGGCAAGGAAATCCACTACTTGGTGATGGAGTACGTCGAGGGGCCGGATCTGCGCCGCCTGGTCGAGGAGCAAGGGCCGTTGGATTGTCGCAAGGCCGCCGATTTCATCTGCCAAGCGGCCGAAGGCCTGGCCCACGCCCATGCCGCCGGTTTCGTGCATCGCGACATCAAGCCGGCCAATTTGCTGGTCGATCCGCACGGCGTTTTGAAAGTGCTCGACTTGGGCCTGGCCACGTTCACGCTCGATGCCGAGGCCGCGCTGAACGCATCGAACGGTGGCGAGCAAACGGCGGTCGGCACGGCCGACTACGTCGCGCCCGAACAGGTGATGGACAGTCGGAACGTCGACGGTCGGGCCGACATCTACAGCCTCGGCCACACGTTCTATTTTCTGTTGACCGGGCGGCGTCCGTTCTCGAAGCCGACCATCATGGAACTGTTGATGGCGCATCGCAACGAGAAGCCCGAGCCGATCAGCACGTTTCGTCCCGACGTGCCGATGGAGCTGGAGTCGATCATCGACAAGATGACGGCCAAGTCGCCGACCATGCGTTATCAGTCGGCCAAGGATGTGGCCCAACGACTTCGCACCTGGTTGAAAGAGAGCGGCAGCGGGCGGGGCTATTCGCGCATTGCGGCCTTGATGGCCGAGGCGAAGCGATCGAAGCAGACTTCGGCCGATGCGGACGGCTCGAAGCCCGAGGCGGTCGAGGAAAACCTGGAGTTGGCTTCGTTGGACGAAAAGTCGGCCGCGCCGGCCGCAGATGCGAAATCGACCGGCAAGGAAACGGCCGCAACGACTCCGGCGCCTTTGCCCGTGGCAAAAAAACTCCCGGTCGCGGCGCCCGTCCCGAAATCGGCCGAGGTGTTGGCGGACCTGATGGATGAGGATTTGGCGGCGTCGGCGTTGTCGACCGAGCCGATTGCGGAGGTTTCCAGTTCGCTTGGTTTGGCGTCGCGGCCTTCCCGTCAGAGTTGGTGGGCGGCCTTGCAGAAATCGCCGTGGCTTTGGATCGTCGCGGGCGCGGCGGCGATCGCGGTCATGGCGGGGCTGGTGTGGATCGTCACCGCGCCGTCCGCGAGGACGCCCTCGCCCATAGCGCCGTCGTCGCCGACGAAACCGAGCGAGCCCGTTGCGCCAGCCCCTTCGTCGCCCGTCGTGATCGCTCCGAAACCCATACCGCCCGCTCCGAAGTCTCCGTCGGCGGCGAAAGGGCAAAAAACTTCCGCCGCGACGTCGACGGACGAAGAGAACGAGATGGACGAGTTGAGTCCGCTGCCCGACATCGGCAAGACGCCTGTTGTGCAAGCCCCCAAAGCGTCGAGTCCGAAAAAGGTGAAGCCGGCGCCTATCGCGAAGACGGCCCTTGCGAAGACGGCCGCCGCCGAGGAATTGCTTGGCGGCATGAAGACCATCTACTTCCAACTTCAATTCGCCGACCAGCCGATCAGCAATCCCGTGGCGATGGCGGTTCGCTTTGAGGCGGAACGATGCGCGAAGCAGCTCAATTTGGCGTTTTCCGAGAAGAGCGACAATTTAATGACGTTGAGCGTGAAGTCGACGACGGCCAAATCCGGCGTCGGCCTGGAACTGACGGCCTCGCTGAATCACAAGCCGGCCAACGGCAAAGCTGTCACGATTTGGAAAGGCAGACGGGTGATCTTCAGCGGCGATTCAAAGAAAACGCGTATGAATCCGGCCACGGTCAAGATCGTCAAGGAAAACGTCGGCAAGCTGTTTATGCAGTTTGAAAACGACGTGCGCCGCGCCCGCCAAAAACCCGGAAAATCGTAACCGGCGTTCTTCGTTCAGGGCGATCGGACGAGAATCTTTCGCACGCTGCGTGGAAACGCACGTTACGGCTGCCGACCGTAGAACGCACTGAGCATTCGCACGCGGCGGACCAAATAGGCGACCATCGCGCCGGTCAACGCCAACGAGGCGGCGAAAATGATGTGCCGATCGAACCCGCAGTACATCCAGTTTTGCAGCTCCGGCCGCCAGCAGTAGAAGTCGACCACCAGCAGGCCGTAGGAAACGAACGACATCGCGGTCATGAACCATACAAACCGCACGTAAAACCAAAGGCCCGACGCCACGATGAGCAACGGATAGCCGACGACCAACGAGCTGGCCGCGCCGTCGCCGATCCGCAACACGGCCAGCAGCGCCAACGAGTCGAGCGTGCCCCAGACGTAACAGGCCGGCAGCGACCATCGTCGGCTGTCCAGAAACTGCTGGCAAACGAACGACGTGAGAATCCAAAAGATCGCGACGATCGTCACGTCGCTGTGAAACACGGGCGAGACGACGCCGTTGCCGTAATTGACCAGTTCGATCGCATAGAACAGCCCCAACGCGCCCCATCGCGAAGCCAACGCGGGCTGGCGGCGGGTCCAACTCCAAAACCGTTGGCCCAACGTGGGCGGACGGACCGCCAGCGCCTCGCCGCGGGCGAACCGATCCAGGTCGTCGGCCAACGCGTCGGCCGAGGCGTATCGCTCGCCGGGCGGTTTGGCCAGGCATTTGAGACAGATTCGTTCCAGCCCCCTCGGAATGCGAGGGTTGATCGAACGTGGCGGCGGCGGATCGCCGCTCAGCACCGCCATGAGCGTGTCCAACGGGCTGTCGGCGTGAAACGGCGGCGCGCCGGTCAACAATTCGTAAAGAATCGCACCAAGACTGAATACGTCGGACGCGGGGCCAACCTCGTTCGGCCGTCCGGCGGCTTGTTCCGGCGACATATAGCTCGGCGTGCCGGCGATGACGCCCGTGGCGGTGCGATCCTCGCCCTCGGCGAAAATCTTCGCCAGTCCAAAGTCGGTCACGAATGGCTGCCCGTCGGCGTCGAGCAAAATGTTCGATGGCTTCAAATCGCGATGAACGATGCCGTGCCGGTGCAAATGTTCGACGGCTCGAGCCACGGCGGCGACCCAACGGACGGCTTGGCTCGGGTCGACCGGCCCGGCGGCGATTCGCTCGGCCAGACTTTGACCGGCGATATACTCCATCGCAAAATAGTCTTGACCGTTCAGTTGTCCGACGTCGTGAATGGAAACGATGTTGGAGTGGTGCAACTGAGCGGCGGCCCGGGCCTCGGCCTGAAAACGCCGGACCAACTCGGGCGACGCCAGATGGCCGGCCAAAATCATTTTGACGGCCACCGACCGGTCGAGCCCCTTTTGACGCGCCTCGTAGACGACGCCCATTCCGCCGCGTCCGATCTCGCGGATCAACTCATAGGGCCCGAAATCACGCGGCAGACGAGGCAAATCGTCTTCCGTTTCCCGGGGCGAGGCGAGTTTTTCCAACGCATCGAGGCAATCCAACGCCGAGGCCAGGTCGGGATGCTTTTCGAGAATCGCCGCCCGAGACGGTCGACGACCGGCCTGCAACTCCGCCAGATAGTCGTCCAACGCGTGCAGCGATTCTTCGCCCGGAACGTCGCTCATCGAGGCGATTCCTCCAAGGTTTCCTGCAATTTTTTTATGGCGCGCATCCAAAGCATCTGGACGGCCGGTCGGGTGCGCTCCATCCGTTGGGCCACCTCGTTGAACGACAATCGCTGGAGATTGCGGAGCAGAATCACCTCTTGATAGTCCGGCGGCAACCGGCCGAGCGATTCGGTCACACGCAGCTCGGTGTCCAGTTGCAAAAACTCTTGGCTGGGCGTGGGCTGATCGGCGGCGGGCTCCGGCGCGCCGGGCGATTGGCTGTCGGCCGGGTCGCGGAAAGGCACTTCGCGCCGGGCGGCATGTTTGGCCGCTCGATAATGACGCACGAAATCGGCCGCGTTATGGGCCAAAATCCGTTTCAGCCACGCGATCCATTCCTGCTCGGTGCGGCCCTGAAAATGCTCGAAGTCGCGGACGGCTTCCAGTAGCGTCTCTTGAACCAGATCCGAGGCGTCGACTTTCCGCCGCAGCCAGGTTTCCACTTGCGAGCGAGCCGCGACGGCCAAATAGGAGCGGCACAGCGAGAACAGCCGGTCGCGGCACGGAGCGTCGCCGCGTCGCGCGCCCGCCACTAGGTCCGAAAACCCGATCGAGGTCCCGTCGTTCATGATTTGGAGGCTCGCGAGGACGAAGGAGAGAACCCGCGTAGAGTTGTTATGCGATCCAACGTGCGGCGTCCTTGGCCCAATAGGTCAAGATGATGCTCGCGCCGGCGCGACGAATCGCCGTTAGACATTCCATCGCAACGGCCCGCTCGTCGAGCCAGCCCAACTGGGCCGCCGCCTTGACCATGCTGTACTCGCCCGACACGTTGTAGGCCGCCAACGGCACGCCCGGAAATCGCTCGGCGGCCAATCGGATCACATCGAGATAGGCCAACGCCGGCTTGACCATCACCAGGTCGGCCCCTTCGGCCAGATCGAGTTCGATCTCGCGGATCGCCTGGCCGACCGATGCGGCCGGGTCCATCTGATAGCTGCGTCGATCGCCGAACTGCGGCGCGCTCTCGGCGGCGTCGCGGAACGGACCGTAAAACGCGCTGGCATACTTGGCCGAGTAGCTCAAAATCGGCACGTGCTGGAAACCGGCCGCGTCCAACGCCGCGCGAATGGCGCCGACCATGCCGTCGATCATGCCGCTGGGGGCGACGACGTCGGCCCCGGCTTTGGCGTGGGCCACGGCCTGTCGGGCCAGCAGTTCGAGCGTCGCGTCGTTGTCGACGTCAAGCCGTCCGGTCGCGCGGCCAATCGCCCCACAATGGCCGTGATCGGTGTATTCGCAGCAGCACAAATCGGTCAGCACGAGAAAATCTTTCGCCGCTTGTTTGGCCGCGTGAATCGCCTGGACGATGATGCCGTCGGAGGCGAAGGCTTCGCTGCCCGTGGCGTCCTTCCGATCGGGAATGCCGAACAAAATCACGCCGCCGAGCCCCAGTTCCACGGCTTGGCTCACCTCGTCGGCCAGCAGGTCGGGCGAAATCTGGCAGTGGCCGGGCATCGAGGCGATCGGTTGCCGAACGCCGCGGCCGGGTCGCACGAACAAGGGCAAAATCAGATTGGCCGGCGAAAGCCGCGTTTCGCGGACCAAGTCGCGCATCGCCGGATGATAGCGAAGCCGTCGCAGTCGAGTGGTGGGAAACATGTTTGGAGGGCTCCTTCTTGTGGCCGATCGATCGCTACGGTTTCGGCTTGTGATTCAAAGCGGCCAGCGATTGTCGGGCTCGACCGACGGCTTGCGCGGCCCACGGTCGATCGGCATACAGCTCGATGACGGCGCAATAGACGGCCGCGGCTCGTTTTGGATCGGCCGCCCGTTGCGCATCGGCGGCGTCGAGTCGTTCACGCAGCATGGCAAGTTGGTCGGGCGTTTGTTGTTCGGTTTCTTTCTGGAGCCGGACGAGTTGGCAGCGAGCCAAGGTCAAGCAACGACGGATGGCCTCTTGCTGAAGCTGCGCGGCGCGGCGATGCGACGGCGTGGCGACGGTCGTTTCTCCGTTTGCGTGGTGGTCGTACAGATCGAGGATGGCTTGAAGTTTGGCGATCGCACGGGTCGGATTCAGTCGGGTGTCGCGGTTGACGGCCTCCAAATAGGCCTGCTCGATCGGCAGCAACTTGTTCTCTTGCTCGCGCTGGCGAATCTGTTGTTCAAAGATCAATTCGGACCGCCGCAAATCCAACGCCTTCTCGTATTCAAACAACCGGCTGGCGCGAGGATCGTGAGAGTAATAATTGGAAAAATCTTGGATGAGCCTCAAAACGTCCTCGACATCGCTCAGCCCGCTCATCTTTTCATCCATCGCGTCGGCCGACAAATTGTCCGTCTTGGCGACGATTCGCCGGTACATGACATCGGCCGTCGGCGGCTGCAAAAACCACCGGATCGACAGTCCGACGGCCACCAGCGCGGCCACCATCGCCCAGGTTTGCCACGAAGGCCACGCCGATTTCGGCTCGACCGTTTCGGCCTGATCCAACTCGTCCTCGGCGACGGGCGTGAATCGTGCGCGGGCCGCGTCATTGCTCGTAGGCGTCGCCGCGACGGGCTCCGTCGACGGTTTGTCGGACCCTTGCGGAAGCATTTGCGTCGCGGGCAACTCGCCGCCTTCGGGCAGCAAGGTCGGCAAATCTTCGCTCGGACGAGACGAGGCGGCGGCCGATGGCGGCAGTTCGTCGTCAAACCACGCCGTGTCGGCTTCGATGGTCTCGGGCGAGACGGAAATCGCCTTCAACATGGCTTCGAGCCGGCGGCCCAACAGGCTGGCGTTCGGGATGCGCTGCGACGGGTCTTTTGCGAGCAGTTGGGCGAGGATCGCCTCGAACTCTTCGGGCACGTCGGCCGCGTGTTTTCGCAGGGGCGTCGGCGGCTCAAAACGTTGTTTGTGCAACACCTCGACCAGCGACTTGCCCGAGAAAACCGGCCGTCGGGCCATCAGGGCGTACATCAGCGCGCCCAAGCTGTACAGATCGGCCCGGGCATCGACCGGACGCCCCTCGGCCTGTTCGGGCGCCATGTACTCGGCGGTGCCCAACACGCTGCCGTCGCCGGTCAGCCGCGTGTTGCCGAACAGCCGCGCGATGCCGAAATCGGACAGCTTGGCGTGGTCGTCGCCGGTCAGAAGGACGTTGCCCGGCTTGATGTCGCGATGGATGATGCCGCGATCGTGCGCGTGCCGCAAGGCCCGACACATCTCGACGCCGATCCGCGCCACTTCGCGCCATTGGAACCGACGGCCGCGTCGCAGTTCCTCCTCCAGACTGTTGCCCTCGACCAGTTCCATGGCATAAAACAGATGGCCGTCTTGCTCGCCGAAGCCGAACAGGCGGACGATGTTCGGATGGTTCAGCTTGCGAAGGGTTTCGATTTCGGCCTCAAAACGCGACCGAAAACCTTCCTGCTGGGCCAGCGAGGCGGAGAGCAGCTTGATGGCGGCCGGCTGGCCGGAGTCGCGGTCGACGCCTCGATAGACGATTCCCATGCCGCCGCGGCCCAGGCGACCGACGATTCGGTAGGGTCCCAACCTTTCGATTTCCATACGAATCAACGGATTCGAGATTGGCAACGGCGACGAAAACAGCCCGACGACTACTTCGGTTTCACTTTTTGATGGTCGAACACCAACGGCCGATCGTCGACCACGCCGTAGCCGCTGCTTTGCGGGACGGGCAGTTCGTCTTCAACCTTCTTGCCGCGATGCAGCATGTGGCTGATCCAGCCGCCGTCGGCGCCGCGCTGCCGGGCGACTGTTTGGCCGCGCAGCTTCTCTTGAAGCCGCATGATGCCTTCGAGGAACGCCTCGGGACGCGGCGGGCAACCGGGGACGTACACGTCGACCGGAACGATCAGGTCGACGCCGCGAACCACGTGGTAGGCGTTGCCGCCGTAAGGGCCGCCGCCGATGGCGCACGCGCCGAGCGCGATGACGTACTTCGGATCGGCCATCTGTTCGTAAAGCCGCCGCACCCGGCTGGCCATCTTGTAGGTCACCGTGCCGGCGACGATCATCATGTCGGCCTGACGCGGACTGGGTCGAAACGCACCGGCGCCGAACCGGTCGAGGTCGAATCGGCCGGCCCCGCCCGACATCATCTCGATGGCGCAACAGGCCAACCCGAAGGTGACCGGCCAAAGACTGCCTTGGCGGGCCCAATTGATCGATTGCTCCAACGTGGTCAACAGGACGCCCTCTTCAAAACGTCCTTCGAGCCAAGGTGGTGTTGGTGTCGTGGTTGCTGTATCGCTCATCCTGGTCGCATCTCCAATGCCCGGCGGTTCCTTTCCCCAAGCCGTTCGCGGATGGTCGGCACGGCGACGCAACGGCGATTTCGAGTCTCCCCGAAAGAACCGGGCCGTTGATGGGGCGCCCTTGCGGTCTTGCCGATCAAACAGCCGTCAGTATAGCGAACTTTCAGCTCGTTTGGAACCGGCACTCGTTGCCGCCTTGCAGTCGACATTCCGTCATCTCGACGTTTTGGCCGAGCAACTCCGAAAACATCATTCGCTCCATCGTACAGATGTCTTGGTCTTTTTCGGCCAAATTGGGGTATGGGCAGGCGTGCTGCGTCAGCACGGGGCCATGTTCCGACGGTTCGACCGAGGTCGGAATTCGTCGGTTGCCGAGCAGTTGGGCCAGCGATTGCATCCGTTCGGCGGGCGTTTTGCCCTGAATTTGGCCCGCATAGCCGGCGGCCAGTCCCCGGGCGATCCGTTTGAGCGTCTCCCGATGCAACGTCGGGTCGTCCTTCTGGCGAATATCCTGCCAAAGCGTCATCGCCAGGTCGGTGAAGTTCGATCCGGTCAGACGCAACCCCTTTTCCGTCAACCAGTAACGATGTTTTGGCCGGCCGCGTCCGTGACGGGTCGCCTCGCGTTGAATCGCCTGCTGCCGCAACAGCCGAACCAGTCGCTGACGCACGGCGGTGGGCGTAACTTCCATCGCATCCGCCAGTTCCGTCACGCCCAAGGGACCCGTGATCCGCAACAGATCCAAAAGTCCGGCATCCGAAGTTGGTGCTTGCACACTCATAGAGTTGCCCCCCACCTAAATGGACTACCGACCCACACGTCTTTCTCGGTTCATTAGAATTTTACCAACGGGTGCTATTTTTGCCAATCACCACAGCTAAAAGTGTGAAAAATAAACGCTTAACGACATCGGGGACACTTAGGCGTCGGCAGGGCTTGGCAAGTCGCGTCGTTTTGCCAAAAAGTCTTGTGAAATCGCAAGCGGTTGGAGCGTTCCTAGGGAAACGATCAACCGTTTTCGCGGAAAAGCATCCGCGCATTTTCAAGTGGGGACGCGTATTAAGAGTTTTGGAAGCGGAGCGGATGGTCCGATTTGGGGTCGGCCACCTGGACCGTGAGCCGGCCGGACAGCAGATCCTCGAACAGCCGCCCGACAAACTCCGCGCGCCAGCCCCGGCCAAGCTGCGGAACGGCGGCCGACTTGCTCCGGCTTCGCGAGATCCGATGCGCGATCCACTCGCGGATGTCGTTGGGCGTGCCGACCAGATTCGGCGCCAACTGCGCCTCGCGACAAATGCTGCCCAGCGCGGAAAACAGAAACTGGCCGAGCACCGACAACTCGGGCACTTTTTCACGCGGGGGACGCGGCGGACATTCGGCCTCGGGCAGATCGAGTCCTCGTTGAACGGCCGCGGCGATCTCGCTCATGCGTCGCTGCAAGTCGCCGCGTTCCATGCCCCGCACGGCGCGGATGCGCACCGGATCGGCCGACCCGCGACGGGCCAGCTCGACGATCAAATCGTCGCGCAAAATTCGCCGCACCGGTTGGTTGCGACGCTGCGCCTCGGCGTCGCGCCAGTGGAACAATTCGCGCAGGATCGCCAGTCCCCGGGCGTCCATGCCGGCGTTGCCCGACACGCGGCGCCAACGCTCTTGCGACATCGAACGCTCGATCTCCGACTGCCAGGTTTCCATTTCCTCGTCCAGCCACGCCCGGCGTCCGAGCGCGTCGAGCTGGCCGCGAATCGTCTCGCACAGCGACGGCAGAAATCGCGCGTCGTTCAGCGCGTATTCGAGCTGGCGTTTGCTCAGCGGGCGATGACGCCAATCGGTCCGCGTTTCATGTTTGGAAGGCGTGCGGCCCAGGAACTTGGTCAAAATCGTGCCCAGTCCGGCGGGATACTCGGCGCCGACCATCGCGGCGGCCAACTGCACGTCGAACAACTGCGTCGGCCGTCGCCCGATGGCCAACAGACAGAACTCCAGTTCGCTGCGGCCGGCGTGAACGATCGTCTCGTGGCCCGGTGCGGCCAACGCCTCCCAGAACGGAGCCATGTCGCCGATCGTCATGGCGTCGAGCACGGCCAGTTGATCGTCGGCGCAGACCTGAACCAGGCAAAGCACCGGGCGGTAGGTGTGTTCGGAAACGAATTCGGTGTCGAACGCGATGGTTTTCGCGTGCAAAAGCGTGCGGCAATAATTCCGCAGTTGCTCATCGGTCGCAATGTCTTGGTAGTCCACAGCCGTCATATAAAAAGGAACGTTGTCAATACGAACAACGGAATCAGAATGGCGATGCTATACAACATATATCCAAAAAAGCTGGGCATCGACACGCCCGACTTCTCGGCGATTGCTTTGACCATGAAGTTTGGCCCGTTGCCGATGTAGGTGTTCGCGCCCATGAACACTGAGCCGAGGCTGACGCCGATCAGCAGAGGTTCGGCCACTCCGGCCACGGCGGGCGTCAGACCGAGTTTTTCGGTCAGCGCTCGGGCCGCCTCGAAAAACACGACGTAGGTCGGCGCGTTGTCGAGCACCGACGAAAGGCCGCCCGAGGCCCAAAAGAAATGCCACGGCCGGCTCAGCCCGAGATTAGGGCCCTCGACCGCGAGAATTTGCAGCGCCGGCTGCATGCAGACAAAAATACCGAAGAACAGCGCGGCGACCTCCAAGATCGCGGCGTAGTTGAAGTGATTCTGCCGCCGCAGATGCGCGCTGCCCAATGCGAGCGACAGGCCGACCAGCCCCAACTGGACGATTTCGCGCAGGTAAAGCCACGGATGCCAATCGGTGCCGGGCAGCGTTTTGCTCGGGTCCAGCAGTCCGACCGACAGCACGATGCCGCCCAGCAAAAAGGCGTTCGGCCAAAGTCCGCCGAACCGAAGCCGGTGCACCCGGGTTTCGTCGTGGGCCAGATCGACCGAGGTCTCGTGCGGATAGCAGAACCATCGGTCCCACACATAATAGATGACCAACAACATGCCGTTGACGAACAGCCATTCCTTCCACAACACAAGGGTCCAAAGGAACGGCACGCCCATCAAATAGCCGAGAAACAACGGCGGATCGCCAAGCGGCAACAGCAGACCGCCGCAATTGCAGACGATGAAAATGAAAAAGACCACCGTGTGCCGGACGTGTTTGCGCTGATGATTGGTCTCCAGCAGAGGCCGGATCAGCAACATCGCCGCGCCGGTCGTGCCGATGAAACTAGCTAGCACCGCGCCGACGGCCAGCAATGCGCAGTTGGTCCGCGGACGGGCCGGCAAGTCGCCCTCGATGCGAATGCCGCCGCTGATGGTGTATAGGCTGAACAGCAACACGATAAACGGGATGTATTCATTGAGAATTGCGTTGGCCAGCACTTCGCCGGTCAGCGAGACGTTCAGGCCCGTCGCGGCCGGCGGCGCGGTGTGCGCGGCGGGCCAATGGGCGGCGATCGGCGCGGCGTGCATGGTCAAATAGTACGCCAACGTCAGCGCGGCCAATCCGCCGGCCACGTAAAATCGATGCAGATTGCTTTCCCACCAGTGACAAACGCCGGGCAGCAGCGGCGCCACGGCGATGGCCCCCAACAACAACGCGAACGGCGTAACCATCCAATACGGCGGATGCGCGGCGATCACGACATGTTCACCGCCGGCTACGATCTGCTCGGCGCCGTGTTGCGGCCAGTGGAACCATGCCGCGGCCAAATAGCCGGCAATCACCAGCGCGAGGACCAAAAGCAACGCTTTGTTGCGAGAGGGGGACGTAGCGGAATCACTCATGGAGACAACTCACCGTAGTTGAAAAAGACATCCCTCGCGGGGCGGATGGCTGTTGCTGTTCCGCCAGCCTATGCCCGTCGCTATAAGAGACGCCATTGTGCGTGAAAAATCAAGTGCGACCACGTCTCTATGGATTGAATGTTGTGAAGATGGCGAACCTGTGCGTGAGTGGGGAGCTTTCGCGCTGTGCACCCCTACTCACAAGGGTGACGATTTTGACCATTTGCTTGACATTTTTCACGAGACGTCAGATACTAGAACCACTCATTCCTGCTTATCTGCTATCGGTTCGGAAGAAGGAGCTTTAATTGTGCCGAGGTCCGTGCTTGAGGCAATCAGGATGGGCATCTGGGACTTCGAACCGCCGGAAATCGAGTTCAGTCGGTTTGAAGCCTCCAATGCGATGCCGGGAACCCAGGAAAAGTTAATGGCGCTGGCCGAACGTGCGCAACGCGGCTTGCCCTTGTGGCATGTTGCGGACCGGGATGACGTGGAGTCGCCTCCGCCTCCGTTGTCTCTGTCGCGACGAAAGCCGCGTTGATCCGTCTCCCGGTTGCACGGTCCGATGGCTTTCGGAGATCGTGTTGGTTATCCCGGGCGCAGCTCTCTGCTTGGGATGTCTCGACAATCGTTAAACTCTTTCTTGTGTTCGCAGCGCGCCTAGTGTTTCCATTGTGACGTTGGGCGATTCTCTTTCTGCGACGGCGTGGCACATTCGTTACATGCCGTTTTTTCGTTCGCAATTCGCCACCGACGCGATATCTGTTGCGAGGATTATGCCATCTGTGCCGGACGTGCCAAAACCAACGCATCCCCGGATTGACTAAGCTGGGAAAAAATGTCAGATTATAGTTGATGCTCCTCTGGGATAAGCCTCGTTCGGGAAACACGAAGTGATGCACCTTGTCGGAATCCTACTGGGCGGCCTGCTGTTGGGACAATCGTCCGACGCCGTTCTGCCCGCCAGAAACGTCCGTGAAAATCTCGCGCCGGCTGCCGCTTTGCAGCCGACCGTGTCTACGAGCGACGGAGTGGTCCGCGCGGCGACAACCAGCGAATCGTCGGCAACTCGTCGACGTCCGCCCGAGTTGATCGCCGAGGCGATGAGTTTGCCGGCCGGCAGCGCGCTGACCGGGCAGCCGTTGACGTTGCTCAGCGCGGTCAGTTCCACGATGGATCGTCGCGAGCAGTTGGAGATGGTCCGCAGCTACTGGCAGTTGGTCCAAGCGGTGGGCGACTATCGCTTTTGTTTGGACAGCGTCAAGACGCTGGAGTCGTTGAAGTCCCTTGGCGAGGGAGCGTCGCTGCGACTTGCGGAGGCGTCTTCCTCGGCGATGGTCCGACGCGCCGAGTTGGCGGCGGTCGCCGCCCAGTGCGAGTTGGCGCGACGGATGCATCTGCCGGCGGGATCGCCGTTGCCGTTGCCGTCCGATCGTCCGCACGTGGGCGGGTATCGGACGAATTTTCAGGAGCTTTTTGCGGGCCGAACGCCTCCCGAGCCGATCGTTCTGTTGGAACGCGTTTTGCCGATCCGACGTCAGGCGATCGACGACCAAGCGGCGGCGGTGTTGGCGGCCGAGGACGTTTTGGCGGCTGCCGGCGAGGCCCGAGATCCCGCGGCCGTGATTGCGTCCAACGCCCAGTTGCTCGAACAGCGGCGCACGTTCGTCAGCATGGCTTGCCAGTACAACCGCGAGATTGCGCAATACGGGCTGATCGTGGCCAGTCCGGCGTCCAGCCCGCAGGCGTTGGTGGCCATGTTGATCGGACCGTCGCAGACGCCCGTAGCGCCGTTCGTGCCCAATGCGGTTCGACCGACGGCGGCCACTGAGCCGGTTGTCGCTCCGACGCAGACGGGAACGTCGGCGACCAAAGGCTGGCGCACGACCGAATCCACGCCGGCGACCTCCAAGAGTTTGCAGTCGCTCGGCAAGAACGAGCCGACGTTGGCGCCGCCGCGTGAGGAATCGGCGACTTGGAACGGGCCGACTCAGGTGGAGCCGAAGCCGGCGATCGGCGATTTGAAGAAAAACGAGCCGACCTTGGCGCCGCCCCGCAATTCGTCGAGCGAAGAACTCGACGTGCCGGTGACGAAGCCGTTGGTTCCGGTCGAACAGCCGGCGAAGACGCGGACGGCCAACAAACCGGCCTCGCCGTCCGAGGCGACCGCGGCGTCCAATTCATCGGCGTTGTATCCGGCGTTGCAGCAGGCCGCGCCGGCCGCTCGCGTCAAGCAGTTGTCGATCGCGCTCTATTGGAATCGCTCGCTGCCCGAGGGTCTCGGACGGCCGATGAGTCTGGCCGATTGCGTGGGCCGGGCCGCCGCGGCGGATCGTCAGGCGACGATCGAGTCGTATTGGCGTTTGCGTCAACGCACGGCGGCCTACCAGACGCTGGTGCAGCAGGAAGAATTGCTCGATGGGCTGGTGTCGATGGCGTTGGAGCATCGCAGCACGTCGGCCGGAGCGGCGGAGATGTTGCGATGGGAGGCGTCGCAGCGAGCCGCCCACGCCGCGACGCGCGAGGCGCATGCCGCGCTGCTCGGCGCTCAATATGATCTGGCTTCGCACATCGGCATGACGGACGATCCGGCTTCTTGGCCGGTGGCCACGACGGTTCCGCATTCAGGCGGATATGCTTTGCGTTTGGACGCTCAGCCGCGTTCGGTGGTCGAGTCTTGGCCGATTCGCCGATTGGCCACGGAGATTCCGACGCTGGGCGAAACAGCGCAGCGGCAGGCTGCGGCGGTGGTCGAGGCCGACGTGGTTCGCGCGGCCAACGTGGATCGCTACCGCAAGGCGTCGGGCTCGATCGACCCGTTGCTGAAGGACATCGCCTCGCAAACGCAGCAGACGTTGGCGTTGTTGGAGACGCTGACCGACTACAATCGAGCGATCGCCGAGTATGCGTTGACGGTTCTGCCGGCGGCGGTGCCGGCCAATCGGTTGGTCGGGGCGCTTGTGATCCAACCATGAACCCGCTCTGGATTGGGCCGCTTCGGGTCGACCCGCCGGTGCTTCAGGCCCCGATGGCCGGTTTCACGAACTACGCGTTCCGGCAGATGATCCGTCGGCTGGGCGGCGTAGGACTTCCGGCGACCGAGATGTTGAGCGCGCGGGGCTGGTTCCATGGCGATGCGCGCGGCGACGAATTGCCCGACCGACTGTGGGGCGTCCTGGACGAGCCGCGTCCGTTGTCCGTGCAGATTTGGGACAACGATCCCGAGAAGCTGGCCGCCGTGGGTCGCCGTTTGGCCGAAGAGTTTCACGCAAGCGTGATCGACCTCAACTTCGGCTGCCCGGTGCGCGACGTGGCCGAAAAGGCCGAAAGCGGCTCGTATTTGCTGCGCGATCCCGATCGGATCGGACGCATCATCGAGCGGGTGGCGGCGGCGTGCCGTCCGACGCCGGTGACGGCGAAAATTCGTCTGGGGCCGACGCGCGACACGATCAATGCGATCGACGTCGCCCAGGCGGTCGAGTCGGCCGGCGGCGCGGCGGTGACGGTGCACGGCCGGACCGCCGATCAGATGTTTCGCGGCAAGGCCGATTGGGACGAGATCGCGCGCGTGAAGCCGCATCTGCATCGCATCCCGTTGATCGGCAACGGAGACCTGTGGACGCCGACGGCCGTGGTTCAGGCGTTCGCACGCTACGGGGTCGACGGCGTGATGATTGGCCGGGCCGCGTTGGGGGCGCCGTGGCTGTTTCAGCAAGTCGCCTCGGCGCTGCGCGGCGAACCGATTCCGCCATCGCCGTCGCTTGAGCGGCAGCGCGAGTTGTTGCTGGAGCATTACCGTTTGATCGTCGAGCGATTCGGTCCGCAAAAGGGCACGGTCCTGATGCGATGCTACGCGTGTTGCTACGGCCAGGGTCACGCCGGCGCCCGAGCGTTTCGACGGCAGGCGGCGCGTGTGTCGACGCCCGAGGAGTTTGCCGACGTGGTCGAACGGGAATTTCCCCGCGAGTAATTCGTTGGTTCAAGTCGGTGCGACGCCCCCGTTTTTGGTTAAATCTTCGTGGATTCATGGCCGTGTCCCGCTCCTGGGGCTTTCAGGATGCCCGTGTTGTCTGGTCCGTGGACACAAGTTACAATGCCAAGGATGGATGAAACGAATAAGGACGATCAGGCGTGGCCGGAGCCGGAGACGATTCCGCCCGAGCTGGTGCAGGTGGAAACGGCGGAGATGTCGGCCGGTGCGCCTTGGCAGTGGGTCGAGGTGCGGCCGGTCCGTTCGCGTCGCCGCTGGCGTTTGCCGCTTCTGTTGTTTTTGGGCACCTGTTTGACCACGTTGCTGGCCGGGGCGTCGGACAAAGCGTGGATCGAGCAGGGGTGGCTGGCCGGTTTGGTCTCGGGCCTTCGATACGCGCTGCCGGTGATGACCATTTTGCTGTGTCACGAGATGGGCCACTTCATTCAGGCGCATCGCTACGGCGTTTACGCCAGTTGGCCGTATTTCATTCCGATGCCATTTTCGCCGATCGGAACGATGGGCGCCGTGATTGCGATGGAGCCGCGCGTCGGGCATCGCCGGGCCTTGTTCGACATCGGCATCAGCGGTCCGTTGGCCGGGCTGGTGCCGACGATCATTTTTCTCGTCGTCGGACTAAAACATTCCGGTTTTGCCGTGCCGGTCAAGAACGCCATGTTGTTCGGCGATCCGTTGTTGGTGAAAGCGCTCGTCTATTGGATTTTGGGCCCGACTCCCAAAGGCTACGAAGTGGTCATCGACCCGATGGCGTTTGCCGGTTGGGTCGGGCTGCTGGTCACGTCGTTGAACTTGATTCCGATTGGGCAGCTCGACGGGGGGCACATTTTGTATGCGTTGTTGCGTCGCAAGGCTCATCGCGTGGCGAAGACGCTGCTGCTGACGGCGTTGTTCCTGGTAATTTGGAAGTGGGAGACGTTGGGACAGTGGATTCTGATGGTCGTGCTGCTGTTTTTGATGGGCCCGATCCATCCGCCCACGGCCGACGACGAGGAGCCGCTCGGCGTTTTTCGCTACATCTTGGGCTGGGCGACGCTGGCGTTCATCGTGATCGGTTTCACGCCCACGCCGCTGTTAAACTTGCCCTAGGCAGATCGTTTGCCCGTCGTGTTCTCGCAAGGATGGAAACCGTTTCCCATGAAAATTCTTCGTTATCTTGATCCCGATCGAACGATCAAATACGCCGCGATCATGGCGGACGGCGCGACGGTGGAGCTTGCCGGAGACATTTTCGGCGACTGCTCCGTGACGGACCGTCCGGCGAAGGTTTTGAAGCGACTCGCGCCGATCTCGCCAGTGAACATTCTGTGCATCGGGCTGAACTATCGCCGCCATGCTGCCGAAGGCAACGCGAAGATTCCGCAGTTTCCGGTGTTGTTCATGAAACCGACCACCGCCGTGCAACACCCGGACGATCCGATCCTGTTGCCGCGGCATCTGCGGAGCGACGAGGTCGACTACGAGGCCGAGTTGGCGGTGGTCATCGGACGGCCGTGCAAAAATGTGTCGCGCGATCGGGCGTTGGACTACGTGCTCGGCTACACGTGCGCCAACGACGTCAGCGCCCGCGATTGGCAGGGGCCTTGGGGTTCGAGCCAATGGTGCCGCGGCAAGGGGTTCGACACGTTCGCGCCGTTGGGGCCCTGGCT